>CAZSIZ010000014.1:0-16644 GCA_964606645.1 uncultured bacterium
GTAACCTACCTTAAAATAGGTGAAAATTTGTCTTGACAATGGGGTACACTTCAAGGAATATACCCTGAATCAACTTGTAACCAGCATCACACCGGAAAACCGCCACGATGAAACCGATTGGGGTGTTCCTGAAGGGAAAGAGAAATGAAAACGACACGCAGGGATTTTATAGTTCGAACAGCGGTCGGGACGGCCAGTCTCGGCTTGATGGCCAGTTATTCACTTATTCCGAAACCGTCTCAGGCTGCTCGGAAATCGGATGCACCGAGGCCGAACTTTGTTTATATCTTCTGTGACGATCTGGGGTATGGTGATCTTGGCTGCTTTGGGCATCCAATCATTAATACGCCTTGTCTGGACTCGCTCGCGGCGGAAGGCATGAAACTGACCGACTGCTACGCCTCCGCCCCGGTCTGCTCCCCCTCACGCGCGGGTGTCATGACGGGCCGCAATCCCTACCGATGCTCCATCCCCGACTGGATTCCCCACAACTCGCCGCTTCACCTCCAAAGCGCGGAAACAACCGTGGCGAAACGCCTGAAAGACGCGGGCTACACCACCATCCACAGCGGCAAATGGCATCTGAGCGGAAAGGGATTCGATGACGGTTCCCAGCCCTCCCCCGGCGATCACGGCTTCGACCATTGGGTCTCGACGCAGAACAACGCCCTGCCCTCGCACCACAATCCGAAAAACTTTATCCGCAACGATAACAAGGTAGGACCGCTCGAAGGGTATTCCAGCACGATTATCGTGGACGAAGCGATGAAGGTATTGGATCGACTTGATGGTGACCAACCTTTTGCCTTGTTCGTCTGGTTCCACGCCCCGCACGAACCCATCGCCACCGCGAAGCGATTTATGGATATGTACTCATCCGCTTCCAAGACCGAAGCGGAATATTACGGCAACGTCTCCCAGATGGATCACGAGACGGGCCGCTTGTTGGACTACCTCGACAAGCGAGACCTGCGCGACAATACGTTCGTTATGTTCACCAGCGACAACGGCCCGGAAACGCTCAACCGGTATCGCGGCTCGGAACGGTCGCACGGCTCACCCGGCCCGTTGCGCGGCATGAAACTGCATATCCACGAAGGCGGCATCCGCGTCCCCGGCATCATCCGATGGCCTGGCAAAACCATACCGGGGCAGGTTTGCCGCGAACCGGTTAATGGAACCGATGTTCTCCCCACGTTCTGCGAACTGGCGGGAGCCGATCTTCCCAGCAAGCCGGTTCTCGACGGAACCAGCATCACCCCCATCTTCGAGGGCAAACCCATCCAGCGAAGGCGTCCGCTCTATTGGCGTTACGACCGTGCCCTATCCAAACCGAAAATCGCCATGCGAGACGGCGATTGGAAAATCCTCTCCGACTTAAAATTCACCGAATTCGAACTTTACAATTTGAAGAACGATTTAAGGGAAACAACCAACTTGGCAGGCAGCGAACCGGAGCGTCTTGAAAAGATGCTCAAAATGCTCAAAGCCATTCACCGCGAAGTCGAAAACGATCCCGTATCCGCCCATATCCACGACCCCAGGGATAAAAAGAAATCCAAGTAAACCATTCACCCGATTCATATCGATCATCGTTTAAATTAGAAAATCCGGCTGAGTGAGCCGGATTTATTCGCTTGGGCATTCCAGTAACAGGGGCAATCGATCTGAAAAGGAAATTGAATAAAGTGATTAGTATGTTGACTTAGCTCTGTTAAAAGCAATAAGGATGCCAGAATGGTAAAACCAAAAAGGAAAAACCTAACTCTATAATTATCAACAGGTTGAAAAACACGGGAAAATTCCGTTTTTTCGCCATTCTCAATTCTTTCACAAAAATTTATAAATTAAATTCAATTTTTGATAAAAAACGGGTACGGAATCAATCACGCGCCTGTTCAGATTTCAACTCAAGACTGACGATTTCGGATAAAATCCGGTGCCCCTCCCCGGAAAAATGCATGGGATCGTCCCATAAATACAATCTCCGATAATCGTTCTCATAATACCGAAAGGTATCTTGCGTATTGGTGAAATCAATTCCGTGTTGGGTGAAGAAGTCTGAAAGCCGAGTCTGAGGTTTCAGATGGGTCTCCGTGGGAAAACGAAGTTGCATCACATACGGCAGGATAAACACCTTGAATTCGATTCCCGATTGTCGAAGCGTTTGCGACACGTCCAAAACCGGCTGCATGTTTTCAACGAAATATTTCTCTCCCCTTGAATACAGCGAATGATCGTTCTGAAAAATCAACTGCGAATTTCCGGCGAAGCTCCTGACAAACAAATACAATTTGGAACGGGAACGCAGGAAGGAATTTAAATTTTCTAACACTGGATACTGCCTCGCCCATGAAACGATCCGGCTTTCCCGTCTTGGCTTCAATGTCGGCTGGGCGTTCTTTTGACCGGCTGTTTGCTTGTCTTGCGCCATCGTCGCACGATTGAAGGGGAACCTTATCCTGATCGAAGTCAAACGGCCTTTCCCGAACCCCGTTCCCCGCGAACGGAGAGACAAACGCTGCTCGATCGCCAACGCACTTTGAGGGCTGAGGTCGTTCAGACAGAAGAAGAGAAAGACCTTCTTTATTTCTGGATGCGAGGGAATGAAACCATCCACAACGTTTTGATAGTCGTGTGTGCAATACCCGATCGATGACGAGTTGTAGAACCGCACGTCCGGAAACGTTCGCCGCAGCATCCCGGTGAACGTCTGTTTTTCTTCAACCCCGCAGCCGAACGCCACTGAGTCGCCCAGAATCAAGACGGCGTCGCCATCGCCGGGGTCCTTCGTCTCCGGATCGATACGGAAACCGAATTCATCCGTCTCGACCTCCACGCCGAAGGAGAAGCCACGGAAACGAGGTGTATTGCTGTGACCGAATCCAAAGCGGGAGTGCTCAAACAGATTCGCGCTGTTTCCGAGTAAGTGAATTCGGGTAAACGCCCGGCAGAAGAGTTCCCCCAATCCAAGCAGCACCGCGCAGAGAAGAAACGATCCCAGCACGAGCGCTAAGTTAAGCGCCCAATTCGGAAACCGTCTCTTTTTCGTTTCGTCCCGCTTCGGGTTTTCAGGTTTTTGTTGAATGTCTTGTTGATTCGATAATGCCATCAAGTGAATAACCTCTCCTTTTGTAGCGCAAGCTTCCAGCATGCATCATTTCACGGTGCAGGCTGGAAGCCTGCGCTGCAATACTATAAAGATTAAATCAAGCAGGAAGATTGTCCAATGTCACTACCAAGGAAATATCTTCCAGAATTTCTTGAACTAAACAGAATCCCGCATTTGTGATTAAATAATGGGATCGAAACGCCATCCCCGTTTTATAATAAGATCGGGAATAGAGAAAGGGATTCAATCATGACGAATTCAAACCGGCCGACACGCCGCCAGTTTCTCAAAACAACCGGACAATCCACCCTCTGCCTGGGAGCCGGAGCGGCTTTTCCCGCGCTTGTCCCCCGGACCGTGCTGGGAAAGAATCCGCCCAGTGACCGACTCGTCACCGGTAACATCGGCATGGGCTGGCGCGGCAGTGAACTGCTGCGGGAATGTATTAAAAACGAAAACATCCGAATCGCGGCGCTCGCCGATCTCGATTTCCGCTTCTTAACCGACCGCCTGCAATTTCTGGACGATCAGACGGGCGTCGATCAGCGAAAATGGGTCAAAGGCACGGTATGGGATAACGTGTCCAACCCCCAACCCAAAGGCTCCACCGATCCCTACCTGGACTACCGCCACGTGCTGGACCGCAAGGATATCGACGCCGTCCTCATCGCCGTGCCCGACCATTGGCACGCCAGACTTTTCCTCGACGCGCTGGACGCGGGCAAAGATGTCTACGGCGAAAAACCAATCACTCTCACCATCGATCAAGGCCGTAAAGTCGTCCGTAGATGCCAGGAGACCGGCCGTATCTTCCAGACGGGTTTTCAGCAGCGCGATCATAAGAATTTTCAGACCGCCTGCAATTACGTGCGTAACGGCCGCTTGGGCAAAATGAAGAAAATCCGCATCATCGTTCGTGGCACGGAAGTGCGCCCGCCGGTTCCCGACGCCCCGATTCCTCCCGGTCTGGATTGGGAACGCTGGCTCGGCCCCGCGCCGAAAGTGCCTTTCAACCCGTTGCGCTGTCACGTTTATTTCCGCTATTTCTACGAATATTCCGGTGGCCAGGTGACGGATTTAGGCGCGCACCACACCGATATCGCGCAATGGGCGCTGGATAGGGATGGTTCCGGCCCACGTTTCATCGAGGGCACGTCGGAAGTGAAACCCGGCGCGTTCAACACTTTCACTTCCTACCATTTCAAACTGATCTACGATAACGGCGTTGAACTGACAATCGAAAGCGGCGACGGCTTCGACATGATCTTCTACGGTTCCAAGGGCGAACTGTTCGTCAACCGGGAAAAAATCGAATCCACACCGGCGGATATTCTGGGGGAACCGTTGACGTCTCGTGACAGCCTGGTGGTCGAATCTTCGGCGGACACGGATATGGCAGACGACGGATACGCTTCCTCGACCTACGACCACATCCAGAATTTCGTCGAGTGCGTCAAGACACGTCAACGCCCCCGCACCGACGCAGAGATCGGTCACCGCTCCGCCACGGTCGCTCATCTGGCGAATATATGCGGCTGGGTGGGCCGTAAGTTGGAATGGGATCCCCAAAAAGAACTTTTCGTCAACGACAACGAAGCCAATTCCCACCTCTCCCGCCCCGAACGCGAACCTTACGACACCTGATCGAGTTCAGAAAAGGAATACACGATGAAGATTCGTCCTCTAACGTTCTTTATTGTTGTGTTGATCGCAGCTTTTCTCGCGCATTTTTACATTATCTTCCGGATTGTGGAATTTCAGGGGGTCGATTTGGTGATCGAGGTGGACGACTCGCCGCCGGAGAACGTATGGATCGAATTCAATAGCCCGACCTTCTATCAAGGTGCGTTTTCACGAGATGGAAAGACCGCGATTTTCGGGTCGCAATCGAAAGTCTGTTTTTTCGATCTTTCCACTGCCCGTGAAATCAGACAAATCGATCTGCAAAGAAATTTGGTGATTGATATCACAATTTCACCGGATGGACGAACCTGTTTTACGGGTTTATGGGAGTCCATTGTCCATTTGTGGGACGTTCAAACGGGGGAACTGATTTTGACGTTCGATACGCCTGGCCCGGGTACCGATCATATTACGAAACCCGGAACAAGCAGTTGGATTCAATCCGCGTTGTCCCCGGACGGGAAAACGCTATTCGTAAAAGAACAGAACGGTCTGGCTCGTCTCTGGGATGCCCAGACCGGAACCGTTCTGCGTGAAATCGACCGCGAACAAGGGATCAATGAAATCCACAGCGTCGCGTATTCTCCCGACGGAAGCCACGTTCTGACCGCACGCCAGGACGGTACGATAAAAATATGGGATACGGCAAATGGAAACCTGCTACACAAGTTGAGCCATCCCAAGACGCGCAAGGTTGCCATCTATTCGCCCGATGGGCGGCAAATTATATCCGCAGGTTATGAAGGTTCGATTCAAATCTGGGACGCACAGACCGGCGAGCCTTTACATCGTTTTCATCATCCAAATCGTGTGTGGTCTCTTTGCGTCTCGAACGATGGCGTTTATTTGGCGGCGGGAGGCCAGAAAGGGATCGTGCAAATCTGGAATCTGGAAGAGCGCCTGTTGATTAACCGATTCGAGACGGATAAACACGGCGTGAATTTTTTAGGTTTTTCCAGTGACAACAATCAACTCTTCGCTTGCGATGCAAAATACATTTATCAATTAAATAATGCCCCCCCTACCCAACAAAACACGGCTGCCAGCAAAGAGTCAATACCGTAAGAAAGCAGGTTTCATGAGTCAATCCGCTCGATCGAAGCAGGGAATCAGTCTCCCATTTTGATTGACTTCCGGCAAATTCTCATAAAAGGTTTTCAAGACGCGCAATCTGTAGTACAATGGCAACCGGAACGTAAAACATGAACGAAATGAGATTACGGAACACCCGTATACTAAAGTATAAGGAAAAGACTCATGAAGATTGAAGTGCGAACCGAAACAGGTGTGACGATTATCAAGCCCAGCGGTAATATGGATTTCAACGCGCTCAACGATTTCTCCTCCACCCTCAAACGCTCCATCGAGGAAGGCGCGATTAAAGTGCTTCTCGATTTTTCCGATCTCGAATACCTCAGCAGTTCCGGGATCCGCGCGTTGATGGAAGCCATGAGACTGCTCGAACCGAAGGGGGGAACGCTGGCGTTCTGCGGACTCAGCGAGCAGTTGGTAGAACTCTTCGACGTGGTTCAACTCACCAAAGTCTTCAGCATCTACAAAAGCGAGTTCGAAGCCCTCGACGCCCTGATCGACTAGTTTCCCGCCCCCCTGAAAAAAATTCCCTTTCCTTCTGGGAGAGGGATCATCATTGTCGTAGTATATGTCACACCTTATCGCTTCCATCCCGATTCAACGACTCCCGTAAAACATAAAACGCTAGGCCAATTCCGCTTGAATCCCAACGCCAGTTTGATACGATGACTATGCAAACACGCTTGAGGATTTGAATCATGCGTTTGAAACAGTGCGAACGAGGCCGGACCATGCGATACAAGCATTTGATATTCGTTCTGCTTCTAGCTTCCCTCGTCATCACCTTAACTCTGGCATCCCGGGCGGAAAACGACCGTGACAAATTGGGATTGATCGGGCCGGTGGCCTTGCTCGAAACGGCCGAGGTTCGCTTTATCGCGGAAGCCGGAGGATGGGCAGAACAAGAATGCATTCCCGTAAGCCATATCACACTGGACGAAAGCGGAAACAAACTCGATGAACGGATCGACTCCGACGGAGCGCCCGCTACGAAAATCGTTTACTCCCACAACACCGAAGGCCTGCTGACCGGGCTGATCACACACAATCTCCGCACGATGTCACACACCACCCAGACACTCACCTACGACGACCGCCAGCGCCTGAAAGAGATGACCGCCAACAACAAGGATGGCAGCCTGCTGTTCAAAACCGTCTATCACTACGGCGAGGGCAGCCAGCCAGACGAAAGCGTCACCCACGACGCCGTCGGACGTGTGACCGAACGCAAACAGTTCGATTACGACAAACACAAGAACATTACGGGTGAGAAGGTCTTCCGCGAGGATGGAACGCTGATTCGCGAATCGGTCTACGCCTATGACGCGCATGGAAACATGGTGGAATCAAGCGAGTTCGACAGCCGGAAGATGCTGACGGTGAAATGGCACTATCACTTCGATGACAAGGACCGTCTCATTGCCGCCTACCGTTTTCGCGCCTTCGCCAATCTGGAGGAAAAACAGGTGTTCGCCTACCTGGACGACTCGCGGGGGAACTGGACGAAAAAATTGGCATTCGCCGAAAAAGAGAAGAACGGCAAGACGGTTTACGATCTCCAAAAACTCGAATCCCGCGCGCTGACCTACTTCAATGGAAAACTGCCGGAGGACAAAACCCGCCCCGCCACTGCGATCGCGCCCGCCCCACTACTGGAATACCTCGAAACAAAGGGAAAAACCATTTTCAACATCGTCCAAACGGCCCCCTGACGTGTATCGCTTACCCACGTTTCGGGAAAGCCAGCGCCGCAAAAAAGACCACCGCCTGAGTCATGACAATCGACGCCCCACTGGGTAAATCAAACAGGTAGGAAACCCATAGCCCGGCGATTGCGCTCGATACGCCGATCGCGATGGAAACGAGCGTCATCCAGGCGAACGAACGGGCCAGCAAGCGGGCCGCCGCCGCCGGGATCACCAGAAACGCCGACATCAACACGATCCCCACCATCTTGACCGATACGACCACCGTCGCCGCAATGAGCGCGGACAGCAGGTAATCGTCGCGCGCCACCGGCAAACGCCCCGCCAGCGCCAAATCCCGATCGAACGTGGCATAGGCCCAGCGCCCCCAAAGCGGCCACGTCAAAACACTGCCCAGCGCCGCCAGGCCGGTCACCCATAAATCCGTGGATCGAACGGCCAGGATCGATCCGAAAATATAGGTATAGGCATCGGCGGTGTAACGCTCTTTCAACGAGAGAAAAATCACCCCCAGTGCCATCGACACGGCAAAAAACACCCCGATAGCCGTATCGCCCCGCAATCGGCTCTGCTGCTGAATCCACGTAATGCCAAGCGATACCAGGATCGTAAAAGGAACCGCGATCCACAGCGGTTCCGCCTCCAGCAGCAATCCCAACGCCACCCCGCCGAACGCGGCGTGCGCCAGGCCGTTCCCAAAAAATCCGAGTCCGCGCTGAACCAGAAAGACACCGTAATAACTGGCGAGGAAAGCAATCAGAACGCCACCCAACAGCGCCCGCTGCATGAAGGGAAACGAGAGCGCTTCAAGCATCGGAACCCTCCCCGCGATGGATGGAATGAATGGGACACATGCTGCCGAACGTGGCGTAGAGCAACTCGTCGGCGAACACTTCTTTCGGTGGGCCTATGCCCACAACCCGCCGGTTCAGCAGCAAGACGTGAGTGGAATACGTCAACGCGTTGTTCCAGTCATGCGTGACCATGATAATCGCCGCTTGCGTTTCTTGCTGGTATCGCTGCAGCATGTTGAAAAGGTTCGCCTCGCCCGTGACATCCACCCAGGCGGCCGGCTCGTCCAGCAGCACCAAACGCGGTTGGCGTACCAGGCAGCGGGCCAAATAAACCCGCTGCAGCTGCCCTTCCGAAAGGCAGCCCACCTGCCGTGCGGCCAGATCGCGAACACCGGCGCTCTCCAGAGCGTTGAGCGCGCGTTCGCGTTCGCCCGGCGAAACTCGCCAGGGCCACCGGAAACGTTCTCCGGAAACCACCAGTTCGAGGACACGCGCGGGAAACGTTCGGTCCAGCGTTTTGACTTGGGGTGCATAGCCGATCCATTGCGGCGGGATGGTGGATGGATCCTTGCCGAATAATCGCGTGTTCCCTTTGACTGGAAGGGCGAGGCCGAGGAGATTTTTTAAGAAAGTCGTTTTCCCCGCACCATTGGGACCGACGATCGAGACAAACGCCCCCTCCGGAATTTGGATCGTGACACGGTCCAGGGCGGTATAGTCCCCATACCGGACAGTCAGCCCATCGGTTTCGACAGCGTAAGCGTTCATTTCAAAGCGGCCTCAAGTACGCGGGCGTTGTATAAAAGCAGTTCATCGTAACGCATCCGTTTTTCGGTTCCACCGATTGGATCGAGTTCAAAGAGTTTGACGCCCGCCGCTTCGGCCAGCGATTCGGCGGATCGGCGGGAGAGTTGCGGTTCGGTGAAGATCGCCTTCACACCGGATCGTTTTATTTTATGCACCAACTCGATCAAATATCGGGGGCTTGGTTCTTTACCTGGAGCCGACTCGACCGTTCCCGCGAGTGTCAATCCATAGCGGTTCAACATGTATCTCATGGAGGGATGAAACAGCATAACAGATTCGCCTTTCACGGATTGCAGGCGCGTCTTCAATTGTTCGTGCAATGAATCGAGCCGCTGGCCGAACTGCTTGGCGTTGGCTTGGTAGATCACGGTTCCCGCTTCGTCCAGCCGGGAAAGAACGCGAAGCAATCCAGGCAGGGTCGCTTTTACTGTGAGCGGATCAGTCCAGAAATGAGAGTCTAACGGTTCATTTTCAGCATGGTCGTGGTCGTTCGCCGTATGATGATGGGCTTCCATCGCCAACCGGTACGCTTTTGGAACGGAATCCATCACAGTAATTTTGTTCGATGTCTGAAGGTTAGCCGCCCAGCCGTCCAGGTCTGGAGCAACGAAAAACAGAGCGGTGGCGCCGGCCAGTAAAGGGGCATCGGAGGGGCGGGGTTCGTAGGTATGGGGAGACGCATCCGGTGGAATCAAGCGGATCACTTCGCCTCGCTCACCCACGAGCTCGTGAAGAATTTCAGCCAGGGGGTGAATCGTCGCGACGTATCGTGGTCGTGCGTCGCTCCACGGCGCAATCGAAACAAGCAGCGCAATCGAGGCAAGCAATCGTTTCACTGAAGCACCTTCTCCGAAATGTCTTCTTATCGCTAATGATATCTCATTATCATGATTTGTCCAGTGGATTTTATATATTAGGGCTTTACAGACGAGCAGCCAGGCTTTATGATGATGATTATCATTATTATTAATAGATAGGTTCATTGAATCGAGGATGATTATGGAACGCTCGACCCGCCAACGCACCGCGATTCGTAATATTCTGGAGAATGCTTCCGGTCCTCTGGGGCCTCAGCAGGTTTTCGATCTGGCGAAGCCTCATGCGCCCAGTCTGGGAATCGCGACGGTCTACCGCAACTTGAATTCCCTGGTGAAAGAGGGGGTGATCGTGCCGGTGGAGATTCCGGGCGGTGCGCCGCGTTACGAGACGGCGGGAAAAAGCCACCACCATCATTTCTACTGCCGCACCTGCGGGGAAGCCTTTGAAGTGAATGGGTGTCCCTTGACCGATGTCAAGACGCCAAGAGGATTCCAAATCGAAGGCCATCACTTGGTGCTGCACGGTGTTTGTAAGGATTGCAATAAGAAAAAGAAATAAAGAATGCTTCGATTAAATCGTATCAACATACATTTTATTTGAACTGACAATTTACAATCTTACTCTTTACCTTTTCGTTTTGGATGTTAGCTCATAAGACGCGACCTGTCCTGGAGACTATCGAGAGAACGATATGAAAGTACTGATCATCGACGATTCCGGAGCCATGCGCCTGATCATTTCCAAGGCACTTAAAAGCCACGTCGAAAATATCGAGATCGATGAGGCGGATGACGGAGAGACGGCAATCCCTATGCTGGAAGAAAAAAACTACGACATCATTCTCGTGGATTGGATCATGCCGAATATGAACGGTATAGAATTCGTGAAATACGCCCGTTCGATCGGCATCGTAATACCTATCATTATGATCACAACCGAAGGTCAGAAATCAAAAATCATCCAAGCGCTGAAAACCGGAATTAACGACTTTATTATCAAACCTTTTAAGACGGAACTGCTGATCGAGAAATTCGAGAAAAACTTTCTGAACTATTACAATCGTACCAAGGATTAAAGAGGAATTATTTGATTCGAAAACGGGTTGGCTAAAAGTAAAAACACTTGGATCGACCGAAAGATACGGCATAAGCGATCGTATCCAAATCACCAAAAACGGATAGCCCACTACATTTTTTAGGATGAATCGTTTCACGATACTTTTTAATGGGGGATATTCTATGAAACAGAAAAAGAGAGCGGGCAGAAATAAAACGATAGTTTTATCTCCCAGCGAGGTTAAGCAGTATCAGAAAAGAGTGCTCCGTTTAGACGCGCCGGTTGAGCGCGGCGAAATCACGGATCGCACCATCTGCCAGGACATCGACCAAGCCATCCCTTTTCTCCCTTCGGCGTTTGCCGATCTACTGATTATCGATCCGCCCTATAACTTGAATAGGAAATACAACGCCAAACGTTTTCAAAAAACACCGTTGGATGACTATGCGAAGTGGATCGATGGGTGGCTCTCTCAATTGATCCCGCTGCTCAAACCCACGGCGTCGGTTTATATCTGTTCCGATTGGCGGTCGTCTCCGGCGGTCTATCAAGTGGCTTCCAAATATCTCTTGATCCGGAACCGAATCACGTGGGAGAGGGAAAAGGGGCGGGGGGCGAAAAAAAACTGGAAAAACAATTCGGAGGATATATGGTTTTGCACTGTCTCGAATGATTACACCTTCAATCTCGACGCCGTCAAAATCAAGCGAAAGGTCATCGCGCCCTATACGCACGGCAATGGAGAACCGAAAGACTGGGACAAATCGGATCAGGGCAATTTCCGATTGACACACCCCTCCAATCTATGGACAAATCTAACGGTTCCATTCTGGTCGATGCCTGAAAACACCGATCATCCCACCCAGAAGCCGGAAAAACTGCTGGCGCAAATCATTCTGGCCAGTTCCAATCCGGGAGACATGGTTTTCGACCCGTTTCTCGGTTCTGGAACGACATCTGTCGTATCCAAAAAACTCGATCGACGTTTTCTGGGGATCGAGATCGACGAAATGTACTGTTGTCTCACCGAAAAAAGGCTGGAACTGGCCGAATCGGATCCGTCGATTCAAGGATATCGCGATGGCATTTTCTGGGAAAGAAATTCTCAATTACCTCGAATTGCGGATTGATAAAGGAGCATTGGGAGGGATGAACGATAAGGCGAAGGCGGTCAGTCATTGATGTCGCCGCTTTCCGGATTATAGATTTTTTTCGAGATTTTTCATCACGATTTCGTATTGGTTGGGATAATGTTCTTTCAAACAATCGGGGCAGATACCGTGGCTGAAAGTGATCTCGGAGTGCATTTTTAAATAGATTTCCAATTGGTTCCAATACCCATGATCGTCACGAATTTTTTTACAGTGCGAGCAGATAGGTAAAAGACCTTGCAACGTTTCGACTTGGTTTTGTGAATCGAGCAACTCACGGAGAATCTTTTCCCGCCTGGCCGTGTGGAAGATCGCCATGATCGATAGGGTGATGGACAATACAACCAAGAGGAAGACGGTTCCCATAAAAACCGGCTCACGATACCAGGGAAGCAAAACGGTAAATTCAAAGATCGCCGGAGTCGTATCAACGTTCCAATTTCGATCCATGGCGCGGGTTTCTATAGAGTGAATTCCTGGAGGCAAGGATGCGAAAGTGACTGATGCGTCTTCTAAAAAAGGCGTCCATTCACTTTCATCGATCCGGCAGGAATACAGCAGGCGTTCCGAAAGAGTATGCTTCCATCGATCGATGCCATCAAAGAGAATTCGAATCTCACTGTTCGGTGCGAATCGTGTCAGATTTTTTTCTTTTGAAACCAATGTATTCGGAGGATCGGTATCAACTATAGGATTCATAAAACTCAATCCGAGTGTCGTTCCAGCCCAGATTCTTTCTTGGCTATCTTCAAAGACGGTATAGACGATATTGGAAGGCATCCCCTCTGCTTGCGTATAATGGTTCCACGTATTTTCTTTAACTTGATAGAGTCCTTTACCGGATGCGATCCAGTCGCTTCCATCCTTGTCCGTCATCATCAGTCGAACCGGTCCGGTGTTTTCCCGAACGATTTTCCACGAAGCGCCGTCGTATTCATAGATTCGGTTCATATCGCCAACCCAAATACGGCCATTTTTCAGTTCATGGACACAAAGCGCGCTTTCTCCGGGATAGGTGGTCTCCTGTAAAACACCATCCTGATATAGAAACAATCCAGTGGTTCCGCCAATCCAAATTTCTTTATCTTGGCTTTGATGCACGTAGCGGAGGTGTTCAAAAATAGGGTGTTGACCCATATCCAGATAATCGTGAAAACCATTTTTATCGAATTTCTCCAGGCGGGAATGATTCTCTTTTTTTGTATGAGCCACGACCGTGCCATCATCCAGAGATGTAATCAATTCCACTTCCCACCCGGCTGGATGTTGAATTGTTTCAAAGGATTCGTTTTCCGGATTGAATAAAACAACATGGTTAACATGTTTTAAGTTCAATACGATTCGTCCATCAGCCAATGAATGAATCGCTTTGGGATTTTCATACCTCGGATCGGTCTCATTGGGATAATAAAAAATTGTCCATCGATCTTTATGAAAAAAAAAGAAAGAATTCTTGCAGGCAATCCACAGACGTCCTTGAGAATCTTCATGAATCGATTGCACGAGTTTAGATAAATCGGAATATCGGTAGTTGGGTTTACTCCACATATTCGGAGCATACTTGGCAATCCCTTGAGTCGTCGCAACCCAGTACTCCCCTTGCTCGCCGAATGCAATATCCCGGATTTTACCGGATAGTACGCTTTTCTTCTCAACGCTTTCCCGATCGTTATTCTCGTAAATCCAGATTTTGCTTCCGATGTGAGCAAAAAAACCACTATCCCACTTGGGCCAACCCCGTTTGAGGTATTTATCGGCGCATAAAACATCCCATGACGCGCCATCGAAATGGAGCAGTGAAAGTATCCCAGTTTCTTGCGAGGTACAGACACAGAATAATTCTCCCTGGCTGCCGACAACCAGTTCGCGAGCGTTCCGAAAACCTTGATGATCGACACGGTGCTCGATCCATTCATCGCCGGAATAGGGCTTCCACTCAGCGATTCCCTTTTCAGCGCCAATCCAAACAACGCCATCTTTATCCGCCACGATTTCAACAAATCGGCCAATCTCACCGTCAGAAGAATTCCGGATGGTGGAAACGGTTTGTGTGCGAACATCGAATTTCAGAAATCGTTCTTGTAGCAGAAGCAGTATCGTATCACGATCGAGAGGAACAAACGGCGTCTCGCCATCAACCTCAAAAGGAAGAGAAAACCGTCGCCATTCGGAATCTTCAAGCAGAAACAATCCCTCGGGAAGAATCGTCCAAATTCGCCCGGATGGATTCTCCTTCACGAAATTGGAATCCCCTGGCAAGGATATTTCGCGAACGTCCCATCCATCCATATAACTCACTGTGTTGAAATGTCGATGGACGGCCAAGAGATTCCCTTCGTGGCTCAACGAAATGGATCGAACGAAAGATTCCTTCAACCCATCGTCGATATCCCAGAACCGCCACAGAGAATCGGTCTCTGCCGCGATTGACGGCTTGCAGAAAATAAAACTCACCAAAAGAAAAAGAGAGAGGTTTTGCTTAAAATTCATAACGATTATTATAAGAGCCTTTTGTAAAATGAGTATCCCTAAATCCCCTCTCCCTTTGGGAGAGCGCATCGCGTCGCGCCGACAGGCGGACACGATGGTCTTCAGGTGGGCACGATGGTTTTTAAGGGTGAGGGTGGCGATGTAAAACGTATCGATTCTACCATTATCGATTTTCACTCAATCACCAATACACTATGCACATGGATAGAGGGAATCATTACCGATAACGCGCCCTTTTTCCACGTCCATTTCAAACGCCCGCCATCGGGAACGAGTTGCACTTTCCTAGGCTTTTCCGACACCTCCATTGTGATCGCAAACGGCCCCACTTGCGGGATGAAATCGATCGCGCAAAAACGTTTCGCGAGAGGAAGATTGCTGCGGTTGAGCAGATGAAGGCTGAGCCGCCCGTCCCGTGTTTTGCGAAGCGCGATGTCCAGGCAAGGCGGCCCATCGATGTGCACGGCGGGTTTCGGAAAAAGTTTCTCCGTCAGGTCGCCTACGAACTGCCGAAGGTGCGGGTGATGGGAGTTGAAATAGATCGTCGCCAACGGTCCGTAGATCGCACCGATTTTACCTTTGCCGTAATAGGTGATCGTCGAAGCAGGGCTGCCGTCTTTTCGCCGGTCGCGGGTGGGGTGATGAAAACCTATTGGAATCGCGTTGGTGGGAGTAATCGCCTGCCAGGCCCCGTTGGCATTGGCGATCCCGGACGCCGAGGCCAGTTCGACGCGTTGTTGTTCTGGCTTCCCCTCGAACCGAACACCCAGTTCGGACTCGAACAGCCGGGCGCAGCGATCGCCGAACAACAACAGGCTTCCGCCTTCTTTGGTGTATGCTAAAAGCGCGTTCTTGAAATCGTCACTCAGTTTGTGCGAATCGGGTACGACGACCAGCGGAAACTCGTCCAGGCGCGGCTGCAATTGATGTTCGGCGAGGATATCGACCGAGTAGTTCAATTCCAGAAGCGCGTGCAGCGCGCCTTCCAGTTTGTTCATTTCACCGCCCCACGGAGCGAAGACGCGGTCGGAACTATCCCACATCGACTCGCTGGACAGCAGAAGGGCCACCTGGGGAACCGAGACGCTTTTATGGCTTACCGCCTGCCGGGGACGGCAGAAATCGGAGACCTGCCCGATGGTTTCAATCACCTGTTCGGGAACATGCCCCCGCCGGGTCGGCTGGTAGTAGATCTGAAATCCGCCGCCCTGCATGAGTACCGCCGACGCTTCCTGCTGAAGGTGGATAGGTGTTTTCCAACTCCAGATCAATCCTTCGCCCTTATCGAATCCCCAGGCCATCAGATCCCAAGGCATTCCCGTGCTGGCGAGATACCTCGCCTCCACCCGCGCCCGGTCGACCGACAGGCCCGGCGAATAGTCTCCCGACAGATAATCGAGATTGGCCACAACCGGTTTCGGAGCGAAAGTGGTATACATCCAGTTGCTGGTTATTTGCAATTTCGGATTATGTTCGTGAAGCGCATCGACCCAATGGCAAAGGTATTTCTCAAATTGCCGCCGGTGAAACATTTTCCACTCCAGCCAATGCGGTTCGGACCGTTTTTTAGGAGCCTCTTGATAGCCGGTCTCTTTCTTCCATGCTTTCAGGGCGGCGGGGGAGTAGTCCAGCTGCGTGGACCAGCATTCCCCATCGACCCATAAACCGTCCAGATCGTAAGCATCGGTCACTTCTTTCAATTGGGGGATGAGCAGTTCATCTACATAAGGTCCAAACGTGCTTGTATTCCGGATATCCCGTTTTCCTTCGGCGTCCACCCGCGCCCATTCCGGATGCTTTTCGACCGCCACGCTGTCCCAAACACCGGAAAAGTGGATAAAAAGCCCAACCCCATGCTCACGGGTCACTTTGCGCCAAACGGCCAGCGAATCGTTAACGATGCCGGGAGAGGGAGTCCCGATTTGAGTTGGTTA
>CAZSIZ010000014.1:16654-38582 GCA_964606645.1 uncultured bacterium
GAACGAAATCCGGTTTCACCCGCTCCAGTAGTCGGTGGATATTTTCTTCCGAAATATCCGCCCCCAGTTCCGTATCGGACTGGTTCGGATGAAGATCGAAATGAATCCCGTAGAACGCATCTTGGCGGGGAACCAAATCTTTGCTGTATGAGGTTGAAATAAGAAATAACGAAGCAATAAGAATAAGAATATTTTTGGATCGGCACATAATATGTCCCTCCGTCTTGGATAGATTGACCATTCGGATAGCCCTACTATAACACAGGATCTCACCACATGATGAGATCCTGCAATTAGGATCAAGGTTTTGAGAAGAATATCATGGCGTATGGTTTTCGGACGTTTCGAGCGTTGGAAATCGCACTATATCATACACTTGGAAAACATCCTGAACCGGAATTCACCCATAGATTTTTTTGACGAGACATAATAATTAAATTGTGAAGAAATTAAAAAATATCTCGAAAATTGATGTTTTCACACAGTAAAGACAAACCCCTTTCAATCGATTGAAATGTTACTCAACTTCCGTTATAACTCAGCCAAACCCCAGTGCTTTGTGAAATATCGTTTGGTCTCGAAATGGACTGTACAGTGACAAGCTAACGCCACTGCACCTGCAATCAGATACACGACAACGATCTGGTAGCGCACCGCCTGTTCCGGCACGATTCCAGCGATGATCTGGCCCGACATCATTCCCGGCAACTGGACGATACCCATGAGCATCATGCTGTTGATGCTTGGAATTAACGCATTGCGCAACGTGGTGGAAACGTAAGGCTGTAAGGCTTTGCGGGGTGTCGCGCCCAGAGCCAACGCCGCTTCGATCTCACCTTTATGACTTTCCACCTCTCCATGCAGGCGATGAACACATAGTGCCGCTCCGTTGGCACTGTTCCCGATGACCATCCCCATAAGCGGAATCAGCAAGTGAGGAAATGCAAATGGATCGACCTGCACAACGGCGGCGTATAAATAGACTCCCATCACGACAACGGAAGCATGAATCGATAACCACAATCCCACAAAGGTCAACCATCGGGCCGATTCCTCTCTTCTGGCCGCCGTCAACGTTCCAACCAGGATTTGAAATTCGACCGTCAGGATCAAAATGGCGGGATGTCGGGACTGAAAAATCCATACCAGCACGTAACCCACGATCCATAATTGAACGAAAGAGCGAATCGTTCCGATTAAATACTGGCGTTCCAACCGGCTGCGGTTGAGTCTGCCCAGCGCCGCCGCTAATCCCACCATCAGCAATGACGCCAACACGTGCATGGGGGAGAGTTGGACGTAATCGAAATTCATTTATCCACCCCTGAGAGAAAGCGTTGAACGGCGGGGGATTTTTCCTGGCCAAACAATTCATCTACCAACCCATCTTCAATCAATCGTCCCTCGTGGATGAGTAAGGAACGTCCGCCTAGAATGATTGCCGTTTCCACTTGATGAATCACACACAGAACGGTCAACCCGGCGTTTTGGTTCAAACGCTGGATAAGACGAATGATGTGAGTGGCCGACTGGGGATCGAGGGACGCCGTTGGCTCATCGATGAGAAGCACGCTTGGGCGGTTGGCCAGCGTACGCGCCAGCGAAACACGCGTCTGCTGCCCGACCGAGAGTTCGTTTGTACGGCGTTCCCCAAGATCGTGAGGTAATCCAACTTGTTTCAGTAAATCCTGGACGAACGCCTGCTCGTTATCCGGCAGCGCGTGATGGAGTCCCGGTCCGTACAGCAGGTTCTCACGCACGGTTTCGGGAAACAAGCACGGTAATTGAAAAACCATTCCCATCCGCCGGCGCATTTCGGTGATTTTCCAGGCGTCGATCGACGAACCTTCGAAATAAATTTGTCCTTCGCTTGCTTCTTCCAACCCGATCGCGAGCCGTAAAAGTGTCGATTTCCCCGCGCCGGAACACCCCAGAATCGTGACGAGTTCCCCAGGATCGACCGTCAATGAAAGATCTTCGAGAATTGTTTTCCTTGCTTGGCCGTTCCCTTTACGAAAGGAGACGTTTTTAAAAACGAGTTGAGCCATGAAGCCGCATCCCATTCAGGATTTGTTACCGATCATCTATCCTACCCGTGAATTTGAAAAGAGAAATACCATTTTTTTTCTTATACTTTGATTTTCACTGACAATCGTCCAAAATGGAATCGAATCCTGAAAATAGCGGTTGAAGACATCGAGCATCATGGTACGATGGTTTATTCCGTACCCGAAGTCGGCCTGTTTTCTGTCATGCATCGATCGCGAGGACGATTCTCCTATATTAATTCGGGTTGGGATTGAATGCGGGCAGACACAGGGGCCTGCCCCTACACGTTCCTGTTACCCGTATAAACACGTGTGACGGAGCACTGGTTGAAACTCAATCGGGAACGATCCAATGGCATTCTGGAAAAAAAAGAGGCAAGTATCGAAAAAAACAAAACCGCGGCCCAAGAAACCGGATCGCGTGTTGATGTGGATCGACAATGCTTGCGGTGGCCTTTCCTCCCGACTTGTCAGAAATTTGGCACTGGCCGAAGTTTTTAAGAGAGCGAACGTTCCGGATGTGACGATTGCGTGCCGGAAGAGACGCAAGCTGCCTTCCGAATTGGAGAAACGCGGCATCCACTGGCTGAATTCCGAACCGGAGAACGGCCCTCTTTCACTGAGCGAAATCATCGATCATACATCACCGCAACTCGTCCTGACTGAGAGCGAAACGCCGGTTCGGCTTCGATCATCGAATAATGTGATTATGCACGGCCTGACCGCCGATTCATTTTCCGAAGACCTTTTCCTGAGCGAAACAGCGGACACCGTGATTCTTCCCGGCTGGATCGTTCCCCCTGAATTTGACACATTGGGCATCCCTCCCAGCCGGTTGGGCGATTGCCTGCATGGTGGCCCATACGTCTCGCTGCCGGAGCTTTACCGCCAACCATTGGCTGCCAATCGCGAAGAAGACCGGATACTGATTACCGTAGCGGGTGATGTGACACCGGAGATGATTACACCCATTATAGAAAGCGTGAAGGCCTGCTGGGAGGGACTCATAACCTTGCTTGCGGATGTCTCCCCAGCCGTGGCCCAGCCGATACGGGATCGTTTTGAGTCCGAATTCGACGTGATGACGGACGCCTCGTTAAGAAAGCGTTTCAACGCCATCGAGCAGTCCCGGCTGGTTATCACGACTCCAACATGTGCTCTGTACGAGTTTCTGGTGCAAGGCAAACCGATGATTCTCTTGCACCGAACGGAACGGGAGAAGCGGCTCTGCCGGACGATCGAAGAAGAGACGTCCGCACGAACCGCCGCCGTTGAAGGAATGGCGTTATTGAAACGGCACGTCAACGAACTTGTGCGCGATGAATCAACACGTAAAGAGCTTGGGGAGAACGCTGCTGGCGCGATCGATAAGAGAGGGGCAGAGAGATTGGTCCTGGCGCTTCTGAAACGATACGCGGTGTGTATTGAGCGCCGGAATTAATGTTAGACTATTTTTCAAAAGTACGTTCTGATAAGCGTTTCTAAAAAACCTTGAAAAACGAAGGTTTTTTAGAATTCCATCACGATCGATACGAACATACTTTTGAGAACCGCTCTACTCGAAAATCCATAGACGGCCCTGGAATTTCTTATCCTCGTCTAAAATTGGAACGACGCGGCATTGAATTTTTTTGGAAATTTTTCCTTTCATCGGGAAAGCAGCCGGTTTTTTCGTCTCTTTATTCAGTGCCGCAACATTCGCTTTCCACTCTTCTTTGGACATAGTACTCGCCGTGCCGATTAGATCGTACCACTTCGTTTTGGAAATATCGGAGACATCCTCTTCTTGAAAATCGAAAATGGCACAAAATCGTTCATTCACTTTCAAGACGATCCCCGAACGGGTCGTGATCGCCAGCCCGCAGGGGAATTCTTGAAGCACGGTGTTGAAGCGACGGTTTTGGGCTTCCAATTCGGTGGTCCGGTCTCCGAGGGAGAGGATGACATCCTGAAGTTCCGCTGTCCGGTCGTGTAGTTCGGCATTCGAGTTTTCCAATTGCTGTTTGAGGTCCAGGAGTTCCCGGTTTTTCCGTTCCAGTTCCTCATTTTTTTCTTCGTAGAGGGATAGCGTTTGGACGAGATTGGTATTCTGGAGCCGCAATTCATCCGAGATTGTGGGATGATCCCGCGTGGAGAATTTTTCCTGAAGAAAACCGACGAAATTGCCCGCCAGCGATTTTGGGGATTGGGATTTATTTTTGACAAGTCGGATTGTGGTTCCCGCGCCTGGTTCCGAGTCAACCTCGATGTGGTCCATCATTCGCTTCATGGCGGGGATACCCCGGATAGCGGCTCCGGAGGCGGCTTCCAATACCTCGTTCAACTTCTCTTCGGAAATACCCGGCCCTTCGTCGGTTCCCTCAATTTCGAGCGAGAAGAGATCCCCTTCCGCCAGGAGTGCGAAAGAGATAGTCCCTCCCTTTCCGTATTCGAGAATATTTTTCCCCAATTCGAAGACAGCGGTCGTGACTTGCAATTGCTGCGTGATGTCGAATCCCAGTTCTTCACACGTCACCCGTGCCCGGTCGCGGGCCGATAGGATGTCTCGCTCTTCCTGGATGGTTTGGGTAAATAGTTCCATGATTATCAGTTCGTTTGAGAGGTGGAAAAGGGGCCGAACGGAAATTATGGAGACGCCCGCTCGATGGTGGCCGTGGCGCTATCCGGTTCTTTGGGCATGGGAATACTCAGTTCCGGTGTGGCTTCACGAATATAGGAGCCGAAACGGTCATCATCACTGAGCGTATCCAACGGTTCGTTCTCATCCTCCGCCGTCTCACTTCCAACCACGAAAAACTGTGGTCCGTCGATTTCATCCTCCTTATCGGTTTTTTCGCCCACGTTAAAAACGGCTTGGGCGACGGGAACGCCATCTGCGAAAACATTCGCTTTCCATTGACCTTTGCCCCCGCGTTTCATTAATTCTGATATGGGGAAGTATATCCCCAGGGGATTTTGTGTCATAGAGCTTTTCGTTTCGGAAAGGGCGATGTTGTTATTGGGATTCATCAATTCGTAAACGATTTTTTTCTTCAAATCGTTTTTGTCGAGCTGGGCCACGACGACGACGTAAGGATCCTGGGAGGGAAGAAACACATCGGTGACTCCCACCCACTTATTGTCTTGGGAAATTCCCTTGCAGGTAAACACATCCTGAAACGTAATGGTGGCGGGTTCAATTCCCAATTTGTCCGACGACGAACACCCCATCAGGGAAACCAGAGCGATGAGGATTGGCGATCCAATCCAAAGAAGAAAACGGTATCGAGACATAACAAGTCCTTTCTATAGAACTGAATGAGTATTGTATCCATTGGGAGACAGGGTGGTCAAGCGACCCCATGTGATATTTAGGCATACATCTTGCTCGTAAAATCACTCAGAACTGTATCCCATTGTGGAAATCATCGGGTGAATTCATTCTGATAAACGGTTCGTTCGGTGCTGCCGTTATCAATAATTCTCTCCGATATTCGCATTTGGGGGATGATTCGCGTCTACTTTCGATCTGGAAAAACGTTTAAATTGGTAAAACAGTTCTCATGAGTATGGCGAATCGAGAACAATACAGCCAGGAAAAACCCCTGTTTTATTAGGGATTGTCCAATGGTTAAGGCAAACACTATTTGTATAATCATTTTTGGAACTTAATATTATATCATGAAGAAGAGGCGATATGAGACCCCAGCATCGATCGAGAAACAGGTTTTTATCGCCAGGAAACGAGCACTCGAAGTAAATAAAAGAATTCATTATGGAAAAATGTGCTTGACAAGGAAAAATGTAGCTACCTATAATACCTATTGAACACTAAAGTTGTGCCTACTACTTTAAGGAGAAGGATCAATGGGAGACGCACCCGAACAGCAACAGGAAGCACAGGAAGAGATAAAACCTAAAAGTAAATTGCCATTTATTATTATTGGCTTTGTCATTATCCTCGGAGTGATCGTGGCGGTTTCCATGATGATTCTCGGTGGCGGTGATGAAGCGGAAAATTTAGCGCCAATAGACGAGAAAGACGAATCCGGTTATATGTTTAAGTTCGCCACGCCGTTCGTGGGAAATTTAGCCCCCCCCGATGACGCCTATCTCTACAACGCGGACATTACGTTGGAGATCATACCCAAAGGAAGCGGCGGCGAAGCGGAGGCTCTCGCGGAGCTTGGGATCGGCGATCCCGATAATAAAAAGAATAAAATGCCCCACGTCGAACAGATCATCAACGACACCTTTCAATCCAAAACACGAATAATGCTCAATAGTTCGGAAGGGAAAATCAAAATCCGGGCATCGATAAAAAACGATCTGAACGACATACTCGAATCGGCGGAAATTAAATCGGTTTACATGAAAGTTCTGGTTCCATAACGGAATTTCTGGAATGAAAAAAGATTCGATTGCTTGAATGGATAATCCGGATTCAACCGTCCGGGGGACGATAAGATCATGGCGGATATTCTATCACAGACTGAAATAGATTCGTTACTATCCGCCTTCGCGACCGGCGAAGGCACGCCGGAGCTTGGGGGTGACGAAGACGAAAAAGTTCGAGAGGTAAAAGTCTACGACTTTAACCACCCGGACCGCTTCTCAAAAGACCAAATCCGCACCATGCACAACCTGCACGATCATTTCGCGCGGGTTTTTTCAATTTCACTCTCGGCATTTTTGCGTACTATCGTCGAAGTCAAGTTGGTCTCCGTCGATCAGATTTCTTATGAAGAGTTTATCCGCTCCATCCCAAACCCGACCTCTCTGAATATTATCAATATGGATCCCTTGGAGGGAAAATCGTTGATGGAACTTTCTCCCACGCTTTCGTTTCCGGTCGTCGACCGGCTGATGGGAGGCGCGGGAAATGTTTTTAAGAAGAACCGTGAGCTGACCGAGATCGAGCAGACCATCATCGAAAAGGTGTTATATCGCGCGTTCGATTGCCTGCACGAAGCCTGGGCCAACGTGCTTCCACTGATTCTGTCGCTGGAGCAGTCGGAAACGAATCCCCAACTGCTGATGCAGCTTTATCTCCCCTCGGAAATGGTTATTCTGATGACCTTTGAAGTCACGTTGGGAGAAATCTCGGGAACGCTCTCCTTCTGTGTTCCCTACCCGACGCTGGAACCGATCGCCGGTCAATTGTCGAGTACCTCCTGGTACGCTGCGTCGAAAAAAGAGTTGTCCGAAGAACTGGCTGAAGTGCTGTATGACCGGTTACGCCGCGTCAGTATCCCAATCATCTCTTATATTGGAGCCACCCAAATCTCCCTGAAAGAGTTACTGGAATTAAAGGAAGAAGACGTACTACAAATCAACTCACGGACCGATGACAATTTAGCGGTTAAAATCGGAGATGAATACCGATACTTGGGCAAACCGGGAATTAACCGGGGACATAACGCGATTCAAATAACAAAAATCATCATGGGACCGGACGATGTCTAGGCTCGTTTTCGATCGATTGATGTGACTCGTCGGAATTTTTGAAAATTGTATTACCTGGAGAGGAAGACGATTGAACCATGTGCGCTGAAGCACTGAGCCAGGGCGAAATAGACGCGCTACTTCGGGGAGAAACACCTCCCCCGCCGCCGCTTTCCATCACGCCTGAGGAAGAGGATACGCTCAAGCAATACACTCAGGCCGTCTCCGAATCCGGCAACGATACGCTGACGACGCTGCTGGGTGAAACGGCGGAAACCGCGGTCGGTGAATTCATGGAGACGGATTCGGACACCGTTTCGGAGGACATCGTAGGCGAGATCGTCGTCGCCGAGTTAAATTACTCAGGATTGATCCAGGGGAAAAGTATCGTTGTGATTTCCCTGGAAAATGCGATGAAGATGGCCTCGCAAATGACAGGTGGCGGAGCAGGAGATGAATTTGGTGATCTAGAGGAGAGCGCTTTCAGCGAAGCGATTCAATCACTGTATAGCGCATCCAATACGAAGCTCGGCTCTCAGCTGGGCGGGGAAATCTCGCTCGAACCTCCCGAAATCATCACGAAACCAGGGAACCTGGCGGATCTCCTCCCCGAATCAGCCGAACGGAATATTTTACTGACGTATGACCTGAAGTCCGGAGCGGTCGAGGGACCGATATACCAGATCGTCCCGAAAAACCTGCTGCATTCCATATCGAATGCGGCTTCCGGCAGCGCACCCGCAGCCGAAGCGGACGCCGATCTTGGCTTTTCGATGGATTCGGCACCGCCTGTGATGGATGCGCCCGCTCAATTCTCGGCGGGACTGGGTGATCTCGACTTGGGGCTGGGGGACGGCGGTGGGCCGGAACCTTCAGTCGATATAACGAATCTCGATCTGATTCTGGATATCGGTTTGGAAGTGAAAGTCGAGCTGGGACGGACCACACGGAAAATCCGCGAAGTTCTGGAGCTGGCCCCCGGTTCAGTGATCGAGCTGGACCGCCTGGCCGGTGAGCCAGTCGATATATTGGTCAACAACAAGTTGTTCGCCAAAGGAGAAGTGGTTGTCATCGATGAAAACTTCGGTGTACGAATCACGGATATTTTATCGATCGATGAACGCATCGAAGCGTTAAAATAAATTCATGGGTAACGAAAACGAGTAGGGGCAGGCCCCTGTGCCTGCCCGACACAATCCAACCCGACATGATTGGTTGGACAAAGTATTAGGCCGAGCGCTGTTTTCCTATCCCGTGATGTCAGGAATGAACATGGCACAAGCGTCGGAGCTCAAACTGATTGATTTACTCTCGATGCGCCCGGGCGCTCTGCTTCGCGTCAACGCCGTCACCGGCGAAGTGGAATGTCTTCAGGCCGTGCAACTTTTGCGTCATTCCGCGTGGAAGCAGGAAGTGTCGAGCGCTTGTTTTCCGGGGGGCGATCCTCAGAAGCTCAGCAATTTTTCGAGTCTGCTCGATGTACCGATCGATACGCAGATTATCGTTCGGCATTCGGATGGGAAAGTCGTAGAAATTCTCAGGCTGGACGCCACGACGTGGAAAACGCTTCTCGGCCGCGCCGGTCATAAGGTGGATATTATGGTGGACGGACGCGTTATCGCCGGGGGAATCGTTGTCGATACGCCGGGAAAAAGCGGGATATTCATCGAAAAAGTAGTATCGCATTCGTAGTTTCTGCTTGAATGTGCTTATATTTATGATGTAGTATGAATATTACTGAGCCGTGCGGAGAGATCGAAGGTATGAATCCGGCGGTATTATCCATTGCGGCGATTCCTTATGGACTCGCCTTATATTGAGTTGAGTCAATTGATTCGTCTGGAAATTCGACAGGCGTAATCAGGGTTGAGGGACCGTGAGACCCTGTGTGGTTTTGCGGTGAACCGGGCCGCCCCGCTGTCCGGTGGACGAAAATCCATGTCAGTCCGCATCCAATCCGGCGTTTTCGCCGCGGTGGTGTTTGCGTTGCTTGTTTGCAGCGGCGCGCGAGCTGAAACCACATCGAAAAAACCATCGCCTTCTCCAACGATTTCCGAAGCATCGTCAATCCAAACACCGATCCCGGAACTGGCTGCACCGGCGGCAGTCGCGTCTGCGACCGTTGCTCCTTCGAGCGCTTCGATTCAATCGGCCGCCGATTCCGCCTTCCTCGCACTGCAACGGCTCTCCCGGCCGGAAAGTGAAGAGACGCCTCCTTCTTCCCCTCAACTTTTTACGAAGACCCAAAGCCAACCCATGCTGCAATCCATTGGCAAGATGCTGATCAGTCTGTCGTTCGTTATTCTGCTCGCGTTGTCGGCGGCCTGGGCCGTGAAAAAATATTACGTTAAAAACCGTACACTGGGCGGGGATTATATCGATCTGCTCAGTTCGTATGCGTTATCCCAGAAATCGCAAGTGCATCTGATCCGTGTGGGTAGCGGCCATTATCTCGTCGGTGAGGGGGGACAGTCCGTCTCGCT
Organism: uncultured bacterium; assembly: GCA_964606645.1. Lineage (GTDB taxonomy): Bacteria > Hinthialibacterota > Hinthialibacteria > Hinthialibacterales > Hinthialibacteraceae > CAZSIZ01. The sequence continues at coordinate 26,610 of CAZSIZ010000014.1, forward strand.
CATTTCCAAAGTAGACCTCCTGGAGGAAGCGCAGGAAGAGTACGACGATTTCTCCACCGAAATACTGGAAGAACCGCCGCAAGAGCCGCAGGATGTGGCCTCGTTCGATGACCGCCTGACTCATTGGCAGGACGCGCTCGACGACCGGAATATGAAGCAGGAAGTGAACGCCAGCCTTCTCTTTCTTCGGGGCTTGTCGGAACGCCTGAAGAGTAAAGGAGGGGGAGATGGCTAGGTTACGTTTTTCCGTTCTATTGGTTTTCGGTCTCTTTCTCCTGCTCGCGTCGCCGGTCGTTCACGCACAGCAGGAACAGATCATTCCTTCTATCGGGATCGACGGTGAACCGAACCCGCAAGATGTTTCAACCGCCCTGCAGATTCTCTTTCTGTTGACGATTCTCTCATTGCTGCCCAGCATCGCGATAATGACCACGTCGTTTATCCGCATCTCGATCGTGCTGGGTCTGGTTCGGCGGGCGATTGGAACGCAGCAGACTCCGTCCAACGAGATCATCGTCGGGCTGTCGCTGTTCATGACTTTTTTCATCATGACGCCGGTTTTCGAGGAGATCAATAATACGGCGCTCCAACCCTATCTCAGCGGTGAATTGAAAGGGCTTAAAGCGGGAGAGAAAGACGCGTTCGGAATCACGGTCAAACAGAACGAACCGGCGTTTTACAATATGGTAAAAAAATCGCTGATTCCCCTGCGGCATTTCATGTGGGCGCAGATCGGGGAAAACGGCGCGAACGACGTTCATCTCTTCATGGCGATGGCGGGGATGGATTACCCCGAAACGGAGGTGGACGTCCCCACCTACGTGCTGATCCCGGCTTTCATGATCGGTGAACTGAAAAAAGCGTTCATGATGGGATTTATGATTTTTATCCCATTTTTGATATTAGACATCGTGACGTCATCCGTGTTGATTTCGATGGGGATGTTCCAATTGCCGCCTGCGTTTATCTCGCTTCCGTTCAAAATCCTGCTGTTCGTGCTGGTGGACGGGTGGAGCGTGTTGGCGAGAGCGCTGGGAACCTCGTTCGTGCAAAATATGGTGAGATAGAAAACAACCGGTTGGGATAATGTGAAAAGTACAAACATCCTGTCGGCTTGAAAGGATACTATTCGATGAATCCGTTTGACGAAATGTACATCATCAATCTCGGTCAGCAGATGATGTTCAACGCCCTGATTATCAGCCTTCCCCTATTGGGGGTCGGTCTGCTGGTCGGTCTGTGTATCAGTGTGATCCAGGCGGCCACTCAGATTCACGAGCAGACACTGACTATCGTGCCGAAACTGCTGATCGTGGGAACGACCATCATGCTCTTGATGCCGCTGCTGATCGAACGGATCAAGGATTTGACGCTGCGAATTTTCAATCAGATTACAGAAGTCGCTCAGAATTTTTGAAAAGGGAATAGGTTTCGCGATCCATGTTTTCTTTGCTACCGCAACCTTATGAAGGCGTGTTCATGACCTTTTTCTTCGTCTACGTGCGGATCAGCGCGGCGGTATTGACGATGCCGATTCTGAGTGGGCGCTCGGTTCCACGTCCGATCAAGGCGGGGATCGCGTTTTGGGTGGCGGTGGCGGTCATGGGGCCTAATTTGGGACTGGTTGAGAATCCCACGTTTCATCTGCCGCAGGTGGAACGGGTCTACAACGGGGTCGTCGATTTTGCGCTGGCGGTGGCGGGAGAAGCGGCGATCGGGATGGCGCTCGGTTTTATCGGTCAGATGCTGGTTTTCGCGGTGGGGCTGTCGGGCGAGATTATCGGCCAGCAGGCGGGTTTCTCCGCCGCCTCCGTCTTCGATCCGATCACGGGGCAGGACAATTTCCTGATGGCGCAGATCAAAATCTGGTTCGCGACCATCATATTTATCATTATCGGCGGGCCGGAAAGTGTTTTGGAATTCGTGTGGCGCAGCTTCGAGTTGATTCGTCCCGGCGAGGGGATTTCACTCGCCCAGCTGGGTGATTCGGGGAAGCATATTTTGGTGGTGGAAGATTTCCCGAATCAGGCGATGATGTCGATGATGTATATCATCGGTATCCGAATCGCGGTCCCGATGATTGCGACGATGGTGCTCGTCAGTCTCGCGGAAGCGTTTATCGCGCGGACCGTGCCTCAGATGAACATCATGTCAGTCGGTTTCGCGATCCGTATCTCCATGTCGCTGTTCTTCCTCGGACATTTAATTAACTACATCGTGATGGCGATGAGCGATCACTTGCATGATTACGAATTCTATGCGAGCAAATTCATGGAGCGCATGATCTCATTCTGAACGGCGGACTTGAACGCCGTCATAGAGCACACACATGGCCGAGTCGGAAACAGGACAGGAAAAGACTGAGCCAGCAACGGCGAGGAAGCGCCAAAAGGCGCGCGAAGACGGCAACGTTCCCAAAAGCCAGGAGATCAACACAGTCGTGCTGCTGATCGCCGGGGTGGCGGCGTTCTATTTCTTCTGTGATAACTTCTACGGTCAGATCATGTCGGCGATTGAGTTCTACCTGGAAAATTGCGCGACACGAATGGTGAACGATCAGGAAGTTCATCCCATTTTCATCGAGTTATACCTACGTGTGATTAAAATACTCTGGCCGTTTTTTCTGACGTTTGTCATTGTTGCGCTCATCGCCAATTTCTCTCAAGTCGGGTTTTTGATTTCGGGCAAGAGCATCCAGCCAAAGTTTGAAAAAATCAATCCAGCGAAAGGGATTAAGCGTATCTTTTCGGCACGGGGCGCGATGGAGTTGACCAAATCGATTGGGAAAATTTTTCTTATCGCACCGGTGATGATGTTTTCGGTTTACGGATCCATCGACGATTTCAAGGGCCTGATAACGGTCGGGGTCGGGGATTCAATGATCTTCATGGGGTACGAAGCGCTGGAGATGGCGATCAAAGCGATTCTGATCATGCTCGTGCTCGCCATCATCGATTACACGTACCAGCGCTGGCAGCACGAAAAAGACTTGCGGATGACCAAGGAAGAAGTCAAGCAGGAAATGAAAGACGTTCAGGGGGACCCACAGGTCAAGAGCCGGATTCGCTCGATCCAGCGCGAAATGGCCCGCCAGCGAATGATGAAAGAGGTTCCCGAAGCGGAGGTGGTCGTGACCAACCCGACCGAATACGCCATCGCGTTGAAGTACGATCCCGACGAACAGCCCGCGCCCATCGTCGTCGCCAAGGGGCGGCATCTGCTCGCACAGCGGATCAAGGAAATCGCGATCGAACACGATGTGCCGATCGTCGAGAACCGGCCGCTGGCGCAATCGTTATATAAACTGGCCGAAGTGGGCGGCCTCGTTCCACCGGAGTTGTATCAGGCGGTGGCCGAGGTGCTCGCTTACGTTTACAAACTGAATAACAAGGCTTATCAGAGAGCGTAGATTCAATGGCGGAACCATTGGAAAAAGCAACCACCGGTCAACGCATCGCGAACATCGTCGTGTCGGTGGCGTTTATCGGAGTGATCGGCATCATGCTGGGACAGGTGCCTCCCGGTTTCCTGTCCATGCTTTTGGCCGTCAACATCACCTTGGCGCTGATGGTGCTGATGATATCCCTTTATATGGTAAATCCGCTGGAATTCACGACGTTTCCGACGGTGCTGCTGCTTCTGACGTTTTTCCGCCTGGCGCTGAACGTGGCCTCGACCAAACTGATCCTGACACCCGGTGGGGGTGTCGTCACCAGCAATTTGAAAGCGGGAGCCGTGATCCAGTTTTTCGGTCAGGTGGTCGCGCAGAATAACGCGATCATCGGTTTCGTGGTCTTTCTGATTCTCGTGATCATTCAATTCGTGGTCATCACCAAAGGTTCGGGCCGTGTTGCCGAAGTGGCCGCCCGCTTCACTTTGGACGCCATGCCCGGTAAGCAGATGGCCATCGACGCGGACCTGAACGCGGGTCTCATTACCGAAGCGGACGCGCGTAAACGGCGCGCCGATATCGCCCGTGAAGCCGATTTTTATGGGTCCATGGACGGTGCAAGCAAGTTCGTGCGGGGCGACGCGATCGCGGGGATTATCATTACCATCATCAACATCGTCGGCGGGATCGGTGTCGGTTGGTTCGATGGAATGGCATTCGGGGACGTTTTGAAGACTTATACCATTCTCACCATCGGCGACGGTCTCGTCAGCCAGATTCCCGCACTGCTGACATCGATTGCGGCCGGTATCGTCGTCACCCGCGCATCGGAAGACGCCGCTTTGGGCGCGAACCTGGCCAAACAGATTTTTGCCAAACCGGAAGCCATGTATATTTCCGCCGCCGCGTTGTTTTTCGTCGCCGCGTTGGGAATGATGCTCAATCCAGGAATCGTCTTTCCATTCGTTTTTCTCGCCATTGCAGTCGGAGTGGTGACGTGGCTGATGCAGCGAAGTGAAAAAATGCACGCCGAAGAGGAAGAAATTCGGGCGGTCGAAGAAGCGGAAGCGGAACCACCCGAACCGGAAAATGTCGAAAGCCTGCTGGAAGTCGATCCGATGGAGATTGAAATCGGCTTCGGTCTGATCGCCATCGTCGATGCCGAACAGGGAGGGGATCTGCTCGACCGGGTGTCGGTGATCCGCCGCCAGACCGCCGTCGAGTTGGGGATTATCGTGCCCCCCATCCGAATTCGCGACAACATGCAGCTCGGTCCCCGGCAGTACAATGTTCTCATTCGAGGCATTCAGGTCGCGTCGGGAGAAATCCGGCCCGACCGTCTCCTGGCCATGAAACCGGATATGGAAGAAGAGGGCGAGGATGAGATCAAAGGAATTAAGACCAGCGAACCGGCGTTCGGCACCCCGGCCAAGTGGATCGATCCCGACGACCGTTCGCGTGCCGAGATGGCGGGGTATAGCGTGGTGGAACCGGCGGCGGTATTGGCCACTCACTTGACCGAGGTCATCCGCACCCACGCACACGATATCCTTGGCCGTCAAGACGTCCAGCAACTGGTCGACAACCTGAAAGAACGCAACGCCCCGCTGGTCGATGAGATGATCGAAGCGGTGGGTGTTAAAGTGGGTGTGATCCAGAAAGTCTTGCAGAACCTGCTTCGCGAACGGGTTCCGATCCGCAACCTGGAGCTGATCTTCGAGGCGGTCTCCGATTACGCCGAAGCCGCCCAGATGAATCCCGATACGATTACCGAATACTGCCGGATGAATCTCTCGCGGATTATCACCAGTCTCTACGTGGATCAGTCAGGTCAACTTCCGGTGATCACGATCGATCCCAACATCGAAGCGCGGATTATCGATGGCATTCAACGCGGCGGGGCGGCTGGGATCATGGCCACCGAGCCGATGTATGCCGATCAGATCGTCAGCGGCATCCAGGAAGAGACTCAAGTAGCCGTTTCCAGTGGCTTTCATCCACTGGTTTTGACCACACCGCAAATTCGGGCACATCTGCGCCGCCTCTGCGAGCGAAGCATTCCGCATATCATCGTTCTCTCTTACAACGAAGTCGCTCCGGAAGTGGCCGTTACACGAATCTCTACAGTGAGGGTAGAAAGTGCGAGTGAAAAAGTTTCAGGCTAAAGACATGGCGGAAGCCATGAAGATGGTGAAGACCGAACTGGGTCCCAACGCGGTTATTCTGCATTCACGGGATATGCGCAAAGGGCTATTCGGTCTTTTCTCGAGTAAAGGTGTCGAAGTGACCGCCGGTATCGATCCGAAGGAGAACAAACCGGCGGCGAAGAAAAAACCGGCCACCGCTAAAGCGCCTTCGCCTCCTCCCGCGAAAGGCGTTTCGACGAACGCCGGGGGGACGATCGATTTCCGGGTTGGAGAGACTCCGCCGAAACAAAAGGCAGGTGAAGACAATCCTTTGTTGAAACTGTCGGAAAATTTGGAGAAGAAAAAAAAGAATCCGCTCCTCAGCGATCCAGCACCCCTCGTTTCGCCGTTGTCGAAGGAGAAACCGAAAATCCCTCCCAAAGAACGCATTCTGGAGGAACGGCTGTTCGTGCTGGAAGACCGTTTAACGAAATTGACCGGCTTAATTGAAAATTTAGTGCCCTCTCTTGCCGCCGGTGAGATTCCCTCGGTCCCGGCGCATACACGCGAGCTCTACAACCACCTTCTGGATCAGGATGTCGACGAGCAACTCGCGCTTTCTATCGCGACGACAATCGCCAAAACGACAGATGAAGCCGACGATGTGTGGACCTCGCTGAAATCGTATCTCGTCTCTCGCATTCCGGTGGCCGAACCGGTCAAGATCGATATCGACGCCAATGAGCCGAAAGTGGTAATGCTGGCGGGCCCGACAGGGGTCGGAAAAACGACGACGCTGGCGAAGATTTCCGCGCAGTACCGTTATTCGATGGAGAGCAGCGTCAAACCCAAAATTGTTTTTATAACCGCCGATCTGTTCCGTCTGGCGGCGGTCGAACAGTTGAAGAAGTATTCGGAGATTCTGGGCGTCGATCTGGAAGTGACGTATTCCACCGATGAAGTGCGCAAGGCGATGAGCAAGCATCGGGACGCTCACATCATTCTCTTCGACACGGCCGGGGCCTCTCAGCGCAACGTGCCTCAAATGACGACGCTGTCCGGGATCGCGGAAGCGGGGCATCCAACCGAAGTCCATCTCGTGCTTTCGGCGACGACGAAATATGGCGATATGGTGGATATCATCGAACATTTCAGCATCGTGAAACCGACGCGGCTGATTTTCACGAAGATCGACGAATCGACGACGTATGGAGCCATTCTCAATATTCTTGAAAAATTCAAGATTCCCGTGTCGTATCTGACCACTGGGCAGAACGTTCCCGAAGATATCGAACGCGCCCGTCCAGAGCGGATCGCGAAACTTCTGCTCACTAAACCGACTGTCAATCGTTCTATCGATACCGGCCTGAAATCCTCACTGCCGGAACGAACGGACGACGACGGGAAGAATCCAAAAGAGAACGAAACAACATCGGAATTATCGAAAGACAAAAAGAGAGCGGTTTCCAAGCCGGAAAACATTACCAAGTCAGAGAACGTTACCAAGTCAGAGAACGTTACCAAGTCAGAAAACGTTACCAAGTCAGAGAACGTTACCAAGTCAGAAAACATTAAGCAGGATTTGAACGATGAAACCAATCATTCCTGACCAAGCCGAAAAGTTGCGGCAACTTGCCGCCAAAGAATCGGCGAAGGGCAGCACTGAGACTGCGGGGGTTCTCGAACCGCCCGAAGTGGAATCCGGCGGCAGTCCTCAACCGGAAGAAAGCGCGGTTCCAAAGATACCGGCGGACGGGAAAACTGTCTCCGTACGCCAAAAATCCAGTTTTAAAAACCGAAAGAACGGAAAACGCCGGTCGAAAAGAAGCGCCAGAAAAGCCGCCGCATCGAAGCAACTTCTAACCGAAAACGGGAAACAACCAAAGACGGTTGAGGCGGAAAGTACGGTCGAACAAACGGAACCGGTTGTTCTGGAAAAATCATCTACGGACAAGAAAGACGAGTTAGGCCAACTCGCCACACCCATCGTGACACCGCTGCCCATTCCCAAGCGAATCCCGGTCGACACGGCGACCCAGATCGTCGCTATCACCGGTGGTAAAGGCGGAGTTGGGAAGTCCAACGTCGCCAGCAATCTGGCCATCGCGATGGCTCAGATGAAAAAGCGTGTGCTGCTGCTGGACGCCGATCTCTCACTGGCCAACGTGGATGTGCTGTTCGGAATGACGCCGCGTCTCAATCTTTCGCACGTCATTTCAGGGGAAAAACAATTGAGCGATATCGCGGCGGAAGGGCCGGAAGGGATCACGATCGTTCCCGGTGGGTCCGGACTGGAACAACTGACGAATATGGCCGATGAGGAAATGGCACGCCTGTTCGACGCTTTCGCCGGGATCGACCCCGCACCCGATTACATGCTGGTCGATACTGCCGCCGGAATCCACCCCAACGTCTTGCAATTCCTGGTGGCCGCCGATCAGACCATCGTGGTGACGACTCCCGAACCGACGGCCTACACGGACGCCTACGCGCTGATTAAAACCTGTGTCCGCCGCGTTCCCGACAAGACGCTTGGCGTGCTGGTGAACATGGCTGAGGACGGACGCGAGGCTACTGACGTGACCCGGCTGATGCTTCACATGTGCCGGCAGTTTCTCAACACGTCGTTTAACAATCTTGGCTTCGTTCCCCGCGATCCGGCCGTGTTGAAAGCGGTGCGTCATCAAAAGCCGTTCCTGCTCGGCGCGCCTGGCTGTCCGGCGTCAAAGGCGATCAGGAACATCGCCGCTACGATCCTTCAAGTTGAGTCGAAGGACAGGAAACGGAGCGGATTGCGAAAATTCTTCCAACGTCTTTTGGGGCAACGGCCCGGCAAACAAGCCGAAGCGTCTTAGTCTCTTATCAGGAAACATTGTGGTGCAGGCTTCCAGCCTGCATCTCTTTAAAAAGCAGGCTGGAAGCCTGCGCTACAATAGATTCTTGCGTGCAAGGACGATCAGGGAGAGGCCGACGGGGAGGCCGGGGCCGGTTACGAAAGGGCGTTCGCTGGAATAGGCGGCGGTCAGGATGCGGTTGATCCAGGGGTGATGGTGCATGTTGTCGGCCCGTGCTTGGTGGTTCTCCTGCCGGGTAAACCACGACCTCATCCGCCGCCATACCCGCCAGATAAACGCCAACGGCAGCAACCACGTATTCATAAACGAGCGGTGGACGATCTCGAAGCGGTTCGACTCCAGCAGGGTTAGTAATTCACGGGGTTTGTAGCGCCGGACGTGCTGGTTGATCTCGTCGTGTTCGCCCCAGAGAAACGGGAAAACCGGAACCGTGACCAGGAGACAGCCGCCGGGTTTGCAGACGCGGGCAATTTCGCTTACGGCCCGTTCATCGCCGGGGATGTGTTCGAGGACGTCCAGGGCGGTAACGAGATCGAACGTGCGATCGTCGAACGGAAGCCGCTCGAGTTCCGCGCTCCGAACGTTGGATTCGCTACGCAGATGGCAAAAACGGATCGCTTCCTCCGAACAGTCCACACCGAGTACTTCGCCGAATTCGGACAGAAGCGCGAGGTTGATCCCGGTTCCGCAACCAGCGTCGAGAATGGTCCGGTGTTCCGCTTGAGGCAGATACTTTCGCAAAAACGCGCGCAGAATCCTGCGGCGGCTGACGAACCACCAGTTGTTGTTCTCGAATTCGTAATAGTCTGGATAATAATCTTCCCGCACGGTACGCCTTAATCTCAAAGAATGTCTGGATTGGAACGTCGAGTTGAACCGTGCAGATTGTAAGGACATTTTTACGGGACTCCAACCCATGTCGTTATTCAGTGGATGAAAATGGTTCTTTTCATCTAACCCGGTGTAGCCGGAACCAAACAGGATTGTCAATGTAGGGGCAGGCCCCTGTGCCTGCCCATGTCTAAGCCTTCCCATGAATTTCATAACCGTTTTGCGTTCAATTTTACTGATAAGAGACTAACCCTCTCCCAAAGGGAGAGGTGTTTTTGTGAGGGGTGATTATCGAATATCTTTCCTGGATTTACTCGAACTCCTTTTGAGGGATGATTACTAACGCACCGGGACAGAGCACATCGTTCTGGATACGGGTGTAACCGATGATGATAGGTTGATCGATTTTCGCATTGACTGAATTGCTGAGGATGGTCGAGTCTTCCTCTTTGAGTTCGATGTTGAGCAAGAACGACGAATCGGGATTCGGGGTGGAATTCATTTCCAATTTCCAGGGTCCGATGGGCGCGAGGCAGTCTCCGGGAAGAGCGGAATTTCCGAACCAGTACCCGGCGGTTCTGATTTCATTATTCAACAATTTCTCGACGGTCGTACTGACATTTCCCGGCAACTGCACGTGCATTTTCAATGCAGCATTATTCATCTCAGGATGCGAGACAGGTTCCATTCTTAGATTTTGTAATACACACTTCGACCCAATTTTCTCCTCAATGATTTCTATCATTTTTTTGATATTTTCCATCGATGCGGTTCGTCCGGAAATTCTAAAATAGGTCGTATGCTTGGATTCGTTGGTGCGCTCTTCCACTTCAGTAACATAAAAGGAAAGTCCCTCGACCGTTAGCGAATCGATATCAATGAAAAGTTTTTCCTCTGTATTACACGTGAGAGAAAGAGAAAATGGTTTCAAAACACTTTGACCGGCGGGGAATTCGATCGGTGTTTCGACTGCGTAGATGCGATAGGCCACATTCGTGGGGGCAATCCTGGGCCTATTCATCATGCCTAAAGGATTGCCCATTCCATCACCCATTCCATCATATCCATATTGGCCTCCACCCATACCCATTCCACCCATACCCATTCCACCCATACCCATACCCATACCACCCATGCCACCCATCATGCCCATTCCACTCATACCCGTGGAAGCAGACTTGGGATCCTGGGGGACATCCAATGTCTCAATCAGTTCCTCAATTTGTTTGTAATACTTGTCTGGACTGACGACGATCAGCACGTTCGTTCGGGTATCGGGAACGTATTTAACGTTGTTCGAAAGTTTTATATCTCTTAACAGGAAGCCCACTTCTTCGGCTCTACTGTGTTGTAATTTGAAAACTCTTGTGGTTAGCGGCGTTTCTGGAGCGCCGGAACCACCCCTCCTTGCTTTGATTTGTCTGCGTTGTTCGGGAGGGGCGCTCACACCCGATCGTGCGTTCGACGGTCGGGATTGAAGCACTGGAACGGCGGCTTCTACGGCTTGCTGGGCCGGAGCGGACACAGCCAGCGGTTCAGTCGTTTCCTGGGCATACACAGTGACCGTGGCGGCGGCGACAAAGATGGTTAAGCATAAAACGGTAATCCATTTGACGGTTTTCATGATTGCTTCTCCTTGTATTGTTATTGTTTATAAATTCCAAACGATCTGGACGGCTCCATTGTCGGTGGAACCGTAGAGAACTCGTTTGCTTTTCTGTGGATTCTCGGTGTTTTCCTCGACGACGAGAAACGGCGATTCGAGATTGGAATAAATGTTTTCTAACGCTTGACTTTGAAGATGCTGGGGGATCGAATCCATCGTCTGAATGGTGCGTGGCTGAGAAGTGGAATCGCCAAGCCATCCGGTCGAACCGGCGGTTTGCGAGACGATCATCAACATCCCCACGGCAATCCCTATCCCAAACGTACAGACATGACGCAGGACGGCCCATACTGTCCAGCCCCGGTCGACTGAAAGATTCCTGCTTCGGTTCCAGGCGTTCTCGAAGATTTCCACCCGGCGTGAGGGATGGAGTTCGGGCGGCTCGAAGCGGGCCGTGAGTTGCAGCGTGGCGGAAAGGGCTTCGTATTCCTCGCGGCAGGTTTCGCATTCCTCCAAACGCTCCCGCATCGCCTGCGATTCAGGGGATCGTGAATCGTGGTGCAAATCCACGAATTCTTCTTCGGTCAAGTGTTTGTGATTCATCTTTCACTTTCCTTGTTGGCGTAATCACTCAAATTTTTCCGCAGTACACGGACGGCGCGATAAATATGGGTTTTCACCGTACCGACCGAGCAATGAAGTGTGTCGGCAATGGATTTCAACGGTTCGTTTTCATAATGGTGCAGGATAAAAGCGGCGCGCTGCTGAGCGCTGAGTCCACTCAGAATCCGCTCGATCCTGGACCGTACCTCACGATCCTCCAAACGCCGGCGCGCGTCCGGTTCGTGAGAGGCTTGCGTTTCGCTGTCGATTGAATCATCGGACACTGTCTGCCTTCTCGCCGATTTTCGGACGGCGTCGATGGCACAATTCGCCGCAATGGCTGACGACCATGATGGAAACGAACTGTCTGGCCGGAAGCGGTGGAGGTTCCTGAAAATCTTGATCCACGCTTCTTGAGAGCAATCCTGCGCCCGCGCGCCGTCGAGCACGATACGGAAACAGATCCGGTACACACGGTCGGCATGTAAACCGTACAGTTTAGCGGCCTGAAGTGTACCCCATTGTCAAGACAAATTTTCACCTATTTTAAGGTAGGTTACC
>CAZSIZ010000015.1:0-26477 GCA_964606645.1 uncultured bacterium
AGCATCGTACCGCCGGGCGTCTCGTAAACGCCGCGCGATTTCATTCCCACCAGACGGTTTTCGACCAGGTCGACACGTCCGATACCGTGTTCGCCCGCGATCCGGTTGAGTTTATCCAACAGACCGACCGGCTTCATTTTTCTTCCATTGACGGCCACCGGAACGCCTTCTTCGAATTTGATCTCGATGTATTCCGGTTTGGCGGGCGCTTTCCGGGGGTCTTTTGTCAGGACGAACATATCATCCGGCGGCTCGTTCCAGGGATCTTCCAGGATGCCGCCTTCGAAGGAGAGATGCCAGATATTCCGGTCCATGGACCAGGGTTTTTTCACCGTGACCGGCACGGGGATTTTGTGTTTTTTGGCGTAAGCGACGGCATCCTCACGCGAACGGATATCCCATTCGCGCCAAGGGGCGATGATCTTCAGATCGGGAGCGAGCGCCTGATAGGCCAACTCGAAACGCACCTGATCGTTGCCTTTTCCAGTGGCCCCGTGGGAGACGGCGTCGGCCTTCTCTTTGCGGGCGATCTCGACTTGAGCTTTGGCGATCAAGGGCCGGGCAATGGAGGTTCCCAAGAGGTAGCGGCGCTCGTAGATGGCCCCGGATTGGAGCATGGGGAAACAGAAATTTTTCACGAATTCTTCCCGCAAGTCCACGATATGCAGTTTGGATGCGCCGGAATCGCGCGCTTTCTTGTGCAAAGGTTTCAGTTCTTCGCCCTGTCCGATATCGGCGGCAAAAGCGATCACTTCGCATCCGTAGTGCTCGACCAGCCACGGGATGATGACGGAAGTGTCTAATCCACCCGAATAGGCAAGCACGACTTTTTTCACTTTACTCATCGTTCATCTCCTGTATTTGAAAATCCAAGACGTTTTTTGTATGCGTCAACAATCGAATAGATATACACGACACCGGACGCCACGATTAATAATACGAAATAGATCCACGAGTTTCTGACTATTTGCAACGACTGAATCGCGGCTTCGGCGTTTCCCTCCCCTATATGGAGATAATAAGCGACCAACGCCAACGTAATCGGGACCAGAACCGACAGGGATGCGACGAGAAACAAGACCGCCAGCAGTAAACCTTTGAGCCATTCTTTGTTGAAAATCTGCCCCGCCCCCGGCACGACCACAGCGGAAAGCAGCGCCGCTTTGACGGCGTCGCCCTTGTTTGGATTTATGTCTATTGCGGCGGTTTCCTGGTTCACAATCGTATCCTGTTAAAAAGGTAAGGTGAGTTCATTACCCACCCCATCGATTCAAGAACATTTATTCTACTGTATTTCCATACGGAATTAAGTTCTCTAACCTTAGCAGCGGCAGTTGACTGCAATCATTAAAAACATCTGTAGTTAGTTTAGTCGGGCTGGCGAGGAATCAGCCGACGGTATTGGAGGTTTGGTTTTCGATAAAAATCTTTCCCGGATTCAGCACACCGGTGGGATCGAACGATTCCTTGATCCGGCGCATGACCTGAATTCCTTCTTCACCCACCAGCATCGGCAGATATTTGCTTTTTACGCAGCCGACGCCGTGTTCACCGGTGACGGTTCCACCCAGTTCGATCGCTTTCTTGAAAATTTCATCGAAACATTGCTCGACACGGGCCATCTCTTCGGTGTCGCGTTCGTCCGTGAGGCACGTGGGGTGAAGGTTGCCGTCGCCCGCGTGGCCGAAGGTTCCGATGTCCAGTTGGTACTTATCGCGCATCGCTTCGATGAACTCCAGCATTTCGGGGACCTTGCTGCGGGGTACGGTGGCGTCTTCGAGGATGACCGTCGGTTTTCGTCGCGCCAACGCCGGGAGCGCCGAACGCCGGGCTTGGCACAGTTGGTCCGCTTCCTCCTGCGTCTGAGCGATTTTGACCTCGGTCGCGCCGTTTTTATTGCAGAACGCTTCGATCTGTTCTGCCTCTTCTTCAACCTGGGCCGGATGGCCGTCGGACTGAATCAAGAGAATCGCTCCGGCGTCTCTGGGCAATCCGATTTTGCAAAAGTCCTCGACGTAATTGGTGGTGACGTTGTCGAGAAATTCGAGTGTGCAGGGAATGATCTTTCCCGCGATGATATCCGCGACTGCGTTTCCCGCCGATTTCATATCGGGGAAATAGGCGAGCAGCGTTTTCGACGAAGCGGGTGGCGGGATCAGTCGCAGTAGGACTTTGGTGATAATCCCCAGCGTGCCTTCCGAACTGACCAGCAGTTTTTTCACGTTATATCCGGCAACGTCTTTCTTGCATTTGGAGCCTGTCCATAAAACCTCTCCATTGGAGAAGACGATTTCGAGGCCCATCACGTAGTCTTCGGTCACGCCGTATTTCAGGCAGCGCAGGCCGCCGGAGTTCTCCACGACGTTCCCGCCGATCGTCGAGATTTTCATCGATCCGGGATCGGGGGGATAGAACAGCCCGTGCCGGCTCACCTCGTCCGCCAGGTCGACGGTCACGACTCCCGCCTCGACCAGGGCCGTCAGATTTTCATCGTCGATTTCGAGAATGCGGTCCATTGCTACCAGGCTGATGACGATTCCTCCCCGGATCGGAACGCTGCCGCCGGACAAACCGGTTCCCGAACCACGGGGAACGACGGGAATACCGTTCTCGAAGGCCCAACACATGACTTTCGACACGTCATCAGTATTGAGAGGCTGGACGATCACGGATGGCGCTCCGTTGAGGTGGGGCGTACCGTCGTAGGAGTAGGTTACGAGGTCTTCCGGTTCGGAGAGAATTCGCTCGGGATCGATCAGTTTCTTTAACGCCGCCGCGATTTCCGCTTTTGAGGGCATGAGTTTTTCCTTTTATTTCCCTCTCCCTCTGGGAGAGGGCTAGGGTGAGGGTGAGGGCGGCAATACAAATAGTTTCATCAATCGTACGAAATTGAATACCGTATTTTCACCCCGACACTTTTAGTCTGTCACACGACTAGTTTTTCGAGTCGAGAGGGCGGTATCGAACGCGCCCCGTTCGCTTCGCCGAGGAGGCATCATCATATCCCCAGACAACGATTCGCTGTTTCTTCTGACCATAGTTTATCACATAACCGGGACAGTCGAAACCGAGCAGGCCGGGGGCGTAGAAAACACTCATGGCGCGGGAGGGAATTGAGGTGAATAACCGGCGGGCGGACCAGGCCACCGACAGGCGTTTCCCCTTGGTATCGGCGAGAAGCAGGTAGGTTTTCTGGGTGGGGGAGAATTTACAGCGTAAATAGGTCCCGTTTACCATCATATAATACAGTGCTTTCATTGTGCGATTCCGCGTCACGACGACGAAATCGGCGTCCGAATCCACGAAATCGTTTTTAATACCGTCTCCCTGGTTGATCGCGAGCAGTTCGATTCCTTCCTTCCATTCGATGATCCGTAAACCGGGGACGGGAGTGGAGTCGTATTTGACATCGAAGTTCTCCCGGCCAGTTTGGCCGATGGAGAGGAGATAAAAGAAGGGATTGGCGGCGTTCGTCAATTCGACCTCCACCGTTCGCCCCAATTCTCCCTCGAAAGCCACCGGTTTCTTGATCGAACCGGGGGAGAAGACGGCGTTCAGCGTACCTGCGACCAACGTTTCCAACGGCTCTTTGGACATCAATTTTTCCACTTTCGACACCGCCGAAAAGCCAACGGTGTTTAGCTCCGGTGCTTCAGCGGGGGCAATCGTGAATTGGCCTGGACCTTCCTCGCTTTCGATGAAGTTCGAGGGATTCGGCATAGAAAAAACGACACTTGTCATATCGTGACCGGGTTGGGCCGCTTCAGGGAAATGAGCCACGGCGGTGTATCCGCCTCCCACGCCGCTGATGTGGCGGCGCAAGGCCAACGTTCGTCCATTGGGAGAATCGGTCGTCCAGCACGAATAGAGTTCGGTGAGGATCGGTGTCGTGGATCGTATGGTCTTTTTTGCCGACGTGATAGCCGGTTGAGAATCGGTCGCGGAGGGGACGGCGTGGAACCAGCGCCATTCCTTGGAATGGTCGGCCAGCATAAAGCTTTCGTGATCGACGATCGAGGTGGCCGAGAGCACCGTGCCGGTTGCCGACTGGATCGCGAAGACGTAATCACCGAAGCGTGTGTGGGAGGAGAGCACACTGGAGCGCAGGTTGGGGTAGTGAATCAGGGAGGTCTGTTTGCCCGGTTTTCTGTCACCGGGGGGATAATCTTTATAAAACAGATATGTATAGGGATGAGAATCCGTCTCCATCGCGAGTTCTTCCCAAAGCCGGCCTCCCTGGCACAACGGATCGTCCTGCTGCGCCAGGAGATACAACGCGCCCCAGAGCGACGGGGTTTCCAATCCCGCCGGAGCCTGCCATCCGGCGTTACTGCTGGAGCGTTCGTTTTGCAGGGACTGGGCTGATGACGTATTCCTTCGAGGCAGACTCAAATAGCGTAACTGATCGGCCAGTGACACGGCGTTGCGGGAAAGAAGTGGGTTGGGTTTTTCTTCTTTCACTTTATTCGGCACTCCGAAACCTTCCTCGGTGGATTCGTCCGGTTCCCGATCGCTGCCGGGAAGTTTGATGCCTTCAATTTTCGGTGTTTTTTGAGGATACATCCGCTCGTCGATGGACCAGAACAAGGGATTGGAACGCGGAATCCAGGGATCGCGCAAAGGGAAATTCGTGGCGGGAAAGACCGCGAATGAACTGCCGGGCACACGATGCGATTCGAGAACACCGAGTAATTGAACGTAAGCGCCTTGCTGAATATCGAACGGATACCCCAAACGCTTCATACACTCGATCCAGGGGATCGCAACCGGAAGAACCCATTCCAATTCCTGAAGGGAAAACGCAAGCCGCTTCCCGTCATCGACCAGGTGAGAGAGGCCGTGACTGGTCAAGGATACGGCCCGGTAGAGATCGGGCAGCATGGTTTGGACGGAAAAAGCGTTCCTGTCTTTCCTGTCCTGGCGATGGATGGAGATACAAAAAAGCGTCGAAACACCTAAGGCGCTTCCATAAACGATGCGCTGCTTGACGGGAATATCCTCCGGGGGAACCGAGGCACAGTAAGCGGCCAGCCGGTCACGTACCTGCTTGATGCGGCGGTTCGGATCGTGCCGGTCGATCGTATCGAAGCGCTGGTAGACGATGTCGTACATCATCGCGCATAGAGCGAGTAGATAGGCCTGCCGTTCGCTCAACGCCGGTTGCGGGAGCCGGATCGAATCGACACGGCGGGCGGGTTGAATCTCTCCGAGCAGGCGAAGGGTTTCATCTTTGAGACGTTCGATCGCCCAGTTGCTCTTCTGCATCCCGGTATAGGCCATCAATTCAACGGCGATTTTGGCGTAAATACGCTTATCGTCGCCAGATAGCAATAGCGGATGGAATTCGTTCGACTTCCCGAACGGTCCTTGGCCCAAGAACCAGGGGGATTTCTCATCGAAATAACCAGGCACACGCTCCTTGAATTCCTGGCCCCGTTCGCTCAGCAACTGCTGTCTTAACAGACGGCTGGTTTCACGAAACCTGTCACGAGTGGAGAGCAGGAAAGGATGGCCGGTTTTCTGAATGCGTTCGATCAACCGCTGCGGGATTGGCGGAGGCGTGTGATACGGCTTTTCCTTCCCGAAGCCGGGACATGCAATCACGAATGAGAGGATCGTCAGGGTAAGAATGGAGCGTATTTTCATAGGGCTTCTATTCTCATCGATTCGTATCGGCGTTCGATCGAAACGTCTCCAATCGTTTTTTTAAAAATCGTGGATCGAGTCGAAAATTAGTCCGGTTCGATCACCGAAGTGGTATACTATTACTAGTACTCTGTCTCACATGTTCATATGGGTAACAGGATCGTGTAGGGGCAGGTCTTGTGCCTGCCCATGTTTAATCCAACCCATTATTTCAAAAGTGACAAACCACTGGCTACTTGGAAGATATCACAAAATGTGCCAATCAACCAAATTCGGTATTTTCGATTGAGGTATCAGCCATGAAAGAAGCAACCTTATTCTGTGCGGCCACCTTTCTCATCGTACTGGGGCTGACCTATTTCGCGTTTCCTCAAACGGGCGAAGTCCGGTTTAAGAAAGACCGGGAACACATGGTCACCTATCAGATCGAACGCAGGAACGTCAAGGATCCCCGCGTGCTGAACGCCATGCGCAAAGTGGAACGGCATCTTTTTATCCCGGCCAAGATGCGGTCCTTCGCGTATACGGATCAGCCACTGCCTATCGATTATAAACAGACCATCTCTCAACCGTATATTGTAGCCTTGATGACCGAACTGCTGAAACCGAAGGAGACCGACACCGTACTGGAGATCGGAACCGGGTCCGGGTATCAGGCTGCGGTGCTCGCCGAGATCGTCAAGGATGTCTACACCATTGAAATCGTGGAGCCGCTGGGCAAACGGGCGGAGAAACTTCTGGCGGACCTGGACTATAAGAATATCCACGTTCGGATCGGCGACGGCTATCAAGGCTGGCCGGGAAAAGAGCCGTTCGACAAGATAATCGTCACCGCCGCCCCGCCCAAGATTCCCAAGCCACTCATCGAGCAACTGAAACCCGGCGGACGGATGGTGCTTCCCGTCGGACGGAGATACCAAAATCTGATCGTTATCACCAAAGATGAGGAAGGCGTCCACCAGGAGAACGTTCTCCCCGTCCGCTTCGTGCCTATGACGGGAGAAGCCCAGCGGAAATAGATTTGATTGAATGTATTTACGGGAATATCGTCTTCATCGATGATGGTCCGAAGACGTTACGTCGCTGGATGGGGAGATGGGGATTCAATCCCAAGCGGGATACGTGATTTCATTCAAATCGATCCGATAGATATCGTAAGGATCGATCGTTATGGAGTCGGCGTCATCCTCAAAAGACCACATCATCTGGGGATGGCTTGTCTGTTTTGGCGTTTCGGGGGTCGGCGCATATCGTCCCAGCGCCAGCCAGAAACCGGGGTGGAGAAAATCGGAGAAATCGCGAAAACGGCGGCTCATTCCGATTTGAAATTTATAATTGGATTTCATGGTAAACAATCCGAAAAGGTTTTTCTTTTTTTTCGTATTGAAAGCGCTTCCTTTTTTAGGCAGAATCGCGTAGTCGAGCTCGTACGAACGGTTACGGAATATCTTGCCTTGCCGCATGGATTTTACATACGAGTTGTAAACCTCCGACATGCCCGTTGCCGTGTCTGCGACAAAAAGATCGAAACGCGCTCCGATCCCCAACGGCAGGCGGCTCTTAAAATGATTTTCCCTGACTTTCATATCCTGACTCGGCAGGGGACGGTCCGAAGCGAGGGTTGAATAGGCCGGTTGGGATGTCATAGCCGTCTGGGTCGATTGGCAGCCGTATTGTCCAGCGATCGCGAATAAAGCAAGCGCGAGAGTGGCTCGAAGAACGAACGGCCGATAATGAAGTAATGCCATATTACATTTCATGATGCACTCCTTAGATTTTAACCCTCCATCCCCTTGAACGTGCACCCGAACAGCTTTCAAACATATTGTCTTCCAGCGTTTCAGTAAGAACCATATCATAAAAAAGATAAAATCACACTACAATTTAAATTCTTTTCCAAATAATACCTTGGGTGTTTTGACGAAACGGTTATAGTCTTCATTCATCGGCAGGACGATGAAATAATTAAGTCTTCTCGCAATTTGAGAAAAACGCTTAAAAGAAATCGTTGTGGTTATGATAAAGTTCAATCGATCGCTCATCCCAACTCCGGTTAAAAGGTTATTCGATCTTCTCGGACCGGAAAAAAGCTACGCCGTCGGAGGAATCGTCCGCGACTCGATTCTTGGGATTTTGCCTGAGAATGACGGGATCGTGCATCAAGTGGCCGGTCAGGATTGGGATTTGGCGACTCCTTTGCATCCGAAAGAAACGATGTCCCGGCTGAGACGGGCAGGAATCACGGCCGTGCCGGTCGGTATCGAGCATGGAACCGTCGCGGCGGTCATCGATTCGGTTCATTACGAGATCACGACGTTCCGCTACGATTTGGAATATCGCGACGGCAGGCATCCAACCGTTCGATTTACTGACGAACTCGAAGAGGATTTGAAACGCCGTGATTTCACGGTCAACGCGCTGGCGCTGGATATCGAGTCGGGGGACGTGATCGATCTGTTTGACGGGATCGGCGACCTCCGGGAGAAGCGGATTCGGACCGTCGGTAATCCCGAAACGCGCTTCCAGGAAGACTACCTGCGCATGTTGAGAGCGGCTCGGTTCGCCACCAAACTTCAGGGGACAATCGAGGCGGAAACCGCACAAGCGATCCGCAATTACGCCCATCTTATCCTTGATATCTCTCAGGAACGAATCCGCGAGGAATTGATGAAAATGCTCGGCTATCCCGTTCCCTCGCAAGGATTTACCGATATGCACGACCTGGGCCTGCTTTTTTACGTTCTACCGGAGTTGGACGCGGCGTTCGGCGTCGGACAGAACCGTTTCCATGCAGACGATGTGGCGCGCCACATTCTGTATTCGGTGGATGCGCTGAGATCGAGCGATCCCTTTATCCGTTTCGTGACGCTGATGCACGACCTTGGGAAAGTGCCCGCGAAACAGTATCTCGATCGAAAAGAGGATTACGTATTCTACGGCCATCAATACATCAGCAAGGGAATGACGAAACGGATTATGCGTCGGCTGCGGTTTTCCAAAGACGAAACAAAAAAAGCATGTTCGATCGTGGAAAACCACATGTATAATTTGAAGCCGGATTTGCCGGAAAGCGCCGCCAAGCGTTTTATCCGGAAATTGGGCCGCGAGAACGTCGATGGATTTCTACGCATGAGGATGGCGGACCGCAAGGGAAACCGTTTCAATCCCGACGGCTACGAGAAGGGGATTTTCAACTTCGTTCGGATCGTGCGGAAAATCGACCGTGAGGAGAGCGCTTTGAAAATACGCGATCTTCACATCACCGGGCATGATTTGATCGAAATGGGCTTATCGCCCGGTCCCCTCTTTTCGGACATATTAAACCAACTGCTGGAAGCGGTCATGGACGATCCCGATTTGAACCGGCGGGAATGGCTGATGGAGCGCGCGAAAGGGTACGCGGAAGAATTTCTCGAAACCGGGACGATCCAATTTCCGAAACGCCGCGATACGGAAGATGATACAATCGATGCACCCAGCGAATTCACCGAACGTGATTTTTAGTGCACGTCGCCTTGCCAGAACTCGATTTTTTGAAATAATGACGTGAGGGCTAATCATTCCAGGAGGCCGACATGAAAGCGATCATCCCGTGCGCCGGGCGTGGAAAACGGCTCAGACCACTGACGTTTACCAATTCCAAGTCGCTAATCCCAATCGCGAATAAACCATTGGTTCATTACTCCATCGAATCGATCAAGCGTGTAGGGATCGAAGAGATCGGCATTATCGTCGGTGATAATACTCGCGACCTGGAGGACGTCCTTCACGATGGGCGCGAACTTGGCGTTCGGATTTCCTATATCCAGCAAAAGGAACCTTTGGGAATCGCCCACACGATCAAAGTCTCTCGCGAGTTTCTCGGAAACGATTCCTTTGTGATGTATTTGGGTGACAACCTGCTTCAGGAGGGATTGGAATCGGTTCTCCAGAAGTTTGGGGAGCGGAAGGCCAACGCGATGCTTCTGCTCAGTAAAACCGACAAGCCCCATCTCTACGGAATCGCCGTCGTGGTGAACGACAATGTCGTGCGTTTGATTGAAAAACCGACAGACGCGCCTTCCGATCTCGCGGCGGTCGGTATCTACATTTTCGATAAAACGATTCACTCGATCGTTGAAAACTTAAGACCGTCCGATCGAGGGGAATACGAAATCACCGACGCCATTCAAGGTTTGATCGACAACCAGGCGCGGGTGGAACATCACATCATCGACGGCTGGTGGATCGATGCGGGAAATCCCGACGATATGATCGAAGCCAACCGCCTTGTCTTACAGGATATCGAAGGGATCAACGAAGGCCGGACCGATTCCGAAACCGAAATTGGGGGGAACGTCGTGATTGGAAAAGGCTCCCAGATCGAACGAAGCACGATCCGGGGACCGGTGATTATCGGAGAGAACTGCCGCATTCAGGATGCGTTCGTGGGCAGTTTCACCTCGATCGGCTCCCGAACCGAGCTGATCGACTGTGAGGTGGAGTACAGCGTCATCATGCAGGATTGCGCGATTCACCATATCGCGCGGCGGATCGATAACAGTATCATCGGGCGCAACGTGAGGATTACCAACAGCGTCCGGCGTCCGAAATCGCACAAACTCGTTCTGTCCGATAACAGTACCGCCGAACTAGGCTGATTCTTTCACTTGGTGAGCAAGACGGCGGCGGTGCGTGGAGCGAGACCGTACGTTATTCGTCCGTTCTCCACTGTCATCGATTCGGTGTTACCCTGAACGATAACGGTCTTACCATTCAGTTTGTCCAACCCAGTGATATCGAAAGCCATCGCGCTATCCGCTTCATTCACGAGAAAAAACGCCCATTGGTTTTCGACTTTCTTCACCAGCATCCGAATACCTTTTTCGTCCGAAGCGGCGGAAGGATGGGGAACGAGTTTCATTGGTTTTTTGACATCCGGCGCGGAAAGAAACGGCTGCATGTCGCGAAGTTCGGAGACGAGCGCTTTCAGTTCCATCCAGAATTTCGAGTCTTTTTCAACCGTATGCGTTCCCCAATACAGCAGACCGCGCGCGCCGTTGACGATGGTATCGTAAGCCATAAAACGGGATTGGCTGTACGTAGGCCTCGGCCGGTCGGGACGCGAATCCGATTTAGCAAGATCGTCCCAGCCGAATCCCTGCAAGACCATCCAGACCGGTTTGCCTGGGGCGCTGGCCGCCATGCGCTGCGTGTATCGCCCCACGCTGTTTCGATTGCGTTCGGCCAGATCGCTGTGCCCCACATCCGGCCCGAACGGCACGGGATAAATGTCACATCCCACGATGTCCCCCAGTTGGCCGAAAGAAGTCAGATCGGCCATCGAATTACGCGGCGCGTGGTTGAACCAGATCACGTGGCTGGAATCGGTCTCCCGAACGATATCCGTACCCCGTTTTAAGCGGTTGTAAAGCAGCGGGATATGCTGCCGCCACTCGCTCAGTTTCTCAGTCGCCGGTTTCATGCCCGTCAGTGTACGGATTTCTTCTTCGGCCGTTTCGCAGGCCGCATAGCGCGCTGTTTGCTGACAGGATCGCCAGTGACTGTACAGCCCCTTGAGTTGTTTTTTCTGTTCGGGCGTTCCTTGAAATTTCCGTACGGCGTTTTCGACGTCGCGCCATCGTTGATTCGCGCTGTTCCAACGCCGCCACCAGACATTCCATAGCGCCTCGTCCGGTGCCTCCCACACGGCCAGCGCAGGATGATTCTTATACGCCTCGATCGTGTCTCGAAGTTTTTTCTCTAGATCCTCGTTGGAGACGGGAAGGCCGCCTAGCGCGATCCAGCATTGCATTCCGTGGGCGTGGACGATGTCGAGCGCTTCCTTGGACGCTTTTGAGCGTATGAGGTTGAAACCTGCCTGGGCGACTTCGTCCGCAAACTCGGCGGTGGGGGCGTTTTCGTACAGTCCAAGAATGAAACAACGCTGGCCGCCGACGATTAGCATTCCATCCTTATCGATCGACGACGGCTCGGCATAGATGTTTAATCCAGCGAGTGTTAAACATATTACGGTCATTAATTGAAATTTCATTTCGGGAACACCTTTCTTCTATTCATTCATCGAATCATAAGGATTTAAAACAAACAGGGGCCGGTTGCTCATTCAACCGGCCCCTGTATTGTTTCAAAAAAACGATTTGAACACAAGGATTAGACTTGAATTGTGGTGAATAGATTAATGCGCACTATAGAGTTCGTGAAAATCCGAGACTGATTTTCTCAACGCCTCGACGTGGCTCAGGTCCGTGGTTTGTTTCGCTTTCATGGCATGGAAAATCGATCCATGAAGCAAGACCAATTTCTGGGTGTAGTCTTTGTAAGCCTTCGAGCCGGTATCGCTCACCGGTTTGATTCGCTGGGCCAGGAAATACTGTGTGATGATTTCGGAAAACTCATCGGCGTGATGATCCTTGTTCTGTACCCAGCGGACAATCTGGTTCGCGTTCGTTTTATCCTGGCTGAGTTGAACGATACTTTTCATGGATTTCTCAATCGTGGTGATATGCTCGTTCAACGCTTTGAAACGTGCTTCATCGTCGTAAATTCCGCAGGGAATCTGACAATGCGAAAACGTATTTAACGCGACAACCGACAACAGCACTACGATCGATGGAACGGCAACGAAAAGGATTCGTTTTTTCAACATAAGATTTCTCCTCTTACTTGGTTTTTGTCGATGACCGTTCGTTGGCCATCTCGTTTTGAATTGGAAACGCCATACAGCGTCTAGAGATGATTTTATTCATTTCAGCCGATCTGAGGGAGTGAAAAACTTGGAAAATCCTGTTGCGGTAAGAGCGGGATGGGATTTCAGGGAGAAGATTGGTAGAGCGGCGCCAGTGCTTTGCGTTCATTATTGGGATGTCTCTTACAAGACTCCCTGACGGTTTTTGGCGGGAGCGTAACCGAGGCTTTCCAATGTTTTCAAAATCCCAATTTTGAGAGGGGTTCTTATATAATTCAGCTCCGTAATGGCCTTCTGCGACGAGTAACGCCAATGATGCTTGTAGACCTCGACCACATCGCGTGTCAGGCGGGGCGTATAGTGATTCGACAGGCGGGCGCGGATCTCTTCCATGAACCCGATTCCTTTCGCGATCGAATAGGGGATTCGCCGCTTCGGACGCTTGATTCCGGTAATCTCTTCAAGCATCTCAAACAATTCCACCAATGACGCATCTTCCCCGCCGAGAATGTAGCCTTCCCCCTTTATTCCTCGTTCCAGCGCGAGCAGGTGGCCTTTGGCTACATCGTCCACATAAGAGAATGTCAAACGTTTATCGCCCTTGCCGAGCACGCCGGGTATTTTGCGGTCGAGGAAATCCTGCGTCATTTGAGTGATATGATTGCCTTGCGTTTTTTTTCCCGGTCCGTAGATCAGCGCGGGATACAGGGAGACGATGTCCGCGCCCCGTTCGAGCCATTGTTCCATACGTTGGTGGGCGAGCGCCTTGCTTCGCGCATAGCCGGTGTGCTGGATATCGTTTCTCCAAGTTTCGTCCACCGGGCGTTCATCCGTCGGCCCCAGCGCGAAAAAGGATGATGTATAAACGATGCGGGAGACTCCGGCTTTCACCGACGCCTCGAAAAGATTGTCTGTGCCTTGAACGTTGACTGTGAAAAAATCATCAGGATTCCTTCGCCAAATAGAAACGAGTCCGGCGGAGTGAATCACCGCATCGCATCCCTGCGCCGCCTGGGTAAGGGAATCCGGATCGAGCAACGATCCCGGCGCGATCTCCACCCCGTCAGGAAGCGTTCCCGGTTCCGGTTTCCGCCGGCAAAGGGCGCGTATTGCATGATCCTGTTTCAAGGCTTCCCGCAGGATCGCGCCCCCTAAGTAACCCGTCGCGCCGGTTATTAGAATTTTCATTGCAAGAATACTCCTCAACTATCAATCGGATTTCGATTGCATCGACGATCTGAAACGCTGAATCTCGTCAAGCGTCAAAACGCCGGTGACGAACGCGAACAGAATCAACACGCTGCCGTAAATAAATGGTTTGACCAATAACGGGATGCCGGGGATCGACCAGGTCAGAAATCCGGCTGAAAGCGACACCGCGAGTATTCCCACCGGTTTTGCCAGAGGAAATTGAAGCGTGAATTTCCGCCAGGCGATACCCCCCATGACGACAAAAAGCAGCGCCTGCGACAACAACGACGCGTACGCGGCTCCGACCTGCCCGAACCATCCAATGAACAGGATGTTGAAATACAGCGAAACAGCGACCGCCCCGCCGGTGAACGCCACAAGCCAGCGCTGCTGGTTGCGGGACGTGAAGACGATGATAATCAACGTATTCAGCATGGAGACGTTTAGCGTCACCGCCAAAATTCTCAAAACCTGTCCGGAGACCGGGCTGGTTTCCTTGATTATATTCACCCAGCCATCGGACCACAGACCGAGCAGAACCGATACGGGAATAGTTACGGCGAACAGCACGATCACCGAGAGGCGGAACAACTTATGATAGGCCGCTTCGTCGGTTTTGTAGTATCGGGAGAGCACCGGATAGATGGCGATGAAATAGCCCGACACCAGCATCGTGATTCCTTCGACGAGAAGACTGGCGTAGGTATAAGGCGCGACGGCTTCCTTGCCCATGAGGTATTCGATCGTGAGAACATCCAGGCTGAGGTAGAAGACGTTGAAAAATCCATATAGCGCCAGCGGCAAAGCTTCCCAGATCATATAACGGACCGTGGAGAAGGAGAACACGGGTTTCATCGAGAAAAAGCGATAGGCGATCGTCCCCAGGACGAGAAACCACATCACGTTCTCCAGCGAAATCGCCCACGCCACACAAACCAGCGGCAGAGAGAGACCAAGCGCACCGAACAGCAACGCGATGGAAATAAGCCGGACCGGCAGGTTGGTATAGAACACGTATTCCATTCGTTCGATGGCCGTGAAACAACTGCGAAGCACACCCGTCAACGATAGCATGGCCGAACCGCACAGCACGGAATAGACTACGGCCAACTCATAGAATGAATAATCACGGACCGAGGCCAGGTAATAAAACGCTGCCGCAAAAACAATCAGGGCCAATGTGGCTTTCAACAGCAATCCGTGAAAGAGGTAGGATGGAACGTCATCGTATCGGCGCGCCCCCTCCCGTGAAATGAGATTATCCAGCCCTGCATCTATAAAATGACGGGCCAGCCGACCGACCCCGAATGCGTAAGTAATCAGGCTGTAATGACTGTCCGAGAGAAAATACACCAGCAGAAAATAACGGATAAAACCCGACGCCCGGCCAAAGATGTTGAACAACGCCATGAAGATGGAATTACGCAGAATTCGGGTCACGATGGATTCCCCGGTTCGGATCGGCTGGCGCGCAGGGATATCAGGTGAATCCAGGGTGTCTCAACAGCCGTGGATCGGTCGCCGTTCATTCTTACATACAGGCGAACGAGATTTCGTTCGGCTTGCGCGGAGAACCGAAACGTGATTTTTCCCTTGGAACGCGGCGGTTCCTTACGATCTTGTGTCGAACCGTTTACCGTCAGGTAAAAATGAAGGGGCATTGGGAAAGGATTCTCGTAAGATAATTCGATCGCGAGTTCGTCATTGCCCGGAGGATTCAGATAGACGTCGGTTAAGAGTTCCCCTTCATCGAATAATGAGAAATGGATGCCGCGTGTCGATCGAGGCGCAAAACAGGACGCCAGCAGATCGCCTGCCATTGGGTAGAGTCTAGCGCCCTGCGTTCCTCGATAGCGGTTTTGATAGAACAGCGCGCTCCAATCGCCGGGATGTTCTTGTCGATAGCGTGACAGAAGTTCCAGCGCTTTTTCATTGTCACCGGATCGATGCGAGAGACGTGCTCGAAGATAGAGCGATTCTCCATTCGCCGTATCGAAAGATGCCCGCTCGAAAAGCTGCAAGTCTTTTTCCGGATCGGGGGATGAAAACCGGATGTAATGATAGAGCGCGCGCGGATCGAAGATCGTATCGGCTGTACGAAGATCGAGCAGCGCAATACGATAGCCCGCCTGTAAAGCCAAGTGGCCGTGGTCGTGATTGGAAACACGTTGATAATTATTCTTCGCCTCGTTCTGATAAGGCGGCCCCATTCGTTCGAGCACATGCCCCAGTTGATAGTAGGGCCAGCCGTGTCTTAAGCGGGGATAGAGTTCGATCGAACGTTCCAGGTGAATCCTGGCTCGATTCAAGTAGAGACCGTCATGTCGCGCGAGCAGGGCTTCGCCCAGACGGAAATACAGATCGGCCACCACCGGCGCATTATTGATGTCAGACAACAGTCCGGACGCCTGGAATCGAACGAAAGACTCCGCGGTATTCAGTTCGCGTTCGATCTCAGGCGCGGTGGAGATTTTCTGGAGGCGGTCGTCGAATTGGATTTCAGGCGGATAGGTTTTCCACACGATCCAGGGAATGGCGGTAAGCAGAACCACCAACCCGATCGGAATAAGAGGCTTTATCCTCGCTGAAAGCATTCGATTCTCCACTAAACTGATATTTAGAAATCTGTCCAAAAAAAGTGTCGGGTGGATTATCTTGGGCAGGCACGGGGGCCTGCCCCTGCACGTTTATGTTACTCATCAAAATATGATGGGCAGAGTACTAAACGGTCAATGACGTTTTCGTTTTCTCGGCGTATCGGTTGCCGGTTTGTTCCGCATATAGAAATAGAAACCTAAAACGGTCGCGATGAGAAACAAAAAGACGATCATCGGTCCGTAATTCATTTCTCCTCCCAAATCCCGGCCGTGTGGCGAGGGGCTTTTCGATGGAGAGGAGGTTTGAGCGAGAGGGATTCCATCGGATCGGGAGACGCTTTCCAGAAGATCCATCCAATCGACCGCCCAGGAAACCGATGGCGTTTCGAGACAACTCCATACGAATGCAAGAAGAGTGATAACGAGTAATCGACGCATGAACCGAACCATCCTTTGTGAATGAATAAGATTAGTATGACGGGTGAGGAAAGTTTTTATCAAGAGGCAGAGACGGTTTGTGGAAGATTTCACTACTGGACACGCGAAAATTCGACATTCCCGTTGCGGGTTTCTCTCGGCTCGATGTTGAACGTGATGACACCGGCTGTCGATTCTCCGCGCAACCGGTGAAGCACACTCGCGTAGTTGAGAAAGACCCGGTTCCGGTTCGGCGCGCCCTCCACCATGACCTCGACCGGCGCGGTGACGGTTATCGTATAAGTATCCGCATTTTTTCTTTGCAACTCAGCCGAATGATCGAAAAGAATGGGGTCTCCGACTTGTACGGGTGAACCCAGCTGAGGAACGGGATCGATGAAATTGGGGAAACTTTGCAAAAAGACTCGCTGAGGCGGATCGACACCCTCGATGCGATCGATGATAAAGGGCTGAATCATAACCGGAAGCAGCTGAGACGCAACGGTGGTGAAGGAATGGCCGCTTAATTCGGTGCCAGTCGCGAGGCGTTTGTCGAATTCGATATCGATGGAGCCATCGGTTTGACCGGTGCGGCGAACGATCCCGCTGAACGCGGGATTCTCCAGCGTCATTCCGTGGGTATCGTATCGGAGTTGACTGCCGCCGATCAGGCGAAGCCAGTCGAACGCGCCGTTTTTCAGGCGAATGTGGCCGAATTTTCCCTGGAACACGATCCGCTTCCCGTTGTAATCCGCTGTGTAAGTGACTTCGGGATTCGTGGAGGAGAGGAAGATCGCCGTTTCATCATTTCTCGTTATCGCCAGGGCGATGGCTTGGAAATCCCGCGCGTTGGGGCGTGGATTCAAATCGAGTTTTTCCAGTTTCACATCCGGAGGTTCCGTTCCGTCGAACCATTCGTGAACGACAGCGAAAAGATCGCCTTCATCCCCACTCATCTCACGCCGAACGACTAAATCGGTTCGGTCGGATTTTTGCCCCGCAATCAGCTGAGAACCCACCGGATCGATAAACCAGAGCCGGTGCGACAGACCGGAACCGTCCGTGGGCGTCAGCAGAACACTGAAAATATTCTTGACCGGCGCCGCTTGAACCTGAGAATCCGAGAGGAAGGCATAATCGTTTTCCGACACCTTATAATCGGATAGCTCACCACCGATTATTTCTTGGATATCGGCCAGGCAATGATATATCCAATCATGCGTCTTGCCACCACGCACACGGAAGAGATCGATCATCAGCGGAGACGATAAATAGAGCGTCCGCTCGTAAGTCATCAGCGCGGGGGCAATCGTTCCTTTCGGATAGGCGGGGCGGCTGGCGTACTGCCCCGACGCGAAGGCGGAAAAATACGACGCCCCGTCATGATAACTTTTGCAGGATACGATCTGGGCATTGCGCGGCTGCCCGGTTTTATTCTCCGTTATTTTTTTACGATCGAGCCGGTCGATCGTGACAGTGCTGGATAGCCCCTGCCGGTCCGTCGAGAGAACTTTCTGCTGGGGAAGCCGTTCGATCGACAACAACGCGGGTGAATAATCGGACTGTTCCGACAGACCTGTATCGAGATAGATCGAAAGTGGGACGGTAGATGATACATCCCGGAGAATGGCCGCGCCGCTCTGAGGCATGACGGCGGTTTGAAACAAGTTGGATACAGGCAACTTGGGGACAGAAGGTTTTTGACCGAGCAATAGAGATTCCGCTAGGGGTGAATCATTTTTATAAAGAGAATCCAGAATCGCTTTGCACTTGGGTTCTCCAAACAGAGCGTATCCGATTTCAAGAAAACGACCCAACGGTTTGGGAGATAGAGGTCCGATGACGTTAGGCAACTGTCCTGCCGGTCCGGACAGGTTACAGATCGCTTCCACGGACTGCCTGTAATTGCGTTCCAGCGCTTTGAACTCGCCGGGAGCGCTCGCTTTTAACGCGGTGGCGGTGAACAGCCAATCGTGTCCCGCGCGAATCTGCTGCTGAGGAGAGCCTTCGACCAGTAATCCCTCGTTGGTTAATCCCTGGCGTAATAAATCCTTCAACGCGGGCAGTTGTTCGGTTCCCTTCAACGCATCCGTGACGAATTCGGTTACTCCCGAAATCAGACCGGCGTAAAGCCGAACGGACTGAAAATGTATCTTCTCTGACTGCGTGAGGATTTGCGGGATGTCGTCCAAAACCCGTTTGGAGAAAGAAACGATCGATTCTCTCAGCGCTTGACGTTCTTCTCGATCGATCTCTTTCCATTCGGGCAGCGCTCCCAGACAATCGTATCCCTGGAGCAGCCGAACCGCCCAAGCCAGACGATGGCCGTCTTGGCTGTGTTCGGAATGCAAGTCTGTTTCCGGCCAGAACTCCGCCATTTCTTTTATTTTGACCAAGGCTTCAATCATGCGCTTCGATTCACCGAACAGGGCGGCTTTCAGGGTTGCCGAATAAGCCTGCTTGTCCAATAAAGGTACTTGATCGGAGGGAAAGAGACTGGGTAATTGAGCGTCGATCGTCGTTTCACGCCAGCCCACCCGTTTCACTCGATCGCGGGCATCGAGGATGCCTGTCGCGGAGTAAACGAGAGGAGGGCCGAACCGGAATTCGGACGTGGCCATATCTTGTGCGTAGGCGGTGTTGACCGGTGCAAAGCCAACGGTGGTGATGAGCGTCACTGAAATCAGAGACACGAACAGGGAGACAGATTGTTTTTTCATTTGGTACTTTCCAGAATGTGAAATCGATGAATCCTGCACGGATGCAGGAAGGTGTTAACATAATGCTATAACGAATGGCGAAGCGTTCAAGCAACAGGAGCGTCATGCAAAATTCTATTTTAAGTCTTTTCTCTCACCTTAATCCTCTCCCATGAATGGACCGGGGACATGGGCACTCGATTTTTTAATGATCGTTTTGCGATACAGCAGTTCTCAAATCTCAAGGATGTTAAAACATCTGAATAACTGGTTTCTTGATTATTGTGACCGATTTGCGATCAATTATACTAATAAGAGACTAAATCCTGTTCGCTAGAATGCTGTCGATGGTTTGGGGGGTGAGATCGTGGGCAAGGCCATGGGGGAGATCGTGGCGGCGGCAGTAGGCGGGCAATTCTTGTAAGGTCTTCCGGACTGCATCCGGGGGGATCGTGTCGAGCGGGATATGGCAGGCATCGAGCGCTTTTTTCAACGGTGCAGTATCCTGCCCCTGCAACTGCGCTATCAGAAGAATCCCAGGACCAACCAAATCACCGTGAGGGAGAACCCGCCCCAGCACACTCTCAACCGCATAAGCGAAATAATGCTCACTACCCTCCTCAGGCCGGGCGTGACCGATCAGATTACACAACTGAACCTCCAGCGACAGGCAATCCAGCAACTGCTTCAACCCTTCGGGATCACCCCGCCCCGCCGCTTCGGCACAATCGAACGCGCCTTGCAGAATGGCTTCCGCGGTTTGATAGGCAAAATCACAAAACGGCGCATCCGGGGCGTTCAAATTTTTTACTTCGGCGTATTTCCAATCCCAGCAGCCAGTCGCGATAGAGAGCACGTCGCAAATCCCCGCCGCACGCAGCGGAGCGGGCGCAGAACCTAAAACATCCCAGTCGGCAATCATGATATCCGGTGGTTTGGTTTCGAGGTAGGCGACACAGCCGTTCCGACGTACACCGGACGCCCAGGTCAGAAACGCGTCCACGGTCAGAGCGGTCGGAAGACAGACAAGCGGCAAGTTCTTCTTAGTGGCGATATATTTACCCGCATCGGCGGTGAGTCCTCCACCGACGGTATAAATCACTTCACCCTGGAGGCCGTCCAATGCCTGCTGCCAGTGAGACTCCGTGGCTTCACGGATTTCCAACCGGGAGACGACAGGCAAATCGATACGCTCACCAACGGCATCCCACGCCGCCTGGGAATAGACCAGCACGACCTCTCTCGTTTCGCGGATTTCCTGAAACGGTTTGATCTCGATCGCGGGTAAAGGCCAGATTTTTTTCATGGTTTCCCACTCTCTTTTTCCGCATCTGGGTCATAGCCACACCCGTGAAATAAAAAAACATATTCCAGTTACGGACATGTATCGTTCCACGTCTATCTATGATAGGGTCGTACCCATCATATCGAAACTCATTCAGCGAATTCGGTAGGAAGGATCAATCGATTATGACGAAAAAGACGAAAATCACGAGACGCTCGTTTCTTTCCCACACCACGGCGGCGTCTGCGGGCGCTATGGCGTTCACGATCGTACCCAGCCGCGTGTTCGGCGAGGATGGCCAACCCGCACCAAGCGACACGATCGTGCTCGGTAGCATCGGCGTGGGGGGACGGGGGTCCGCGTTTCTAAGGCCCGGCGTTACGGCGGCGATCTGCGACGTGGACGAAAACCACCTGAAACGCGCAGCCGAACGTGTGGGCGGCAGCCCCGGACTCTACAAAGATTACCGAGACCTGCTCGACCGCAAGGACCTCGACGCCGTCACCATCGGCACGCCGGACCACTGGCACGGACTGATGGCGGTTCACGCCTGCGAAGCGGGAAAAGATGTCTACGTCGAAAAACCGGCGTGCAAGACGATCGAGGAGGGTCGGGCGATGGTCAACGCCGCCAAACGCTACTCGCGAGTCGTCCAGGTCGGTTCACAAGGCCGCTCGACAAACGCCGCCTATCTTGCCAACCGCTTTATCCAAAACGGTAAGTTGGGGAAAATCAGCAAGGTAGCATGCTGGCATTACGAAAATCCGGTCGGCGACTGGACCCCCGACTCCGACCCGCCCCCCAACCTTGATTGGGATTTATGGCTTGGACCGGCGCGTTGGATGCCGTACAACCCGAAAAAAGTGCATTTCAACTTCCGCTGGCTGCTCGATTTCGGCGGTGGCCAAATCCGCGACCGAGGCGCACACGTGATGAGCGTTGCCTTCTGGTGTATGAATGCCGATACGACCGGCCCGGTCAGCATCGAAGCCACCGGTGAAGCACCCCGCGAAGGAATCTGGAACTGCCCGACTGCAATGGAGATCGAATACACATTCAAGAATCCCGATTGGACCATGACCTGGAGTCAGCCAGGCGAAAAATTGATGGGAGCGGGATTCGGCGCCAAATACTGGGGCGATAAGGACACCCTGATCGTCACCGGCGGGGATGGGGGATGCGGAACCGAAGAGAAAGCGATGAAATACGAACCTCCGGCGGACGGGGCGAAAGTCTTCAAAAGCCCCGGTCATTTTCAGAACTGGCTCGATTGCATCAAATCCCGCGAAAAACCGATCATGCACATCGAAGCGGGCCACCGTGTCGCCGCCCTCTGCATCCTGGGCAACATTTCCTACATCTTAGGGCGCAAACTGGAATGGGATCCGGTCAGCGAAACCGTGAAGAACGACGAAGAAGCCAACCGCCTCCTCAGTCGGCCCGGTCGTGGCCCCTGGCATCTGTAGGCATAGAAAGGACAATGGAACGATGACTAAACCATCCACGAACCAGTTCACGAAAACCGCCTCTGCCGCCGCCTTTCTCACGGCGGCGTCCGACAGCCAGGCTGCCAAGAAAAATAAACGCTTGGATCGGTTTCTGACTGATATAAAAAGCGACGATCCAGAGACTCGATATTCCGCCGCGATGAAAGCCGGATCGGCAGGCGTTAGAATCATTCCCAAACTGGGCAAACTGCTGGTTTCGGACAATCCAGGAATCGCCAAGTCGGCGGGTGAAGCCCTGCGCGTTCACGTCCACAGCGCCGCCCAGAATTGGAATGGACGCAAACGGAAAGGCGTGATGAGATCGCTGGTAAGACTCACCAGGAAGAACCAGGCGAAGAAGACGCGCGTGGAAGCCCTGCGCCATCTTTCGACGATCGGTGACGCCAACGCCGTACCCCCGGCAGCCGAATTGCTGGCCGATGAGGAACTGCGGGAAGAGGCCGTCTATTGTTTAGAGCGGATTCCCGGCGAAGAATCAGCAAAAGCGCTGCTCGAAGCGCTTGAAGACGCGCCGAAGGATTTCAAGCCGCGAATCATCGCCGCACTCGGCCATCGAAAAGACGCGCTGGCCGCTGATAAAATGGCAGAGGAAATGGGTGCCTACGACACAGCGATTGCCATCCCCGCTATGAAAGCCGTTGCTTGCATCGGAAAGAAACCTGAAGGCGATGTGAGTCTGCCCGATTTCCAATCCCTTTCGGATCGTGAAAAGGCGGCTTATGCAGACAGTTGGTTTCGCTATTTAGACGCCCAGATCGAACAAGGCAATACGTACGAGGCAGAAGAGATGCTCGCAGGGTTGCTAGGTTACGTCGAGGAGGAACATCTCCAATGTGCGGCGATCGTAAGTCTTACTAAAACAGGGTCATCCAGCGCAGTGGCCGTCATTCTGCCTCAACTGAAAAGCATCTCGTCCAACGTCCGTCACGCCGCGAAAGAAGCGTTGATCGCTATGAAAGGCTCGTCCGTGAACCAGAAGTTGAAAGACGCGATGCAAAAAGCGGAAGGCGAAACCAAGAAAACACTCGAATCGATCCTCAAAGCTCGCCAGTAAACTTTCCTTTAATCCACATTTTCCCCAAAACTATAGCTGTCCAGGTTTTTGAAAATTGAATTTTGCATGAACCTCATTTGTGATAAGACAGGTCTACTCAATCAACGCTGGCTCTCACGGGTGGATTCGGGGATGGCCCAGGCGGCGGGAGTGCGGCCGATGAGCGCTTGGCAGAGGCCGAGCGTGGCGGCGGTGTGCATGACCAGTAGATGGGCGAGCAGCGTGAAAGGCCGAACCCAGCGTGAACGGTGTGAAATCGGCAGCAGGAACAAACCCAGCAACGCACCGATCGATCCAATGACCGCCAAATAAAGCATCGTTCCAGGAAACGGCTGCGCCCGCAGTACCCAGGCGGCGGCGGTCATAATCACCGTCAACGGCAGGGTGAGCCAGCGCAGGAATTTGTGCGAGAGAAACTGCCAGAAACGCAGCGGCGACTTCACGATCACCGGCAGTAGCGAGATAAACCCGCGTAAACCCCGCGCGACGATTCGCGACGTGCGGCGCAGTTCCTCCCCAATCTGCACGTGCGGCTTTTCGAAACCGAGACATTGCGGCTCGTAGAGAACGGCGTATCCCATCGCGCCGATGCGGGTGGGGATTTCGAAATCGTTGGCGATCCGGGGATCGAGCGGGGCAACGAGTTCGCGCCGAACCGCCAGCAGCGATCCGCCTCCAACCAGCAGCGATCCCAGACGGCTTTCACTTCGCTTGATACAGTTCTCGTAGCGCCAGTAGAGCGACGTGCCGCGTCCCACCGCGTTCCAGGTTTCATCCTGCGTGTAGATCAGTTCGCCGAATACCGCGCCGGTGCGTGGATCGTGGAAATGGCGGGCGACGGTTTTCAACGCGTCCGGATGCAGGATAGTATTGGCGTCGGTGAAGAAGAGAATGTCGCCCGCCGCCAGTGGAAGCAACGCGTTCAAGGCGGCGTTTTTCCCACCCTGGGTTTCCAATTGGATGGCAGTGACATCCGGCTGGCCGTCGAGAAACTCGAAGGTTCCGTCGGTGGAAGCGTCGGATGCGGCGAGTATCTGGATTTTTTCCTTGGGGTAATTCAAGGCGCGAATCGTTTCGATCTTCTTTTCGATCGAAACGCGCTCGTTTCGGGCCGCAAAGCAAATCGTGATGGCGGGATACTCGTTTTCGGCCACCGAATGCCGAGCACGAACGAATACCCCCAGGATTTTCAGGATGAAGAGATACCCCAGGTAAATATAAAACAGGAGGCCGAAGCATCCCCAAAAAAGGATCGGGATTATAGTTTCCATCGGACGTTCTACCAGAATAATTCCAATTCTCGGCATCCGAAAGGTATTCGCACACCGTAATCCTCCTGACACCCGTATCTTTCATGAAATTTCCCTCTGGAAGCGGCTGCCGCTTGAAGGGTATTGTGGCGTCGGCTACCATAGTTTTATGTTGTTTTCTGCATACTTCATGAGAAGAAAAAGGGAATATCATTCGATTGCCCCTATTGCCTGGAAAAATTCAATACGTATTTTTTCCCTATAATCGGTTAACGGAAGGTGAGGATTAACGTTATGACGTACCGAGTGCTAATCAGCGATCCATTGGCTCAGGAAGGGATTGACATCCTGCAGAGCCACAAAGACGTAAAAGTCGATATCAAAACCAAACTGCCCCCGGAAGAGCTGCAGCAGATCATTACCGAATACGATGCCTTGGTCATTCGCAGCGGAACCCAAGTCACTAAAGAAGTCTTTGAAAAAGCGGACAAGTTGAAAGTGGTCGGCCGCGCGGGTGTGGGACTGGACAACGTCGATATCGATGCCGCCACGCAGCGCGGAACGATCGTCATGAACACGCCGGGGGGGAACACCATCTCCACCGCCGAACACACCTGGTCGCTGCTCATGAGCCTCTCACGCAATGTGGCGCCCGCAAATATCTCGCTTCGCGAAGGCCGCTGGGACCGGAAAAAATATACCGGGACGGAGATTTTCGGTAAAACGCTGGGCGTCATCGGCACGGGGCGGATCGGCAGCGAAGTGGGCAAACGGGCGCTGGTCTTCGGGATGAAGGTGATGGCGTACGATCCCTTTGCGTCTAAAGACCATATCCAGAAAATCGGTTTCGTTCCCTCAACACTGGACGAGATATTCTCCCAAGCCGATTACATCACCGTTCATACACCAAAATCCAAAGAGACCGCTCACCTCATCGACGATAAGGCTTTCGCCAAAATGAAAAAAGGCGTTCGGATCATCAACTGCGCGCGCGGCGGGATCGTCGACGAAGCCGCACTGCTTCGGGCGCTGGAAAGCGGGAAATGCGCCGGGGCGGCGCTGGACGTTTACGAAAGCGAACCGCCGGGAGCCGATCATCCCCTGGTACAACGGGAAGACTGCACCTGCACACCTCACCTGGGCGCGTCGACGGCGGAGGCACAGATCAACGTCGCCGTGGATGTCGCCAAAAACGTTCTTGACACGCTGACCGGCGGCGAAGTGCGCAACGCGGTGAATATTCCTTCCATCGCGCCGGAAGTCAAGTCGATCGTCGGTCCTTATCTGAACGTGGCGGAGAAATTGGGGATGTTCGCCACGCAGTATCTAGGGAAACAACTGGACAAGCTGGAAATTATCTATTCGGGACCGCTGGCTGAGAACGACGTTTCATACTTAACGGTGGCGGTGCTGAAAGGATTGCTAAGACCGGTGATGACCGAATCGGTGAATTTCGTCAACGCACCCACCCTGGCGGAAAAACGCGGGATTCAGTACACGGAAACCAAGTCGAAAAAAACCGAAGGCTATTCCAATCTTATTACGGTCAAATTGACGACCAACGGAGACACGGTTTCGGTGAGCGGGACCAACTTCAGCGAAGACGATCCCCGGATCGTGGTCGTGGACGGCTATCACATCGACGCCAAGCCGTTCGGAAGCGTTCTGTTCTTCAAAAACGTAGACGAACCGGGAACCCTCGGTCACTTAGCGACGATCATGGGTAACAATAACATCAATATCGCCGATATGACCCTGGGCCGCAAAGAACGGGGCGGTTATGCAGTGACGGTGTGCAATATCGATGCCGCCGTTCCGGACGGCGTCATCGAAGAACTTCGCGAAAACAAGTTGGTGAAGGAACTGAAGTATATCGACCTTCGCTGATGGATTAAAACCGCTTTTCGATAACGAGGAATCCGATTGCCTTCTTCCCCGCTTCGCATAGGGATCGTCCCTTTTTCCAACGCGCTTCCACTCGAACGGTATCTTCCCGAAACCTGCCCACAGGCGAAAATCGTGCGAGGTGTACCGTCGTTGCTGGCCGAGCGGTTAGCGAATGGCGGCCTGGATGTGGCGCTGGTGTCGGCCATCGAACTGCTGCGTCATCCGGAATATAACTATGTGCCCGGTACCGGAATC
>CAZSIZ010000015.1:26487-38519 GCA_964606645.1 uncultured bacterium
GCAGTGACGGCGCGGTACGTAGTGTCGCTCTTTTTTCCAAAACCGCGCCTGTAGCAATCGCGTCGGTGGCACTGGACGCCCGGTCGCTCAGTTCCACGGTGATGGCCCGGATTCTGTTCGACGACTATTGGAAAAATTCTCCCCGCATCGAAACCTACACCCCTCCGATCGAAAACGGTTTGAAGAAAGCCGAGGCCGCGCTCTGCATCGGCGACGCCAGCCTGGAATATCACAACGCGGCGTTGAACGTGTACGATCTGGGGGAGGCCTGGAAAGCGTACTGCGGATTGCCTTTCGTGTACGCGGCCTGGATCGCGCGGGAAGGGATCGATCCAGCGGAGATCGCCGAACCGTTCGTTCAAGCCTGTGAATTGGGTCTCCAAAACCTGGACCGACTGGCGGAACAAGCCGCCCAAGATTCCCGCCACGACCCGGAATTCTTTCGGGAGTATTTCACCCGGAATGTCTACTACAAACTGACCCCCCGGGAAGAGGAAGGTCTTCAGTTTTACTTCCAGAAAGCCAGGAAGTTCTTGAATGAAGATTAACCGAACGTAGAGTCTTTCTATTACAAGTTGGGTTTTGCTGTGACCTTTCTACTGCCTTACAAACCATTTCGATAGTTCGGCAAGCATCATCCTTCCCGCATGTCACCTTTTTTCTTTTGACTTATGAAGATTTTCCCGTACTATATTGATATGAGAAATAATCCTGAGACGAGGCCAATCCCATGAAAATCGTCGCTGAAATTATCAAGGAAATAGAAGAATTGCCGCCCGATGAACGGCTGCGAATCGCCGATTATATTTACGAGCTGGATGATGACGTTGGATTGGAAGAAGACACTCGCGAAGCGAATAAGGCTTATGAAGAATGGAAAAGAACGGGAGAAGCCACTCCTGCAGAGGAGGTATTCAAGAAACTAGGTGTTTGATGGATCGATACAAGGTTTCAGTCATCCGCTAAGATAAACGGAAGGGGGTCAATGATGAACATCTCACAAACAATTCTTAAAAGCAAAAACGAAAAAGCCATTTCATTACTCGATGAATGGCTGGAAGACACATCGGGATATGATGAAAAAGTGTGGCCGAAATTAAAGGAAAGCATTGAGCGTAACCGTCTTTCCGAAAGAGAGAGGTTCGATGACAGTTCCAGTGATATTGGACACGGGGCCGCTGGGGAAGATCACACACCCTCGCCGTAATCCCGATATCGTCCATTGGCTCCAAAAGATACTGCAATCGAATGTTACGGTGATTTTACCGGAAATTACCGACTATGAATTGCGCCGTAATCTATTACTTGAGAATTTAACGTCTTCACTGCAACGGCTTAATCAACTTAGAGAACAACTTTTCTTTTTGCCGCTCAATTCAGAAACAATGCTCTTGGCGTCTCAATTATGGGCTGAAGCAAGAAAACGGGGACATCCTACTGCCGATCCTAAAGCATTGGATGGCGATGTCATCCTGGCTGCACAAGCATTACAATCCAGAGCGCTCATTGCTACCGAAAACGTGGGGCATCTTTCGCTCTTTACCGAAGCCAGACATTGGAAAACGATTTCTTAGGAGTATCGATTACTCCCTCATTTTGTTCCCCCATCTGTAGTAGTTTGTCTTGTTCGTTGATTCCCATCCATTCAATGAATACGATTTCCCCGCCGTCATGTCGATCGATCGCGCCGATCCCCTTGGTTAGATCCAATTGCTGCCGGTGGTGCGAGGGCCGCCTTTCCGCTCTCGATACCAGCGCGGTGTGTAGGCACCTCCGGCCCGGTAGATATCCCCCTGACTCAGCAATCCATTGGACGGATCGTAAAATTGAAACTCCGGTGAATGAGAGGGGTACGAGCTGGTCGACGTGCTGTCTCTCATGTCGGGGCCGACACATTCGATGGCGTAAATCGTGTTGACGCTCCCTGACGCAGGCCAAGGCTTGACGGCGAATTCATAGAATTGATCGTAACCATCCGACCCGAATCCCCGGATATATTTTTTGCGGAAGGGATCGGGCAGAATCGAGTGCAGGTAGGAGACGGGCGTCGTGAGATACCGGTAGCCTCGATAATCGGTCGTCTGGGTCGAGCGAACCGGCGGGAGGCCGTTGTGGTCGATCATGTACATTTCCAGGGCGGAAGCGATCGTTTTCTCATCCGCCTCGGCGCGGGCAACCTTGGCCCGAATCTGAGCGTTGAGAAAATTGGGGACCGCTATGGCCGCCAGAATGCCGATGATGGCGACGACGATCAGCAGTTCGATCAGAGTAAATCCTCTGTTTCTCACGTTCTGACTCATCTCTTTAATAGGATGTGAACTGAGATTCCCTTCTAAAAGGGAACGGCCTGATTCTGAAGCCTATCAAATTCCGTGATTGTTTTCAACGTGACTCATTCGCTCTCTTTGTGATGAAGCATCCATCAGTCAGGGATGGTTTCAGGCAACATGAAATCAGAGAAGACGGCTGATTACCGCCTTCTCCTGCATGGGTTTCAATCCACTTCGAGGGATTATTTTTTCTCGATCGAATGCGATTTGAGAACACTGGTCCCTTTGACTTCCCGGCTTTCCTGATCCCCAAACGCTGGGGTGGTCATGGAAAACGATTCCTTCACCATGCCGTTTGCTTTGGAGTGATACCAATAATCATATTTTGTCTTTAGAGTGAATGTTCCCTGGTCGCCGCTGAAGGTCAGCGTGTACAGCACCTGGACGTGTTGGCAGTTCTTGAATTCTCCCGCCGGCGTTTTGACTGTCTCGTCTTTTAGCCGCTTCCCAACGTATTTGACCGGGACATCCTGGCCGAACGAAACCGTCGATTCCACCGTCTTCTCTCCATCGGTTTTCAAATCGCTCCAGTCTCCGGGAATCGGTTTCGAATACTCGATGGTCCGGTCAGATCCCATATCCATCTGGTGGATCATTTTCTTGGAATCCATGTGGAGTGTAAGAGGCCGTTCGTCATTTTTGCCCCATTGTTCCTTGAGCAGCCAGCGTTTTTGATCGCCTTCACCCTTGATAGAGAGTACTTCACGGACACGGTCGCCGTCGATAACCTGATCGGGGCGAAACGACGGTCTGGAGCCTTCATGTTCGTAAATCCATTTCTCTCCCACTTTCCACTCGTCCGCCGACACGCTTAGTCCAGCAAACATCCCGACAGTCAATACGACAAACAGCAGGTAACGCTTTTTCATGATTTTCTCCTCTTCGTTTTATTGAGATCGGTACAATTAATTTCTGATAAATATTGAATATTATTTCATTCCGTTTTCTCAAATTGACAGGACCGTGAAACAGGGAATACAGGCTGCCCGCTCTTCTCCTGTTACGAATTTGTCGTTATAACTCTCTTAGAGGTTCTCAAATTTATCGATTCGGATTAATTTATCCCGGCTGAATCGAATCTAAATACAATGAAGACCGAGGTTTGAGCATGTCTGGATTCCAACTCTCCGCAAGCGAAGAACAGTGGGTCGAAGCGACACTGAAAACGCTGACCCTGAAACAAAAAGCCGGGCAGGTATTCTGTCCCTACATGATGCCGGACGAGTACACACCCGAACAGCAGATTCAGGAATACGCCAAGCGTGTGCACGGTGAGATCGAAACCTACACTCCCGGCGGTTACTACCTGAACCGTTACTACCTGCCCACAACCCCGATGCTGCTCAACCGTCTTCAGGACGAGTCGCCTGTGCCTCTGCTCATCGCGGCGGACATGGAAGCCGGGGCGGGCGGCGGTCTGGGGGGAGTCATCGCACCCGAACTGACCGTGTTCCCCCCTGCCATGGGTCTTGGAGCGGCGGGCAGCGAACGCTACGCCTGCCTCGCGGGACAATACACTGCCCTTCAGGCAAAGGCGATCGGCGTCAATTTTGTGTTCGCTCCCTCTTTGGACGTCAACAACAATCCTGAAAATCCCATCATCAATATCCGGTCTTTCGGCGAAGACCCGGAGCAGGTCTCTAGCCTGGGAAGCGCGTTTATCCAAGGTTTGCAGAACGAAGGCGTGGCGGCTTCGGCCAAGCATTTTCCGGGACATGGAGACACATCCGACGATTCCCATCTTCTGCTAAGCGCCGTTCAGGCGGACCGCAAACGCCTGGACGAAGTCGAACTCTATCCCTACCGGCGCGCGATCCATGAGGCCGGAGTCTACACGATTATGACCACCCACCTCGCCGTTCCCGCGCTGGATCCGGATTCCAATATCCCCGCAACCTTCTCCTCACGCATTCTGAAAGATCTGCTGCGGGACGAGATGGGATTCGATGGCTTGATCGTCACCGACGCGATGCTCATGAAAGCGATTACAAGCCAATGCGACGCGGGTGAAGCGGCGGTTCGAGCTTTCGAAGCCGGGGCGGATATCATACTGATGCCGCCAGATTTGGACATAGCATTTCGGGGATTGATGGACGCCGCCGAAAACGGGCGAATCGGCGAGGATCGGCTGGAAGAATCCGTCAGACGCATTCTCAGCCTCAAAGCGAAAATCGGTTTGCATCAAAACGCTCTCACTCACTCCGACGAGGAAGCGATCCATCAGATTCATTGCCGCGCCTCCAGCATCAGTTTCAACATAAGTGCCGACGCCGTCACGCTGGTCAAGAATGAAGGAACCCTTCTTCCCCTGCGGGAAGAGGAGAATTTAACAACCGTGGTTCTGTCGGACGAGCGTGGAGATTTTTACGACGGCGGGGCCGAACTGCTCGACGACATCAACCTTCGTTCTCCCGCAGCGTCCTTCGTCTCGATCCAGCCCGGTGCCGATGAGAACCTCTTCGCTCAAGCCCGTCAGAATATCCAGCAAGCCGATACCGTTCTCTTCGCCGTTATCGTTCAGGTGATACCGGAAAAAGGAACCGTCGAACTACCGGACGCTTATCTCAAACTGATCCAGGAAGCAATCGATGAGAAGAAACGAACGGCAATGGTCTCGTTCGGCAATCCCTACTTGATCCGCCGTTTCCCTCAACTCGACGCTTATCTGTGTGCTTACGGCTATTTCAGCGAGATGACGGTTGCCGTTTCGGAACTGCTCTACGGCGAACGCTTGCCTCACGGAAAACTGCCGGTCCAAATTCCTGGCGTCTGCGACATAGGAACGGGATTGAGTTTTTAGCGTGTTTTCCGATAATCGTAGAAAATTAACCGGCTAATGTACCGGATGATGGAAAAAACATAAGTTTCGTTCCAATCATGAGGATGAAGTGCTAAGATAGAATAGCGTCGAATCGATTGTTGAGCGGATGGGATTGAACGTGAAAGACTCTGAACCCAAACTCCACGTCTGTCTGGATCGGAAATCAAGCACGGTATTTTTTGCTTCGATGACCTTCCGTAAAGGATTACAAGCCGAAATGCGTTCGTCAACGGATATCGAAAAAGGCCAATCCTTTTTGATGATACCCGTTCCGGAAGGATGGGATGGCGAAACCATCACCTCCAAACAAATCACCGATTCGCAACAAGTCATGGAAGCGAATGTCAACCGGACGGAAGGACGGGGTGTGTTCCAGGTTCGTATCCTTTCCGGTGACGCACAAGTCGTCGTCGATCAGGTGCGTTCGGGTTTAACCTCGGACGACAATTTAAGGATTTCAATCGTGGATGCAGGAATGGTCTCGACGGCGGTGCTCACCGGGAACTTGGGCGTGAAATCAGTGAGTACCATTCAACGAACGCTGCGGGAACTCCCGGAAAACCGGAGGCTGGTTCTTCTCGATTTCCGGAGCGTCGCCGTGATGTCCAAATCGGGGATCGCTATGCTCTACACGATTATAAAGGAACTTGCCGAACATGGTTTTGTGATGAAATCATTGGTTGAATCACAAAGTACGGCGGACGAAAAACTATCCGAAAGCCGAATTTCGGAAATCACCGACATTTTCCACGACCGCGATCACGCCGTGGCAGCTCTGCTGAGCGAAATGCTGGATTAATTCGGCACGGTATCAATCGGATAAAAATCATGTAGAATACCGGAGGATTGCTTTCGTCGCGAAAAGGTCGAAATCCGAAACGGGAAAACGACCGAGTGAATAGAAACGATCCCCGATCGTTATTTGATGAAATGTAGGAGCGGTATCGTGCCGCCTCGATTCTGGAATTTGTTGCGGCTGGAAGTCTCTCCCACATTTCTCACCACCGA
The DNA here is from genome assembly GCA_964606645.1 of uncultured bacterium. Taxonomy (GTDB): domain Bacteria; phylum Hinthialibacterota; class Hinthialibacteria; order Hinthialibacterales; family Hinthialibacteraceae; genus CAZSIZ01. Next base: position 32,647 of record CAZSIZ010000015.1, read on the forward strand.
GAACCGTTGAGACCGTGAGTTAAAATCCTATCGCGGTTCCCGGAAAACGAATACGACATGGTGAGGAATCATGCAGGAAGACCATCCACCCTTAAACGAACAACGTGAAGAAGCCCTTCGAGAGTTGGCCCAACATCTCGGTTATCCCGAGATCGATCCTTCGTTGCTCCATCTGGCTTTATGCCATAGTTCTTACGCCAACGAACAGGATAATTGCGAGAATTTCGGGAACGAACGCCTGGAATTTTTGGGAGACTCCATCGTTGGATTCACCGTAACAGAATTCTTGTACACCAAGTATTCCAACCTTCGGGAAGGTCAGTTGTCAAAAATTAAATCCGTCGTCGTCAGCAAGCGGATTTTGTCACAACTTACGATCGCACTGGGACTTGGAGAATTCCTGCTGCTCGGCAAGGGTGAAGAACAAACCGGCGGCCGAACCCGGTTTTCCATTCTCGGCAACCTGTTCGAAAGTATCGTCGGGGCGATCCATCTCTCCTGCGGAATCGAGGCGTCGAAACAGTTCGTGCTCGATCGGTTGGAGGATGAAATCTCTAAAGCGGTTCGCGGCGAAAGCATTGTCGATTATAAATCGAAGCTTCAGGAACAAGTCCAGCAGGAGTATGGCGTCTTGCCAATTTACCGGCTCATCTCGGCGGTCGGCCCCGATCACGATAAGGATTTCGTCGTTGAAGTTTGTATTCAAGACAGACCCATCGGACGGGGCGAAGGCAAGAGTAAGAAACGAGCGGAAAAAGCCGCCGCCGCCGCCGCTCTCGCGAGCATCGAAAACGAAATGATGCCCACCTCGGCCCAATGAACGTGCTGCCCCTGTATCTGCCCCATCTCGGATGCCCGCACCGGTGTGCCTATTGCAACCAGCATCTCACCGTCAACGCTCCAAACGACCGGGCGGAATGGACGGAACGGCTGCAAGCGATCGAAAACACCCCGCCTGACGAATCCTGGGAAATCGCGTTTTACGGGGGAACTTTCAGCGCACTCTCCTTCCAGGAAATGTCTCGTTATTTCAAGCGGATCGAACCATATTTGAAAAGGCCAAACGTCCGGGGAGCACGAATTTCAACCCGGCCCGATTGCGTCGATGAGAATCGCCTGAATTTTCTACAGAATCACGGCGTCCGGACGATCGAACTGGGTGTTGAATCGTTGGACGATGCAGTTTTAAATCGATGCAACCGAGGCCATTCCGCCGAAGACAGCCAGAAGGGCTGCGGGCGGGTGCGCCGTTTCGGCTTTCAGTTAGGGATTCATCTGATGTGCGGGCTGCCCGGTCAGACGGAACGCTCGTGGCTTGAGACGGTCGAGCAAACCGTGAAACTCAAACCTTCTTTCGTCCGAATCGCTCCAACATTGGTGCTTGAAGGGACCGCACTCGAATCGATGCTCTGCCAAGGCGCGTATCATCCGCTATCCCTTGAGGAAGCGATCCGTCAATGCGGCTTGGCGTACACCCGTTTTCACCGAAGCGGAATCCCTATCGCGCGCGTCGGCTTGGCGCTATCCGACCGTGAAGGGGATGGATCGAATAAAATCATTGCCGGGCCTTGGCATCCCTCGCTGCGCCACGAGGTGGAATCCCGCCTGGCCGCCGATTCAGTTCTTTCTATCTTAAAGACAACGCGTGAATCGACCGTTAAAGTCAACCCAAAAGATATTTCGATTACGGTCGGTCCCAAACGAGAGAACGTGGATTTCTGGCGAAGAGAATTAGGCCGGACGATCCGGGCGATTCAAGACCCCCAGCAAGTTCGTCACTCGTTCGGAACCGGATCGAACACGAACCATTCACTTTTTTACAGCATCAACGAAACGGCAATAAATTAATACTACTTTCGATCGCTTCAAGATATAGGATAAATGATGGTTTGTGAATAACGATATCTTGCCGTTTCGTCTGCAAGGTCTGACTTGTTACAGAACCATCTGCACTGGATAACGATAGTGGGACGCATACTGGCATTGGACGTTGGACGAAAGCGGATCGGACTGGCCCTCTCGGATGAATTGGCGATCGCGGCGCAGCCTTATTCCGTGCTCGAAGCGGGGCCTCGAGAAAAGGTGCTCGACGCCCTGAACGAAATCGTAGAGCGTGAACAGGTCGTCGAAATTGTCGTCGGACTGCCCAAGCGGCTCGACGGCTCCCACGGAGAGATGGCGCAAGAAGCGAAGGCGCTGGCAACAGCCCTGCGTGAACGATTCGAGTTGCGTGTCTGGCTGTGGGACGAACGCTTTTCCACCCACGGCGCCGAACGCGCGCTGCTGGAAGGCAATGTGCGCAGGAAGAAACGGAAACAGGTGGTGGATAAAACCGCCGCCGCGTGGATCCTGCAAGGATACCTCGATTCACAACACGATTAAATCCATTTTCAATAGACACTCTTGTTGAGATCCGCTCTTATGAATGATTCCGCATCGAAATTTTGGCTTGTTTTTCCGGCGACGCTCTTCGGGATACTATTTCTGTCGAACCATTTATTTTTTATCGGTCCGGCGCTTCATCTACGAACCTTGCTGACCGCCCTGCTTCCACTTCTCGCTTTCTTCCCCTTGGCGAACGGAACGTTGGCGCGCTTCAAAGGTTACGACTCGTTATCCCCCGTCGGCGAGCTCACGTATTCTTCGTTTCTTTCCCTGGCTTATGTCAGTGCGTTTGCTTTTTTCCTGCTGACGGCACATCTCGCTTACCCCATCGTCTTCCCCGTCTTGGCAACGCTTCTCATTCTGGTGAGTTGGCCGTGGTGGAAGAAACGAATTCTCCAGATTTGGGATGACCGGGAAAATTTCCACTGGACCGTATCTCCGGTTGAAAAAGTCTTCCTGGCTGTGATTTCCATCCTGGCGCTGGCGGCCGCCATCCTGCCTCCATTGGGGTACGACGCGCATGAATACCACTTGGCGGTTCCCCAGGCCTATCTCTCCGAAGCCGGGTGGCAAGCGTTTTCCACCAACGTCTATGCCGCGTTTCCAATGAACGTCGAGATGCTGTATCTATGGCCGATCGCCTCCAGCAGCGCGGCGGGGTGTACGATCGTCAACCTTCAATTCGCCATCATCGCGACGTTCGCTGTTTGGTGTCTTTCGGTCCGGTGGGGGATTTCACGGAATACGCTGATGGTACCGATCGTATTTCTTTCGACCGGCCTGGTGATTCGTCTGATCCTGCAAGCGAACATCGATCTCGGTTTGACCGCTTCGGCGGCGGTTTTGCTCCTGGCTTACGAACGCTACCGGGAGCGCGAATCGAACATCGATCTATTCATGATGACCACCGCCATTGGATTTGCTCTTGGAGCGAAGTATATCGCGATTCTCTCCGTCGTGGTTCCATTTTCCGTGATGGTGTTTGTCGACGCGGCGTTGACCCAGCGGAAAAAATTGGCGATGGCATGGGCCATCGTTATGGCAGGCGGACTGCTTATATTTTCGCCTTGGCTGATACGCAATTATCTCCTTTATCAGAATCCGGTTTATCCCCTGCTCGTTTCGATCTTTGGAGGTGAACCGTCATTTTTCTCTGACGTGTTCAGCAGAGCACATGCTTCCCCCAACGCTTCATTCCTGGAAACATTACAAGCGTTTTTTGTCATTCCCATCCAAAAAGTCTTCTGGGAATCCAGCCTTAAAATACCTCAATTCACCTGTCTGTGGCTGCTTGGAATTCCGGTGATCCTGAAAACCCGGCGGGATCATCCCGCTTTCCGGACGTGGGTATTTCTGGCCGCTGTCTACACCGGCTGGTTTTTCGCCACTCAGCGAAACGACCGTTTTCTCGCTTCCATGCTTCCATTCATGGCGTTGATGCCCGCTTACGCATTGGAGGAGATTCCACACATCAACACTCGAAAGGCTGCACGGATTTTCATCTATCTCATCATCGCCATTCAGGTATGGTTTTCGGCGAAGATGACGATTTCGGGCGAGACAGTGGATTATATGATGTCCCCGGCGTTTGAAGAGGATTATCTCGCGGAACGGCTACCGCACTACCGGGCGATCGATTGGCTGAATCAACGAAAATCGGAAGAGGGCAAAATCACGCAATACAAACCGATTGAAAACGTGCTGTTTGTCGGAGAGGCCCAATCGTACGGCGTACAATTCCCGTGTACCGTCCCCACCGTTTTCAACCATCACCCACTCGAACACGGTCTTCCATCCAATGTCAGTCATATTTTCTATAACGGATTCGAACTCGACCGGCTGCGCAAAGGATACGGACCACTGGGGTGGACTTTAGGAGACCGGCTTCAGGATTGGATTCAGAATTCTCAGGAGGATGTATTGAAATCCGTATTTGACGCCTATCCAGAGAAACCGGGCCGGATCGTGGTCTACGAGATAAGAAATAGATAATCTTTGATTGACTCCTGGGCATGGAGGATGGTTTGGATTACTATTTCAGCAGAACCTATTTTTGGAAGGGATAATGAAACCATGAAAAACAGACTCGCCCTATTCGTATCACTGCTCACCCTGGTTTTTGCCGGATATAGCTCTGCATCGGAGAACGCACCTGCTTCGCAGATTCTCTCCGCCGAACTGAAAGCGGACCGGCTTACCGTCAATGTGGGAGACAAACATTTCACCGATTACAAGATTTCATCCGATCTGAAATACCCCTATTTCTATCCCGTGAACGGCCCCCAATCCGGGAAGAGCATCACGACCGAAACGTCTGAACCCTACCCCCACCATCACTCGCTCTTCTTCGGATGCGACCGGGTGAACGGCGGTAACTACTGGCAGGATAAAGTGAGACGCGGGCAGATCGTCTCGAAAGGAATCCGGTTGATCGAAAAAAAAGGTAAACGGATCGCCTTCGAGAACGACTGCCTCTGGCAGCGCCCCGGCGCGGAATCGCCGTTTAAGGATCTTCGCCGCGTCACGATCACCGCCCCATCGGAAAAAATTCGGCTCATCGACTTCGACATTACGCTGACGGCGCTGATCGATGTGCGGATCGAGAAGACCAACCACTCGCTTTTCTCCGCCCGCGTCGTTCCGGAACTCTCGGTCAAATCGGGAGGCACGATGATTAACGCCCATTACGGACTGACCGAAAAGGGAACGTGGGGCAAGCACTCTCCCTGGATGGACTATTGGGGAACACGCGGCGAGATTGTGGAGGGGATCGCGATTCTGTGTCATCCCGGCAATCCCTGGCATCCCCCCCAATGGTTCACGAGAGACTATGGGTTCTTCTCCCCCACGCCGATGTACTGGCCGGAGAATGACGCGATCGAGTTGTCCAAGGGAAAAACACTTCGCTTGCAATACCGAGTCGTGGCACACCAGGGCGATACCCAAGACGCTGGGATCGCCGAACTGTTCAACGCCTACCAAACGGCGGACCGGTAACTTTGTGGTGCAGGCTTCCAGCCTGCATCTTTTCACAAAGCAGGCTGGAAGCCTGTACCACAATTTGGTTAAGGAATTAAATGCTGGTTGAAGAAATTTACCAGCGCAGTCACGTCGACTTCGTGGCCACCGGGGTGGATGTGAAGCACTGGGCTGGGTTGGCTGCCGTAGTCGTGGTAGATGCGGCGGGTTTCCTTGATCGCTTTTGCGGCGAGTTCGATGCAGAAATCGTTCGGGCCTTCCTCGATCCCGTTCTGGCATTGCAATTCTCTCGGCGCGGTCAGCGAATAGATATCGGCGTAATCCACTAATTCGCGCAGGCCGTCGAACTTCCAGCATAGACAATGATTCTGCTCCATCTGATCCATGACGGTGAGAAAACCGCAACTGACCGTGGCGGCGATACGCGTATCCATCGCGCCCAGCCACATGGCCATCTCGGGGGGGGGGGGGGGGGGGGGGGGGGGGGGGGGGGGGGGGGGGGGGGGGGG
>CAZSIZ010000016.1:0-32495 GCA_964606645.1 uncultured bacterium
CGGGTCAAACCAACCCGACTCTGGGTGGGTCAAAGGTACCCGGCTATTGACAACCGAACAGTACACACGTTTTTTTCATCTTAATCTCCTTATTTTCCTTTGAGTTGGAAGCCAATGAACGTGGCTTCCATTAATTGTATTTGTCCCTTTCTAACATGTTTGAAATAGTCTGTCAACGGCATCTCTCGGATATTTATGGGTGCCTTCCGTTGACTCCGGTTTGTAAACAAAGCAGGTAAATTCATGAACATTTCACTGCCGGATGGGCAAAGTAAGTCGTGTCGAACTCCTTCAGGAAGTACGCATTCTTCTGTCGATACGAATAGAGGTTGAAGAAACACCTTGTCTCACTGGATATGCTATGGGGACTCGTGCCGCCTAACATTCGCACAAAACCATGGGTTTTGGCCTTCAGCGCTTCTTCAGTGTCACACCAAGACCACTACCTTGCCTGTAGAAAACGGTTTCCAGATCCGGGTTGGTCGTGACGGCCTTGACGTAGTCCGGGGCGGTGCCGGGGACATTGTGAGCCAGGATCAATCCGCCCGGACGCACCAACGGCAGGAGTTTGTTGAGGTAGTCGATATAGCCCGATTTGTCCGCGTCAATAAACAGCACGTCAATCGGCCCTTTGAGTTTGGTGACTTCCTGGTGAGCATCGCCTACGATGAGAGTAACCATCTCGTCAACGTCGGCGCGCTTGAAGTTCTCCCGCGCAATCTCCGCCGTTCGAGCGTTGATCTCGTAGGTGGTCAGTTTTCCGTCGGTCTTCCGGAGGGCAAGACAGAGCCATATGCCTGAGTAACCACGGAACGTACCGATTTCGACGACCCGCTTGGCACCGACCGTTTCGGTAAGCAGCCGCAGCAACCTACCGTCCGCGACGGGTACTGCCATTCCGCTCGACTTGGCTATCTCATCCAATACGTTGAGGATTTTCTCCTCCGCTTCGTCTTTGGCAATGGGTGGCTTTTGCTGGGACATCGCACCGTTGGTCACAAACGCACACACGAGAAAACATGTCAAGATAGTGGTTAGACGTTTCATCAAATTGCTCCTTTGATTTGAAAGTCAATGAGCGTTGCTTCCATCGTTTATATTTAGCCCTTTCTAACATGTTTGAAATAGCCTGTCAAGCGAGCTTCTCATGATTGGCGCGTGCATTTTGATAATTTCCCGAACTATTGCTATACTGAATCGGTCAACTCAGCCATTCACCGAACCAACGGTCTTTCCGGCCAGGGTGGTTCGATCGGTCTTGAAACGAACCATGAATGATTCCAATGAAAGATCCATTACCGGACAAGGCGTTTCCATCATCGTTCCTGTTTTCAACGAGGTGGAAGGGATCGCTGAATTCCTAAGCCGCTTGAAAGACGTTTTAGAGAAGGCTCCTTTTCCCTGCGAAACGATTGTCGTCGACGATGGCTCCACCGACGGCACGCCGGATGTCTTGAAACTCACGTCCTTTACCGTGATCCGTCACGATTGCAATCTCGGTTACGGGGCCGCAATCAAAACGGGGATCGAACACAGCGTTCATCCCGCTATCGTGATTATCGATGGGGACGGATCCTACCGTCCGGACGATATTCTGACAGTTGTGAAACCGCTGGATCGTTTCGACATGGTCGTGGGATCGAGAACCCTATCCAACGCGCGAATCCCGCTGGCGCGCCGTCCCGCCAAATGGCTTATCCGGCTGTTTGCAGAGCGCTTGGTGAGGCATCCCATTCCCGATCTGAATTCCGGCCTGCGGGCGTTCCGCCGGGACAAAGTGGAGAAGATTCAACGTCTGTTGCCCGACGGATTTTCGCTGACCACGACGATCACCGTTGCTTTTCTCACATCAGGAAAACGGGTAGACTAGCAGCCCATTCAATACGATAAGCGGTCGGGGCGCTCGAAATTCCGCCCCATCGCCGATACGTGGAATATGATTCTTCTGATCCTGCGGACAGTGGTGCTTCTTCGCCCGTTGAACGTTTTTTTACCGCTCTGTTTGTTATTCGCATTGCTGGCCGTCGGGGTTCTGATCGTCAGTAAAATTCAGGGTCAATTTATGGATGCCACCTTCATCGTTTTAATGTTGGCCAGCGTACAAATGTTCGTCTTGGGTCTCATCGCAGATTTGATTGTACGGATCAACTTATGGACGCACTGAAAATGCAAAATATCCCATTCCGAATTCAACGCCGATGGCTAACGGCGCTGCTCGTCTGTTCACTCGCTCTCATCCAATGCGGTGATAGTAAAAAACAGAACGCAATTCCCCAGCCGGATGGGGATCGTACCGTCATGACGTTCGGTTCGGATACCGTGACCGTTCGCGACTTCATGATCGCGTTTCAGGAATCCCGGAAGATCGAGGATGTCTTCGTCGCAAGAGCGCAGAACGCGAACCTTTCCGAAAATCCGCTCTTTAATTACATCCGGGGAATCGCCGAATCCGCCGCATTCGAGAAATATCTCGCCGAAAAAGCGCGGAAGGTGGGGATGGACCAAACCGATGAGTACCGCGTCTTCACGGAGTCCGTCGTCAAGCAGGAACTGACTCAAAAAATCTTACTTGAAGAGATTCTCAAGAAAATCCAAATCACGGAAGAAGACGCCAAGCGTATTTATAATGACAACCGCGATCCCAAATATCTCGTAGACAAAACCGATGCCTTCCAGGTACGGGCGATTTATATCGACTGGAAAAGCCGTTCGAAGGAAGAAGCCAAATCGCTGGCGGAACAAGCGTTCAGTGAATTGGAAAACGGAGCGCCTTTCGATGAGACCGCGAAACAATATTCCGATGCGGCTTTGCAGGATAAGGGAAAAGAGTTCATTTTATTGCGCAGCGATTTAGGCGATTTCGCTCCGGAGATTCTCAGCCGTCTGGAAAACTTCGAAGACGGCCAGTATTCAGACGTATTTGAATTCAGAAAACGTTTCTATATCTATCAGCGTTTGAAATATATCGATCCGGAATTCCTGCCTTTCAGTCAAGTCCAGTTCCGCATTTTCGATGAACGCACGAAAGAATTGATGAATCACGGTGTTTTCATTTTGAAAGAAGAGCTTCGTCAAAAACATGGTTGCCTGACGAATCCCGCCTTGATTTCCGCCGGGGAAGAGAATAATCCCGATGCGATTCTCATGTCCGTTCCAGGAACTGTTGAATTGACATTGGGCGAGTTCGACCGGCTGGCCCGCAAGGCGAATAAACTCACCCAGCAGGATCGATTCCAACATCTCGTCGTGCTCTCGCATGAAGCGCTTTTCCTGGCGGAAGCCCTCAGCCGGAAATGGACGGAGAAGGATGTTGCTGTTGCCGTGAACTACTGGCAGGAGAAGCAATTGGCCAGCGTTTACCGGCAATCCGAATTAGAAAAAAAACCGATCGCCGAACGGGAGATACTTGCCGTTTTCGAGCAGGATCGAGACAAGCCTGAATTGCAAACCAAGGCGTTATACGATCTCGGCCATCTCTTTTTCCCCGTCGTGATCGATCCCTCCTTTTCCAGTTACAAAACGTCCATTGAGTTTCGTAAAGTCGAGCAGCAAGCATCGAAAGTGATTGCGGATATGGCAAACGGCGTATCGTTCGATGAAGCGATTACCGTCTTTTCCAGCGATAAGACGATGGCGGATAACTGCGGCTATCTGGGGCGAGTTTCGCTGGACAGCCTGGATATGCAGTCGAGTGAAGCGGTCGAAAAGTTAGAGGTGGGAGAAATCAGCCAGCCCGTCCGAATCAGAAACTTGCTGAACGACCGGAGCGGCTACGAAATCTATTACGTGCGCGATATCGAATCCTCCCGCCCGATGACCTTCGAGGAAGCGCGGCCCGTCATCCTATCGAAACTAACCCGCGAGAAACGGCAGCAATTACAGATTCGTTTGAAAAAGGAATTCGATGACGCTTATCCATCATCGTCCAATTCCGATGGATTGAAAGCCGTCGCCGATTACTTGAACTATCTATCGACGCGGCCCGATAAACTGGCGGACCTGTCACGTTTTGAAGAATTCTAGTTTCATCACAATGATGAATATCAATGGAAAATCTTTAATACGAGTTATAATGAACGATAGATTCCCACTCCAGTTGGGAAAGGGAAGGATGATCCCGACATCATTCTCGAAATCGCTAGTCAGGAGAATTCTATTTCACCGATGAAAGTACTTATTGCCGCTTCCGAAATCGCACCTCTGGCGAAAACCGGCGGACTGGCCGACGTGATCGGTGCATTGCCTGTGCAGTTGAAAAAGCAGGGTGTTGAAGTCGCGTTGGTCATGCCTAAATACCGAAACGTCTCTCTTTCCGGCGAGGTGGTGGGCGATCTTGAACTCCCGATCGAAGACACGTTGATGGAAGGGGCGATCGAAAAGGTGCTTTTGTCCGAAACCGATATTCCCGTCTTTCTAATCCAGCAAGTCCACTATTACGACCGGGATGAATTATATACCACCGGCGGCAAGGATTATTCCGATAACCTGGAGCGGTACACTTTTTTCTGCCGGGCCGTGCTCGATATCGTCAGACAGGGATTCTGGAAACCCGATCTGATTCACGCCAACGACTGGCAAACCGCCCTGATCCCGATTCTGATAAAAACATCCACTGATCTGGATTCATCCCTCAGTTCGCTCAAAACGCTTTTCACGATTCACAACCTTTTCTTCCAAGGGCTTTTTCCGGCATTTTTATATTCCGTTTTAGGCATTCCCTGGAAGCATTTCAATTTGAGCGAGTTGGAGTATTACAACCACATCAACTTGATGAAAGGCGGAATCCTCTATTCCGATTCTGTCTCCACCGTCAGCAAACAATACGCCAAGGAAATTCAAACCGAAGCATTCGGTTGTGGGCTGGAAGGCGTATTGAAGGAAGCCAGTCATCGCTTGACCGGGATCATCAACAGCCCCGATTATTCCGAATGGTCGCCCGAAATCGATCCATACATCCCCCGGAAATATACCGTGGACAGAGTGGAAGAAGGCAAAGCCGAAAACAAACGGGCATTGCTCGATGAATTCGGATTACCGTCCGCATCCGAATCGAGACCGCTATTCGGTGTCGTCTCCAGGCTTGCTTCTCAAAAAGGACTCGATCTCCTGGCAGAGATCGCACCACTTCTGATCGAGGAGGGTGCACAAATCATCGTTCTGGGTATGGGCGAACTGGAATTGGAAAAAGCGTTTAAGGATTTACATCGTCAATTCCCGAATGATTGTGGTGTGAATATCGCCTATGACAACTCCATCGCCCACCTGATCGAAGCCGGTTCGGATATATTCCTGATGCCGTCCCGGTTCGAGCCGTGCGGGATGAACCAGATGTACTCGCTACGTTACGGAACGATCCCCATCGTCCGCGCCACCGGCGGTTTAGCGGACACCGTTACGGATGTCGGGCAATCACCTCAGGGCAATGGATTCGTTTTCGAGAAAGCAAGTCCCGATGAACTTTTCGATACATGTCTGCGGGCGATGAAACTCTATCGCAACCGGAAAGCATGGTTGGATCTCGTCCGTCGGGCGATGAACGTGGAATTTTCCTGGGAACGATCCGCCATCGAATACATCCAGCTGTATACATCGATTCTAAACGAATAAATCGCCGCTAATGGGAGTGGGATGATGCCTAAAACATCAAAGGTCTTTCTCAATATGCACTGGCACCAGCACCAGCCCTGGTACTTGGCTCCATCCAGCCGGGAAGCCGAAATGCCGTGGGTTCGGCTGCATGGGGTGAAGGATTATTACGACATCGCTTGGCTCAGCCAACATTTCGAGGGCTGGAAACAGACGATCAACCTCGTCCCGTCCCTGATCGAGCAGCTCCAGGCTATCGCAACGGGATCGGCGACCGACCGTCTGCTCGAACTCAGCCGCAAACCGGCGGATGCACTTGCTCCAGAAGAAAAGACCGAAGTCCTCACGCGCTTTTTCGATGCACACGCCCCCCGAATGATTCATCCCTTCCCCCGTTACGGCGAACTTTTCCGAAAGCGGGGAAAATCGGCGGCGAATTCGGTGGACCGTTTCTCGGTCCAGGACATCCGCGACTTACAAGTGTGGCACAACCTCTGCTGGATCGACCCGATATGGCGCGAAGACGCCACACTTCCTCTGGTTGAACTTGTCCGGAAGCAGCGTAACTTTTCGGAAGCGGACAAGCAGGCCGTTCTCGACTTGCAGATTGAAATCATCCGCCAGATCGTCCCGCTTCACCGCGATCTGCAGCAGCAGGGTAAACTCGAACTTACTTGCACACCCTATTATCACCCGATTCTTCCGCTCCTTTGCGACACCTCTATCGCCCGCATTTCCAATCCGAACGATCCCGTACCCGAACCGGCTTTCGTTTATCCCGAAGACGCTGAGTGGCACATTCGGGAAGGTCTCCGTTATTTCGAGCAGGTCATGGGATTCCGCCCGCTTGGAATGTGGCCTTCGGAAGGATCGGTTTCCGACCGGGCGTGTGCTTTGATGGCCAAAGCGGGCGTCACCTTTTTCGCCACCGATGAAGGAATTCTCGCCCAGTCAAACTATATCGATCCACCGGAAAAATGGACCCGTAACGAGATCCATCGCTTGCACCGTCTGCAAACCTCCGAGGGGGACATCGACTGCGTTTTCCGCGACCACGGTTTGTCGGACCTGATCGGTTTTGTCTATCAAAACAAGGATCCCAAAGAAGCGGCGCGCGATTTCATTTCACACCTTCACGCCATCGGCAAGCAATGGCCGGATAAACAACCGCCTTTGATCAACGTGATCCTCGACGGTGAGAATTGCTGGGAGTTCTATCCACGCGACGGGCACGATTTTCTCCGCTACCTGATCGAAGGGATTCTGGCGGACCCGCAGATCATCCCCACCACCGTTCCCGAATACCGCAAAATCCATCCCCCCGAACCGACGCTTTCCTCCATTCATCCCGGTTCGTGGATCAACGGCAATTACCGAATTTGGATCGGCCATAAAGAAGACAACGCCGCCTGGCATTACCTGCGTCAGGCGCGGGAGGTACTCGCTCGCAATCTGAATGACCTGGATGAAAGCACCCGCGAAGCCGCCTGGAAGCAAATCCATATCTGTGAAGGCAGCGACTGGTTCTGGTGGTTCGGAGACGATAATTATTGTGCGCACGACACGCTGTTCGATTCGCTCTTCAGGGATCATCTTTCTTACTTGTATGACCTGATCGGTCTTCCGGTTCCCGAATCCCTCAAACGCCCTATCAAACAACCCCGCAAGGTTCGTAAAGGTGAGGGCGGTATTCTGTTCCGACGTCCGGTGGCTTCCCGAAATGGAAATGGGTACTACGATTGGATCGGCGCGAAATCCGTCACTGCGGGCGAAGGTGGAGGGGCGATGCACCAAGCCGGTGAAATCGAAGCCCGTCTCCGTTACGGACGTTTGAATAATACCGTTTCCTTTCTCGTCCAAATCCTAAAAGGCGCTCCGTTGGATGAGAATACGAAAGTTGAGTTGCATTTAACGATTCCGGATATCAAGACAATCCAGCTGTTTCCATCGGATGATGGAGATCGAACCATGGTCGACGCCCACCGGTTTGAAGGAGTCGCCGAACTCAGCCCGACAGGGATCGACGCCTCTCAGGAGGTCTGGTTCTATATACAGTTTCATCCGCAGGATGCGCCGCCTTTTTCTCTGCCCAGCGGAAGCGAATTGTACCTGCCGGGTTACACGGCGGCCAACGCAAGCGTTTATTGGTTTATGTAAACCGGCCATCCCAAAGCATGAATGACCGATCGTTCGAGGTTGAATATTCGATGAAAACTCGTCTGACTTTTTTCGTATTGCTTCTATCAATCGTATTTGTGTTCGCGCCGTACATGGCGCAGTCCGCTTCCAAAAAAGCCAGGATCAAAGGCAGCCAGGCGTTGGACCGTGCCGCCGAAGCCTGGGATACGATCTACGATTACCAGACCGTGATCCATCAGACCGAGCGCCAGAAGAACGGCGAAGTCAATGAATTTTGGGCGCGGATTTCTCTCATCCGTCCCATTGAAAAGAGACCCGAACTCGAGCCTCGATTCCTATTGGAATTCTACGATTACCCCATTCCCTTGAGTTCCAAGGCGAAAGCGATCGGCAGCGCCACTCCACCCGTGCCGATGAAGGTCTATTACACTGACGCCAGCCGCAAACTCTTTACTTTTACGCCCAACTCGAATTCACTCACCATCGAAAGCCTGGACGACCGCACCGGTCCCCTCCCCGAATTTTTCTACCTTGCCGGTTTCCTGGATTTCGATGTGGAGGAATTGAAGAAGAAAGCTTACGTCCAAAGCACGGTTACGATCGAGATCATCGATGAAGTGGAAACCTACAAAGTGCGGATTGAACCGCGCAAGAAAATGCGTGGCAACGAATTCCCCAGGGAACTTTGGGTCGATCGAAAAAGCAATCTTCCGAAGCGGTTCGTGGTTTATGGAACGGTGGAAGTGAGCGTTGCATTTGGCGACAATCTCATCAACCAGGGCTTAAAGGGAGAAACACTCGTCCCCGAAGTCCCGGAAAACGTCTTCGTCGACAACAAAACCCAGTAAAAAGAACCGCTTTAAGTAACAATGAAAATCCTCAACAACCGGCCAATCCGCCAGAATCAATTACTCGCTTTTTAGCCGATAATCACCAATTCCCTGTAATTGTCCTGGATGTTTGCTCATTCTAAAGGGGAATGATAACGATTCTCGAAGATATCACTGTTTAGATAACCGGACATTTGCCCTAAACGGAATTGATAAAGAAGAATCGTAAGGAATCTTAAAACAATGAGAAAATAGTAAATCGGCAAATCCAATATCGAAGCAACAGGAACGATAAAGGTGAAGAGAATCAAGTGATTGAGATCCAAGTCCTCCCCCCAGGTTTGGGAGGAGTTAGAGAGTTTACGCTTCAATGTTTCCAACGACGGGGATCGGGTGTCGCAGTTTCAGGCCAAGCCAAATCCAATCTTCGAGAACGGATTGAAACTCGTCCTGACACTCACGCAAGGTTTTAGCAAACGCGATCACTCCTTGACACGCCGGGAAGCGGCCGGAGAACGTCCCGTCATCCATCTTATCGTAGTGAGCCATCGCCATCGCCTGGTTCACGTAATCGCTCAGGATATGCTGGACAGACATTTTGACCTCGGTTAATAAGTTTTATCGATTATACACAGAAAAGTAATTCTAGGGTAAAACTCAACGATTATTCTCTTTCCTTAAGTTGCGCTTCCAGTTCGGCGGCTTTGCTTTCGAGTTCGGGGATTCGGTCCGTTCGGCCTGCTTTTTTTAGGATTTCCACCAACTCGCGGTAATGGCCGGGGAAGATCGGGTTGAGCTCGACGATCCGCTCCAGCGAGGCGATGGCTTCGGGCAGGTTATTCTGCTGGAGATAAATTCGGGCCAGCAACTTGTGCGAATGGATATCTTCCTGATAGTGGATCGCCTGCCACAGCGACTCGACTGCTTTGCCATTCCAGCCCTGGGAGAGATAGTGATAACTCAGCTGGTAATGAACGAGGTTGGAGTGCGGATCGAACTGACGGGAGCGTTCGAGGTTGTAAAGCGCTTGAATTCCCTGAGTCTCACCTCCCAGGCGCAAATAACGGTTTCCAGCAAACTGCTTGAACGCCGTGACACATAGCAGAATTGCGAACAGCACGAAAACAAACTTTTGCCATACAGGACGGGGCAAAGGAGAAGACGGTTCCCGCTTGGGAGTGGATATGGGATACGAGGCCACGATCGCAACCAGCAGCGAACTGGCGGGCAGGTGAAAAGGGAAACTGGAAAACGAATGAATCACCGCTACGCAGACACCCAGCAGAATCCCCCAGACGAACCAACGGTTTTCAGGGTCCGATTTCAATCTTCGAATCACTGCAATCAGCCAGGCTGCGGCCAGCCAACCGAGCGTTAGAACGCCTAATGGACCGCATTCGGCGGCGGTTTCGAGCAGCTGGAAATGAGGCTGATCGACGGGGATGACATAATCGCGGTCGTGCGCGTGCCACTGACGGCTGTAGTTGAGACCCTGATAGTGCTCGTGGACGGTGAGGTAGTTGCCGAACCCGATCCCCATAACAGGTTTTTCTTCGATCATGATGCGTGTCGTCTGCCAGATAAACTGCCGTGCGCCCATGCCCGACCACCACTGCGGCGATTCCCACGCTTCCTTGTAGAGCGAACGGCCGTGGCTGTTATAGGGATTGTCTAGCAGATACCACCCGGCGGCAGACGCGGCGATCAGGAGAAAAAGCAATGTGCGTCCAAGAGGAAGACGAACGCGCCGGAAGACGAGCAGTGAGAGAATCAGTCCAATGACAGCCGTCCCCGCCAAACCCGTCGCCGCCCCCACGCTGAACGTGACGGCGTGACAGGCCACGACAAGCAGCACGGCCACGGCAGCGGCAAGAATGTGAAACCATTTCGCTTTTTTTCGCAAACCGTAAGCGATAAAGAGCGGAAGGCCGATCGTCAGATAACCCGCCAAGAAATTAGGATTGCCCAAGGTCGAAATCACCTTCGAGCGCCAATCGCGAACACCGCCGGTTGAAAGGGTAAAATCGATACCGTAATCCTGGAGAATCCCGTAAAGGGCGATCAAACAGGAGGACGCCATCAAAACATGAATGATAGGAAATACCGAACCTCCGAGTGACCAGTACCGCAGGTAACAATAAAAGAGCGTGATGTATAACGCCAGATGGAGTAAGGCGCTGAATTGCAGCGGCGTTCGGTACTGAATCAGCGCCGTTGCAGCTGAAACGGCCAGCAGCGCGGCGACCGGCCAGTCCACCGCGCAGGCACGCCGCTTTCCATTCGAGGGTTGAAACGCGATTAGGATTAACCAGGCCGCCGTCAAGAACGAAAGCCAGACGATTTTCGGAAGGATATAGGAATCGGCGGTGATAGGGGTAATCACCAGGGGCGTCGTCCCGGCAATAAGTAAGGCGATAAGAGATTCCCACCGGCGCAGATTATCTGGAATTGTAGCGCAGGCTTCCAGCCTGCAGTTTTCGGATTCGAGCCTACTCATTAAGGCTTCTCCCCATTCGATGATGGTTGTAAATGAAAGCGGTAAACGTACCCACTGGGGATATGGACGGTATATCGTTCCGGGACGAGGCTCAAGTCGATAGGCACACGTTCGATCATCGTTCTGCGTTTGTACCATTCCACAGGCAGAAACGAGGTGGTCATCACCGCCCCCGATTGGAGACATGGCTCGATCAGAGTATCCCAGGTTTCGCTCAGCCACTCCTCACGATTAGCGTTGCGGCGGTCATCACGCGGGGAAAGTTCGACCGGCAGCGCCCGGTTGACCTGCGTGCGATACCAATCCAGAAAGAGAAATCCCGAACCGACAATTGTCGTAGAGACGCCCCGGCCTTCCACCGTCTGTTGATAGAGCAGTGGGTACAGTTCGTTATCGGCGGAATTTTCCCACAAGCCGGTTATCACAGGCGCGCCTTCGGGAATAAGACGCCAAATCCGGTTGGCATAATCCGTGGTGGATGTATCGGAGATGGACTGAAACCGGGCAGTGAGCGCGCCATTGCCCAGCGAGAAATTAGAAAGTGAAAACGGTTGATTCCGCAATCCTTCTTTACCGTCGAAGCGGACGGCGGCCGGTAGAAAAGCACATACGCAAAGCACACTCAACGCCAAGCGGTAAATAGAAGGAGTGAGAGATTTCGATTGGAGAAAAGCGATCGCAGAAGCCATCCCAACGGCCAAAGGAACGGCGAGAAGCACGATCCCCGGTATCAGGAAAACGTGTTGATCACCAACCGGATAGAGTAAAATAAAAACTTGGTAAACGACGTATAGAAGCAAGCACATCAAACCCAGCCAAGGGATTCTTTTAACGAGAACAACCCATCCCCAGAGGATCGGCAATGCGAGCAAACTGAAACACAAAACCGGAAGTGAAATATAGTAAAAGAAAACGCTCAACAGGCGTCCAGCGCCGCCGGTTTGATAGACAAGCGCAAACAGTTCCACTCCTTTCGCGAGTGTCCCCGCATACAGTTCACCGCTGATGAGTTGATAGAACCGCTTGAACGTTATGGGATCGTACCAGTTGATTGCGGGATCGCTGGCGGCTCTCAACGGAAAATACAACAACAGCACAAGCGGCGACAGACTCCATAGCGCGGATTTGAGCATCGGTAAAGCCGGAACCGGCGGCGGGATTTCCTCCAACTGGAAAATCCACTTGGCGCGCCTGGACCCAATCCGAACCAGCAGGACAATAACGACCGCGGCCAGAAGAAAGACCGCTAGCCGGTGATGGACGAGTTGCAGCCCGATGAGAAAAAAGAACGGAGCCATTAATTGCTCTGGATCGCGCACGATCCGAAACAGCAGCCATAACGTCAGCACGAACATCAGAGAGAAGAGCGTATAGACCTCGGTCACGATCGCCTGTGACCAAACGACGGGTGTCAAAATAGTCGCCAGCGCCGCAATCAAGGCGGGAACAACGGTCAGCGAAGGGCGCTCACTGTGTATCTGCCCCAGCACCGAGCGCAGAAACGAATACAGCACTCCGCAGGTCAACGCAGCGCAAATCGCCGAAAACAGATGGCCGCGAAAAATCACCGTTCCGAAGGGCAGGCATTGAACGAGTCGAAGAGTCAGCATATATAAGGGATAACCGGTGGGATGAGGGACGCCGAGAATCCAGGCACTGGCCGCCAGCTCCGGCGAGTCGCCCCACACCAAATCCTGAGGAAGAACACCGATGAACAGCAGCAGCGAAAACAGGCAGAGTCCCGGCCCGGCGAGTTGGATCAGACGTTGCTGGGAAAGTGACTGGGGACGGTTCATCGCGCTCTTTTTTGGCCTGACGGTTATCGGTTGTTTTCCACTGATCGTCCATCCGTTCCAGCATTTGGCCATGAAACCTTTCGGTGACAAGGGGACCAATCTCTGGAATTTGTGGTGGGTGTATTATGCGCTATTCGAGCGCGGCTGTTCACCCCTGCGGTGCGATTCGATCTTTATCCCCTGGGGTTGCGATCTCCGTTATCATACGCTTTCCCTGGCGAACGGGGTGATCGCCGCGCCAGTGACGGCGCTATTTGGGCCGGTGGCGGCATACAATGTTCTCTTCGCCGTATGGACGTGCCTGACGGGAGTTTTCGCGTCGCTCTGGGCCAGGCGTTTCAATCTGGGGATCGCTGCGGCTGCGTTGGTGGGATTCATCGCTGCGTTCGGGCCTTACCGCTGGTCACACCAGGTTCATCTCAACCTTTTCTCCACGCCCTGGCTGTTTCTCGCCTTCTATCAGCTGGAACGAACGTTCGATACTGGCTGGTTTCGGAACGTCGTTTTCTTCACACTCGCCTGGATTCTCGCGGCGCTTACCGACTGGTATTACGCGCTTTTCATCGGTGTCTATCTGGGAATACGGGCGGGGTGTTTTCTGCTGGAAAAACGAACGCTCCGTCACACGCTTGTTGCACTACAGACGATGGTGCTGCCATTCATTGTAGTCTTTGGAATCATCGTCGCGTATTTTCATCAACCGGCAGGCGCGATGTTCGAAGAGAGTTTTGTCGATTCGGTGCCGATGAAATTTTCGGCCTATTGGTCGCTCGACGTCTATCATCTTTTCTTACCGGCTTGGGGGCTGCCGGGCGGAGCACCGATCCAGGCGGACGGCGAATTCTGCCTGCATCCCGGTTTGCTGTTTTTACTCTTGCCGGGGATATGGTTATTCGTAAAAAATCGTGGGGACGACCGGTGGCGACGACGCTTTCTGAAACTGGCGCTGTTTGGTTTCATTCTCTTATCGTTCGGTCCCTTTTTACAGATCGGCGGGTACGTTGCGCGGCTGTTTTCGATTCCCATAATTCTTCCAACCGCTTTGCTTGAACTGATCCCTTCACTGACGGTCATCCGTGTGTTCGCCCGTTTCGCTTACGTGGGTTTTTTGATTTGGTGTCTGCTGGGTGTGATGGGGTTAGAGCGGTGGATGAAACACCGGAAACCGTCTTGGAGTATGGCGGTTCTCACCCTGATTTGTGGCTGTCTGTTTCTATTCGAGACCGGCTGGCGGTTCCCTAAAATGGCCGAACACCGCCTCTCGCACGAGTATTCCATCGTAGATCCGACACCCGTGCTGGAAATTCCGTTTACGCCGTCATTTCTCAGTGGTCTGCACCTCTACCACCAGACGATCCATCGTCGTCCCATTTTCGTGGCAGAATTTTCTCGCTTGGGGAATTACAAAAAGCGTTACTTATCCGCTTATCCCGCGTTAGCCTTGCTCGACCGTCTTTCCCGTGAGGACGAGGTTTCCGTAGAGGATCGGGCACTTCTTGAATCGGATTTTTGCCTCGAATTCAGCCGATTGGGTCGAGTGGATATGAGGGTGTCGTTCCCGTTTGTGCCATCGGACCGTTCGGATCGAATCTGGAACCGACTGCGGGATACGATTCAAGCCTGCGGAGAGAATGGACGTGTATTCAAATTATTCTACGAGGAGCCGGTGCTGGATTGAATTTTTAAAAAAAACATGAATGAGAGTTAAAAAAAATAACGAATAGAGCGGAAAACGTAAAAAATAAGTGTTGGAATGTGTTTTCGGCCCGTGGTTTGCTTGACAGCCGGATGAAATCCCTTAACATTAAAGTATAGGTAATTATCGATGCAACTTTGCGGGAGCTTCGGTGACGGATTCGATCGATTCTTCCTCTCTTGCTTCATAAAAAACACAAATCAAAAACGCGACGAAGGATAAGGCCGTTGTTTAATCGAACAGTACTCTTTTATGGGCTTTTACTCCTCATCATTATCTTGGTGGTCAGTTCGATCAATACCGAACGTCCCACCCCATTCAAGCTTTCGAAATTCAACGAACTGCTCTCGATGGAAGATGAATCGGTATCCGATATGCGCATCCTGACGGCGGTCGTCTCGTCGAGCAAGATCAAGGGTGAATACATCGAAATCACCGATCCGAACAAGAAACTGCAATACGAAGTCAAACTTCCCAACGAGCATCATGTCGACAAAGTGATCGAGGCGTGCGAGGAATATTCCAAAACTCATCCGGCGTTCACTTACGAAGGCGAAAGCGACAGCAACTGGATGCTGAGTATTTTGACCAGCCTGCTTCCGATCCTCCTGCTGATTGCGGTCTGGTTCTTCATCCTGCGGCAAATGCAAATCGGCGGCAGCAAAGCGATGTCGTTCGGGAAAAGCCGCGCCCGGCTGAACAGTGAAAACCAGTCGAAAGTCACGTTCGATGATGTCGCCGGATGCGACGAAGCGAAAGAAGACCTCGAAGAGATCGTCGAGTTTCTCAAGGATCCCCGCAAATTCCAGAAACTCGGTGGGAAAATTCCTCGCGGGGTATTGCTGCACGGTCCTCCCGGAACGGGGAAGACGTTGCTGGCGAGAGCGGTTGCGGGCGAAGCCGATGTGCCGTTTTTCAGCATCAGCGGTTCGGATTTCGTCGAGATGTTCGTGGGGGTCGGCGCGTCACGTGTGCGCGATCTGTTCGAGCAAGGGAAGAAACACTCGCCCTGCATTATTTTCATGGACGAAATCGACGCCGTCGGCCGTCAGCGGTTCGCCGGTGTCGGCGGTGGTCACGACGAACGCGAGCAGACGCTCAATCAGCTGCTGGTCGAGATGGACGGTTTTAATACGAACGAAGAAGTGATTCTCCTCGCGTCGACGAACCGGCCCGATGTGCTCGATCCCGCCCTGTTGCGTCCAGGCCGCTTCGACCGCCAGATCATCATCGACCTTCCCGACCTGAATGGGCGAAAAGGCATCATTCAGGTTCATACGAAAAATATCGTTATTTCAAAAGATTCCGATTTCGACGTTCTCGCCCGGCGAACGCCCGGATTTTCCGGGGCCGATCTTCAAAACGCCATGAACGAAGCGGCATTAATGGCTGCCCGTAAAAATAAGGATTGCGTCGAGATGGAGGATTTCGAGGAAGCGGTCGAACGGGTCACCGCCGGTCCCGAACGGAAAAGCCGGGCTATCACCGACCGGGAAAAGAAGATCGTCGCCTTCCACGAATCCGGACACGCCGTCGTGGCACTGAACCTGGATGAGATCGATCCCGTTCATAAAGTATCAATTCTTCCCCGTGGGCGCGCGTTGGGATACACCATGCAGCTTCCCGTCGAAGACCGCTATTTGACCACCCGCAACGAACTGATGTCGCGAATGACGACGCTGTTGGGTGGCCGGGTGGCGGAAGACCTGATCTTCAGCGATATCACCACCGGCGCTCAGAACGATCTCGAACGAGTGACGGAAATCGCTCACAAAATGGTCTGCAGCTTCGGCATGAGCGAAAAACTCGGTCCGTTGACCTTCGGCGTGAACGATAGTCAGGTTTTCCTTGGACGGGATTTCTATAAGGATCGGGAATATAGCGAAGAGATTCAATTCGAGATCGATAAGGAAGTGCGCCAATTGGTCGATGAGTGTTTTCATAACGCCCGGCAGATTCTCAACGACAACAACGATATTCTGAACGCCCTCGCCAACGCGCTTCTCGAACGCGAGGTTCTGGCCGCCGATGAAGTGAAAGAACTCATTGAAAAAGTCAAAGCAGCCCGCGACGATTCATCGAATTCCGAATCCTCTGAGGATTCCCCTGAATCGGAAGAGAAGGGGGAAGAAGAACCGGTTGGAGAAACGGTCTGACCGGTATTCCACCCACACGGTATTCCTCCTTTCTCATCTCTCAGTATTTCACGAGTAGTCTGACCAGCATATTTTGACAGGGGATAATATCATGTAGGGGCATGCCTTGTGCCTGCCCTGGGCAATCCAACCTGACACTTTTAGATGGGTGTAACCAACGGCCGTTCACAGGAATAAAAGAGATGACCTCTCGATGGATCGAGTCTCACGATACCCTGGGATGGGGACAGCGAATCCGGCTGATGGGAATCGTCAACGTCACCCCCGATTCGTTCAGCGACGGGGGACGTTTCTTCGATCCTCAAAAAGCGATCGAGCACGCTTACCGGTTATTCGATGAAGGCGCGGATATCGTCGATATCGGCGGCGAGTCGACACGGCCCGGTGCGGAACCCGTTCCGGTGGATGAGGAACTGAGGCGCGTGATTCCGGTGATCGAAGAGGTCGCCGGGCGGGGCGGGCGGTTGCTTTCCATCGATACGACGAAATACGAGACCGCCGCGCGAGCGCTTGAAGCGGGGGCGCGTGTGCTGAACGATATCAGCGGATTGCAAAAAGAACCCCGGCTGGCCGAACTGGCGGCGTCATTCGGAGTCGGGCTGGTGTTGATGCATAGTCGCGGGAACCCGCAAACCATGCAATCGCTGACCCACTATACCGATTTACTGGACGACATTCGTGTGTTCTTCCAGCAGCAGATTCAAATTGCCTTGGACGCCGGTGTACCCAGGGATGGCATCGCACTCGATCCAGGGATTGGTTTCGGAAAAACCGCCGAACAGAACCTGTCGATCCTGAAGAATCTCGAGCGTATTCGCATCGATGATTATCCCTTATTGCTGGGCGTTTCGCGGAAATCGTTTATCGGAAAAATCACGGATGCCGAAGTCGATCGGCGGTTGATGGGCACGGCGGGAGCCGTCGCGGCAAGCATCATCAACGGCGCGGATGTGGTCCGGGTCCACGACGTCGAGGCTATGCGTGACACCATTGCGGTCGCCCACGCGATTCGGACGGTATCGCTGCCTGAAAACGGACGGGAGGTTCGATCATCGGTCCACTCTGGATAAAGATATTCGGTCAGGACGCCATACACGCCATCGCGGAAATCGCGATTCTGTGGGCGTTGTTTTATACCGTGATCCGGGCGGTTCGGAGAACCCGTGCGGTTCAAGTGCTGGTTTTTTTGGTTTTTTTAATTGTTCTGACCTATCTCTGCAAGTTATTGAACCTCATCACCGTTCTTTGGATTCTGCAAACCGCGCAATTACCGATCTTTACCGGCCTAGTCATTCTTTACGCGCCCGAATTGCGGCGGGTGGTGACCGAACTGACGCGAATTCGATTCTTCCGCCGGTCACGTAAAACCAAAAATCCGACCGTGAATGAAGTGGCGAAAGCGGCTCAGGCTTTGGCCCGCCGTCACATCGGCGCGCTGATCGTCTTCGAGCGCAGTTCGAGCTTACAGGGCTTTATCGATACGGGAATCCGTATGGACAGCGATATCTCGTCCGAACTCCTCGTCTCGATTTTCTCTCCGTTGACGCCTTTGCACGACGGGGCGGTGATCGTTCGTAACGGCCGGGTCGCCGCCGCCTCCTGTCTCTTGCCCCTGAGCACGAAGGATGAACTCGATTCCAGCTGGGGAACACGCCACCGGGCCGCGCTGGGCCTTGTGGAAGAAGCCGACTCCATCGTCGTCATCGTTTCCGAAGAAACGGGCGCGATCTCGCTCGCCATCAACAGCCGGATCACCCGTGACATCGATCCGGGCCGTATTCAGTCCATTCTCACGAATGTGCTGCGGAAAGGAGTCCGATCGTGAACCGATGGTTTTCCTCCAATAGCGGGATAATGATCGTCTCTTTTTTCCTGGCTGTGGGGATCGTCTGGATCAAAGGCCAGGAACGGATCGTACCCCGCACGCTGTTTAACATCCCCGTCAGCGTCGAGAATCTGGGTGAGAATCTGGTTCTGCCTGATAATTGGCTCCGACCGACTGCCGCGCTGACTATTCAAGGTCCGAGGAATACAATCGATCTGATCTCTGAATCCGCGTTTACGATCGACCTATCGAAAATAGACATACCCGAAGACGGTTCACCGTTGATCGTCACCCTACGCAGCGATATGTTTCGCACTAATCTGATGAACCCCAACGACCGCCTTCGCATATCCGTGAATGAAGACGAAATCATACCGCAGCAAGTGGCCATTCATTTTCTGGAATGGGATATCGACAAGCCACCTCCCAATTACAAGGATATTCCCGATACGGCCAATCAACTCATTATTCCGGTTTACCAGCTTGTCAAGCACGTTCCGATCGTCGTTCCGCATCGAGGCGCATTGGGGGAAGATTTCACTTTAGATCGTATTATTTCCGATCCGGAAACGGTCGCCGTTACCGGCAGGCGTGAAGCCATCGACCGGATCAAATCCGTCTCCACTCCTCTACTCGACCTGAATTTCTTCGATGAGGAACAAAATCCTCTCTCCCTTCCTTTAACCGGTTTGGAAGGGACGTATAATGTTCGGCTGGTCAACGATGCCATCCGGCACGTCACCGTAACGGTGCAACTCAAGAAAAAATGAGAGCCATTGATATGCAGTGCAAACTATCCGTCAATATCGATCACGTCGCCACGTTGCGCCAGGCACGGGATACACCCTATCCCGACCCCATCGATGCGGCGGTTCTCGCTCAGTTGGGCGGAACGGATGGAATCACCGTTCATCCCAGAGAAGACCGCCGCCACATCCAGGATCGGGACGTTTACGCCTTGAAACAGCTGTTGCGGGTTCCATTGACGCTGGAGATGGCGTTGACTCCGGAAATGGTCGATCTGGCGCTGGACGTTCGACCCGCCGCGTGTACGCTTGTTCCCGAACTGCGGGAAGAGCGCACGACGGAAAGCGGTTTGGTCGTCGTTGGCCAGGAAACCCGGCTTCAGCCCCTGATTCAAAAACTGCTGGATACCGGGATTCTCGTCAGCATTTTCATCGACGCCGATGCCGGACAGATTACGGCAGCCCACTCTCTGGGCATCCAGTATATCGAAATTCACACCGGCCCTTACGCTTTGGCCGCCACGCCTGCCGATCTCGACCGGGAATTTCAGATCGTTGCCGATGCGGCGGATTGTGCGCACCATTTGGGGCTTCGGGTGAATGCCGGGCATGGGCTGCACTATCACAACACGAAGCGGATCGCCTCGATGCCCACGATCGAATGGCTTCATACCGGACATGGTATCGTCGCTCATGCGGTGATGGTGGGGATGGAACGCGCCATTCGGGACTATCAGGAAATCCTCCGTCAGGCGGAATACGACCGTCGGGCTGGATGAACGATTCTCAGACCCCATGTGAACCCATCGCATTGGGGAGGGATACTTTTTTGTAGAGAGAAATCGATGGAGATTATGACCGAAACCGCAATCATTATGCCATCCCTGCTTTCTGCGCCCCTGGCTCTTATGGCTCCCGCTCTGCAGGAGTTGGAGGAATGCGGTGTGCGGCTGTTTCACTTCGATGTCATGGACGGCCATTACGTGCCCCGGATCACGTTCGGCTCGATGCTGCTGAAGCAGTTGCAGCCTCATTTGAAAAGCCAATTCGACGTTCACTTGATGGTCGATCGCCCCGAAGAGAAGATTCCCTGGTTCGATCTGGAATCCGTCCGAAGTATTACGATTCACCAGAACGCCTCCAAAGATATCGAACGCGATTTCGAATCGATACGGAGCCGGAATAAGCGGGTGGGAATCTCACTCAATCCACCCGCGCCCATCGACGACCTCGATCCCTATTTGGAGTCGGTGGATCAGGTGTTGGTGATGACTGTCGATCCCGGGGCGGCGGGGCAGTCGTTAATCGAGTCGGCACTGAAAAAGGTTGAACATTACGCCAGGCGGCGGGACGAACTCGGCCTGTCGTATAAGATTCAGGTCGATGGCGGGATCAACACCGAAACGATCCGTTGGGCGCACGAAGCAGGCGCGGATGAGATCGTCGCCGGAAGCGCCGTCTTCAGCCACGAGTCGCCAGCCGCCGCCTACCGCGAATTAAACCGTCTCATCGGAAATCCCCTCTAATCAACACCCTCTTACGGAAACAAATAACACCCTTACCCGTCATCAATCAAGCGAAGAAATTGTGCTGCTCAAACCACTCGAACAGATTCGATGTAATTCGTTTCCAATCTTTGGAACGGGCGAATTCCTGTAGTCGTTCACGGTCCGGTGGTGAGGTGACTGCTTGCGAGACGGCTTCGGCGAATTGAACTGAGGTTCGACATAGCGCGGCGGGGGTTTGCAGCCGGTTCAGTTCGTCCCACTCGGTTGCAACGGCCGGAATTCCACTCGCGAAGTATTCATACAACTTGAGGGGATTGGCCGCGTGAATCAAATCCGGATAACCGGAGACGTTGAAGGGGAGCAGACCCACATCGGCATGGTGAAGATACGGCGGTAAGTCAGCATGTTTTATGGAACCCAGAATGGTGATGTTTGTTAGATGTCCCAAACGCTGTCGCGCGCGGGCTGGCGGTCCAATCAGCACGAAGGAGATGTGGGGAAGCCGGTTGGCGGCGGCTTCGATCAGGTCGAAGTCGAACCAGAATTCCAACGCGCCCACATAGACCGCAATCGGTTTGGGAATGGCGTGATAGTCCGGGGGCATGGGCGTATCCCGGGCGGCGAAATGGGCGTACTGGACTCCGTTGGGAACGTGCAGCGCCTGTTTGGGATTCATGGCTTCTACGCGGGGCCGCAAGGTTTCCGATGAATAGATCACCAGCCCCGCCGATTGGACCAACTCCCGCTCGATCGTTTGAGTGACGGTGTTATGGCCGGGAAAGGCGGTGTTATCGTCGGCGATTCGATAGACGGTTTGTTTGCAGTTGATGGATTGAAGCAGCCCGGCCATCCGAACGTTGTCGATGTAGACGAGATCGGGGTTTCCGAAACCTTGCCGGTTCAGTTTCCTGACGATATTGGGGAAACTGGTTTTAGCCCAATGAGTATATACCCATCTTCGTGACAGCATATCCGGCGTCAACAAGGCAAAGGGGATGTCTGTCCAGAGTCGATTGTCGAGATCGTGGTCTCCTCCCGCCCGGTAGATCGAGAGCCGGTCATGCAGTTCGGGATTCCAGAAGCGGGCCAGGTTGAGCGGGGTGATGGGTGACGAGAGAAACGCGACATCCCAACCGGCCTCGGCAAACGCGCGGGCCAGGTGATGGCTGCCGACCTGATAGCAGGAGGTCCAGTAATTCACGCAAAGCATGAGTATCTTTTTTCGGGGCGTCATCATCGTTGAATCCCGATTTCCCATTCGATTCGTTCGGAGGCACTTTGTAGTCGAATGGTTTCAGTCTCTTGAATCCTGCCGTAGGCGGCGGAATAAGAACTGCCCTGGATCGACCATACGCCGTGTCCGCTGCTGAGCGTGAGTGTATATGGCGAATCGGTCAGTGGAATACAAACGATTCCATCATTCGTAAGTTCAGCCCTCAATCCGGGCGCTAGATGAAACGAGATTATTTTATCCGGCTCGCGGCATTCGTCGATTCCCGTTAGCCCCGTGGAGTGGATATCCAGCGCGCGCTGGTGCGGAACGTCGAATCCGTGATGGACGGCGGTGATCCCGTGTTTGCGAGTTTCCAGAACGGCAGGAGCCGAGCCGCCCAATAACTGAAAGAGTCCGCGCTTCGGATCGGGCCAGGGATGCTGTTCACGGCCTTGAACCGCCAAGGTGTTGTGTGCGGCAGTCGAGCGAAAAAGATTTCGTTTGCCGGGAATCGGGGTGTATAGGTACGTTCCCGGATCGATGAAAACGGGGATTGAGAACAGCGAGAGGACGAATGAGAGTTGGTCGTTGTGGGCGTGCCCGCCGTTACCGTTTTGACCGATGGAGCCGCATCGGAAGAGGAGATAAAGGCTTGATGAGCGGAACAGGTAAAGCCCGAAATCCTTATATTCGTAATAAGTAAGGTTCTCCAGAATGTTGAATGGGGAATCGGTTAGCGTCATGGGTTTGGAAGCGGGAGTTGTTTCTTCTCGAACGTGAAAATTTCCCGCCAGCCCTTTAATTATATGGTAATCGATCCAGCCGTCACCCGCCAATTCCGTCATATCCTGCCGGTTGAGAATCGCGTTGCAGGCGGCCACAAGATGCCGGTGATCGAGGACATTTTCCGTCGGACATTCCGGTTGCACATTGGGAAAATCGAAGACGGGATGGAATTTGAAGAATCGGCCGTTGTCGTTGTCGCCGATTTGGGGTACGGAACCATCGGGAGTTGTCATCGCTGCCGTGAATTCGGCGATTCCGTTCAATCGCTCGAAAACCCAAGGTGGAAGAGGCGTCTCTTTTTGAGGATGGCCGGGGAATGGATAAAACGGAAGATCGCGGAACTGGAAAGCCGGATGCGTTGGGGAATCGTTTCGAAAATAAGCGCCGTTTAGTACATCGAACTTTTCGGGAGACAGCCCTGCGATCAGGGCAACCGTATACAACGCGATTTCGCCGGAGAGCCGGTGGTAGCAGGTCGAAGCTTCGAAATTGGTCCCATCCTCCTGGAATTGGAGTTGGAATTCATCGAGAAATTCCTGAATACCGAACGCCAGCCACCGGTTGGTTTCATCCTTGCCCGGTAAGTAAGCCGCAATGAAAATCAAACCGGCAATATTAGTTAAATAATGGTTTCCACGCAGGCCGGGATTCCATTCCAGGTGCGTGGCGATGTGGTGTCCGTGCTCGTAAATGCTGCGGATGAATTCGCGGGTGAACCGTTCGGGAAATTCGGCTCCTGACGCGCGGAAAAGGTCGTAGGCGGCCAGCCAGTTCGCGGCGCGAATCGCCACGTCCATCGCGCAAACCCAGTTCGCGCCGAATCGCGGCGGATTGTTGGCGATGAAATCCAGAACCTGATTCTGAAATTCCAAGGAGTAGGTTTCGGGTGCTGAAAAATCCTCTTCGCCCGCCGAGGCCAATGCGTGGGCATAGACCAGCGTGGGGATGTGCTGCATCCGCGCCAGTTCCCAGGGCACTTTGATATCCGCACCGGAACGATCGCCATATCGAACGCGCTTGGACCAAGTTTTTTCTTTCCACCGGTAACCGGATATGAAATCCCGCTGCCAGTCGATGGGTTGATAGTCCGAACCAATCGTCTCCAGAATACGCCTGGAATTCGGAAGGTTTTTCTGGTTGATCCGCGTGTCGATGGACTGAGTATCCCGAACCTCCGGCGAATATCGGAATTCTTCGAGTCCCTGGCAATCCATCCCGTAACGTACGTTTACCCAACCCGAACCGAGCAGGTCGAAGCAGTGGGAGAGATAGAGCCGGGAAACACAGGCGATCCAGCTTGAATGCGGCTTCAGAACGCTTAATGGAGGCAGTGTGAAACAGCGGAGGATTTTCGTTGAATCGAAAGGCGTCTGTTTGACGAAAGTAGGATGAAGCGTATCACGGACCAAACGACCCCGATCGAGAGCGGACCGGTATCCGAAAGAGAACCAGTTACGGCGTAATATCGAAGGCAGCCGGTTTATGGATGCTTTCAGCAGCGACGTCAACGGTTTTTCTCCCTCATGGATAATTCCGCCTTTTTTCAGGCAAGCATGATTCGTTTAGTCGGCGTCGAGAGCCACAATGGCATCGATTTCGATTACCACGTCTTTGGGAAGACGGGCGGCCTGAATACAGGCGCGGGCCGGTTTGCTTTCGTCGAAATACTCGGTATAGATTCGGTTCAATTCATCGAAACGGGCCAAGTCCGCTAGGAAAATGGTGACTTTGACGGCATCGTTCAGGGTTGCGCCCGCCGCTTCGATGACGCTTTGAAGATTGTCCAATGTTTGACGGGCTTGATTCTCGAACGTGTCCAGGACCAATTCGCTGGTCGCCGGATTCAGAGGGATTTGCCCCGATACGAACAGAAAACCGTTGGCCGCGACGGCGGGTGAATAAGGCCCGACCGGGGCAGGACCGTTTTTTGGTGCGATCAATTTTTTACTCATGACAACGCTCCTTTGCGGAAATTTCCAATACCCATTCATTATGGCGAATCGGAAGGGACAAGCAAAGTGATCCTGTCGTTGAAAAATCATATCGCCCGAAACATTTCACTATTTCGCCGGTCCGATTATAATAAAGCAGGGTCTAGGGTTCAGGGTTTAGGGGCTTCGTTCGATTGGAACGGTTCCAAACCCTAAACCCTGAACCCTAGACCCAACTTTTATAATGAGGGAAGAATTGATATGTATGAATCGATCAATTTGAAGAATTTTTCCGGGAACCTTCCTCTGTTCCCGTTATCCAATATCGTGCATTTTCCCAGCACCGTGCTGCCGCTTCAAATTGTTGAAGAACCTTATCTGTCGCTGCTGCAGGATGCGTTGAACGGAGAACGTTTGATCGGGGGAGTCTCGCTCAAGTCCGATGCGGTGAATGACAGTGAAGACGCGTCCGATATTTATCCGGTGGCTTGCCTGGGAACCATTCTCAAGCACGAAACACGGTCCGATGGCGGCAGCAATATTCTTTTGCTTGGAATCAAGCGGGTTGAAATCAAAGAGATCGTTAAACCGCTTCCCTATCGGACCGCAAAAGTCGAATTGCTAGAAGACACCGCCGATGGGCTGTCTCCCCAAGAGAAAAAACGGTTGAAAAAGAAATTGCTCGAATGTTACGGGGAGATGGCGATCGAATTCGCGGGGACGGACCGGAACTTTCCAACGTTGTCGGACGGCGCTTTGAAACTGAATTCGTTGACGGATGCCCTGGCCGTGAGTATTGGATTGACGACGGAGGAGATGATCGGCATGCTCGGCGAGCGGCGAATCGGGACTCGAGCGGATTATCTCATCGAGCGAATGGAGGCCATGCTCAAACAAGGCGGCCCGGCGATACTTGAATCCACAACCCAGGACGATTCGGATTTTCTTCAATTTCGTTTTAATTGAGCGTTTTGTAATATCTGAATTATCGATACGTTTTTGCACTGCCCCCCTCACCCTAGCCCTCTCCCAGAGGGAGAGGGGACTTGGGGATCGTTCTTTTTTCAGGATGCTCAATTGATTCTTATATTCGACTGGCGGAAGACACTATGATCGAAGTCAGTAATCTTGGGAAATGTTATAAAATCTACCGCCATCCCTTCCATCGCGTTCTGGAGACCGTGGCATTGAAGAAGCGTCTTCATCGCGATTTCTGGGCGTTGCGAAACGTCTACCTGAACGTCGAGCAAGGTGAGACGTTCGGAATCATCGGCCCCAATGGGGCGGGGAAATCCACATTACTGAAAATGCTTTCCGGGATCACCCAGCCTGCCGAAGGTCACGTCCGGGTCGATGGTTCGGTGGCGTCTATCCTCGAATTGGGAACCGGTTTCCATCCCGAATTTTCAGGACGAAGCAACGTCTATCTCAACTGCGCGCTGCAGGGGTATACCCGTGAGGAGACGAATCGGCTTCTTCCCGATATCATCGACTTCTCCGAGTTGGAGGATTTTATCGACCGCCCGGTTCGGGAATATTCAACGGGGATGTATTTACGCTTGGCGTTTGCGGTCGCGACAGCCGTCGATCCCGATGTCCTGATCGTTGATGAAGCACTGGCGGTCGGCGACGAACGTTTCCGAAACAAATGCCTGGACCGCATGAATCAATTCAAGCAGCAGGGAAAAACCGTGCTCTTCGTCTCGCACGATCTCGCTACCGTCCGGCATTTCTGCACGCGAGTCGCGTTGCTGGACCACGGCAAGTTGCTGGCCGCAGGCGCGCCGGATGAAGTGCTCGACGCCTACCTGGATATGGTGCACCAGGATAAAACGCCGGATGACGTTCGATCCGGGAGCGAATCCGACAGCCCGCGATGGGGATCGGGAGAGATTTATGTCGAATCCATCGTGATGCGCGGGCAAGACAGTAAGGCGGCGGATGTTTTCGATACGAACGATGCCGTCACCGTCGATGCGGTTTTCGAGGTGAAAGCGCCGATTCAGGGAACGGTTTTCGGTTATCAGATTTTTCGTTCGGACGGGACCTACGTTCACGGCTCGAATCATTTCTGGCATCATCAGAAGATGGCGTTCGATTTCGAGCGGACCGGATATCGGGGATCGATCCGCTGTACCCTGCCCCGATTGCCTCTATTGACCGGACAATACTATCTGACGCTCTGCTGCTACAATCGGTTCGATGGATTTCCGCAAGCGGTCGATCATTGGGAGCGTGCTTATACATTCTCCGTCGGCGAGCGGATAACCGATCAACACGGAATATTCGCAATGGAGTCCGAATGGACGCTTGAAGAACTGATATGATCGATCGACTCGGTGTTTGAATGAGTGAAATGGCAGGAGACCGAAATCGGCGAAGCGTGATATTATGACGAACGAAAAGAGACCATCCCGGCGACATCCCCTCGATCTGAAATACGGTGACGATTATTTCCATGGGAAAGGCAGCGGCTACAGCAAAGCCGGTTACGAAAACGAACACGCCGACTGGACCTCGTCGATCGAATGGATGAAATCCTGTTTCGGTGAAGATATGCGATGGCTCGACGCCGGATGCGCCTACGGGTTTCTTGTCGATCAGGCGAAGGCACTGGGAGTGGATGCCGTCGGTGTCGATATCAGTTCCTACGCTCTGCGGCAGCGTCCCGATTCGGACGGGAGAATCGTTCAGGGGCTGGTCGAACCACTGCCCTTTAAGAACGCATCATTCGATGTGGTTTCGCTTTTCGATATCCTTGAACACGTCACGGATCCAGAAGCGGTCGTCGATGAAGTGATTCGTGTCTTGAAAGAGAACGGTGTCTGTCTGATTTCAACACCCGATCCTCTCCACTTCGACCGTCCGGAACCGTCGCACATCCACGAACGCCCGCCATCTTATTGGGTTCGTTTGTTCGAGCAGCGTGGATTCCGTACTGCGATTCGTTTCGGCTCGGAACCATACGAACTGGAATTGGCTGCTTGCCGAAGCGAAAACGGACGCGCCGATGAGATGCTTCGCGATTTTGAAACAGTCAATTCCTCTCTTTCCAAAGCGATCCAAACCACTGGCGATCGAGTCTGTGTCACACCGCGTTCGGCACGAATGACCACGCAATTACAAAGCGGCGATGCAATGTATGTATTGAATCCTGAAACCGAACCATTGCATCTTTCCCTTACGATCCAGACAGAAACAGAGAGCCATCCCGACCTCTTTCTTGGCGATTTGAAAATTCGATACCTGGAAGGGAAGGGAACCGATGGCAAATGGGTACATCGCTGGAGTCCGGTGAAATTACCGCCGGGTGGCTGCGATCTGACTGTGCGTCACAAGTGTGAAACATACCCGGTCGGGACAATAGATATAAACGCATCAAGGATGGACCGGAAGCGCTTTTTGCTTGAACTGCCGTTCGATCATTACCAGCGTTACCGGACCGTATCGGAAGCGATCGAAGGGATCGGGAAGGGGCCGTTTACGATTCTCGACGCCGGTGGTGCGCTTGGTTTTCTTTCCCTATTTGCACCGGAACACCCAGTGACGGTGCTGGATCGTGTTTGGGAAGATACGCCCCAATCCGTGCGCTACGAAGATGCCTGTTTCCCTTACAAAGACGAGTCGTTCGATATTGTTGTATGCGTCGATACGCTGGAACATATTCCCGCTGGGGAGCGTCAAGCGTTTCTGGCAGAACTGAACCGCGTTTCGAGCCGGGCGGTGATTTTGTGCGGTCCGTACGCAGAACCGAACGTCGCCGAAGCGGAATCGGTTATCCGCGACTTTCTCTCCGTGCAGTATCAGCGCCGTGACCGATTCCTGGACGAACACCAGGATTATACCCTTCCCAATTTGACCGAAACGCTGGCCGTGTTTGAACCACGAACCGGCTTTTCGATCACCACGCTGCCGAACGGCTATCTCCCACGCTGGCTGGCAATGCAGATGGCGGTGTTTTCGCTGAGCGTCGCGCCTGAATTGGCCGATGGCCGGGACCGGCTGAACGCGCTCTACAACGAAAATTATTTCGAGAAAGATAATTGCTTCCCGGCCTACCGCACACTGGCAGTAGTCGCTCGCCAGACGATCGCGAAGGATATCGAAGCGTGTTTCAAGCAGATGACCGCATTGGATCCGGCTTCGGATTCTCCGGTCTTGTGGAACGTGGCGGGGCTGATCGTCGCTTTGTCCAACTTGGGCTTGATCCGCGAAAAAGACGCGCTCCTGACCGATCAGGGGAATCAGCTTACCCGCCTTCTCGATCATATCGAGAATCTCGATAGCGATCTCGATGAAGAGCGTTCTCAACGCAAGCAGTTATTGGTTCACACTGAAAACCTGGATGCGCTCCAACAATCACATCTGGAACATGCGGAAAACGTGGATCATCTCTTGAAAGAAAGTGTCAAGGAAAGCCAAAACCATCAGAAACTGAACGTCGAACTTCAACAGCATAATAGCAGCTTGCTGGATCATTCGGAAAAACTTCAAGTGCGTATCGAAGAATTGCAAAAGCAAAACGCCGATGTGCTGGAACACGGTCGGAACCTGGAAACCCATATTACAAATTTAAGCGATCATACGAAAAATCTTGAAACTCGAAATCAAGCACTTGAAACCCATATCGAGAATTTGGATGGGCTTTTACAATCGAATCAGACGCACGCAGCCAATCTGGAATCGATGCTCAGTGAGAAGGACAAACACGCCACGAATCTGGAATCGATCCTCAAGGAAAAGGCACAACACGCCCGGCACCTGGAGAATGAACTCGCCCGTATTCAAGACCGGCAAGATCGAACCTGTAATGCGCTCCTGGCGATGATGGGAGCCACTGGTTCGGAGGACGGGGCGGACGCGCTCGCGCAGCTCGACGCGATGGTTCATGCGTTGACAGGCGAGCGGAATGAATTGAAATCGGCGATCAACCAGTACCTTTCATCCCGCCGCTACCAGATTCTGGCCAAACTCGGATTGATCCCGCCAATCAAGGAGCCGTCCGACGAATGAGAGTGCTCCAAGTCATACACGATTTTCTTCCCCGGCATCAGGCTGGCTCCGAATTGTACTGTTACCATCTAAGCCGCGAGTTACAAAGACAGGGCCACGAGGTCCAGTTATTTTTCGGAGAGACCGACCACGAACGCCCGAACTACTCGACTCGTCAAGGCGAATTCGACGGACTGTCGTTTGTAGAGATTGTCAACAATCATGCCTTCCGTTCCTTTGAAGAGACATACAATAATCCCAACGTCGAAACGGCTTTCGTAGCACTGCTGGACGAGTTCCGTCCGGACGCCGTTCATTTCCATCATCTTTTAGGGTTGTCTTTCGGCTGCGTCCGGTTGTGCGGTGAGCGTGGAATTCCTGTTGTGTTTACACTGCACGATTATTGGCTGACGTGTCCCCGTGGCGGGGGACAGCGGTTTATGGGCGAAGGAAGCGTCTGTCAGGACGTCGATCCAGCCCGCTGTGCGCCGTGTATTTCGCGTTATGTTTTTCCCTCCGGGCGGCTCGCGAGGCTGCTGAAACGCTTCTTTGTTGCGATGGAGCGTTCGGACGAACCGACGTTGATTCCGGCGATGCGGCGTGGCCGAATCGAAACCTCCGATCCGAATTTCGTTGCCCCAGGCCGATGCGATATTCAGGGAGATACGCGGGACGTCGTGTACGCTCACCCGCCTGCGTCGATCTCGTTTGCGTGTGACGTTGAAGACGATTCCTCCCTGGTTTTCGCCGCAGCGATGTCTCCCGATACGTACGAACATCCCGGTGACGGTGTGCGCTTTTCTATTACGTGTGAAGGAGAAACAATTTACGAACGTTTCCTGGATCCCAAACAGCGTGAGGAAGATCGTGGATGGAAGAACGAGCGGATTTCACTCGCCGGTTTTGCGGGAAAAAGACGCCGCTTCCAATTCAAGACCGAAGCGCAGCCAACGGGGAGCATCGATTTCTGCGCGGCGTGCTGGGGTGAGCCAAAACTGATTCAGGCCCAAGGCCAAGCCTATCGCCCAAGCGCGCTGTCCCGGTTTCAGTCGTTCGTGGAAGGGTGGCTCGGCAAGGCGCAGCGTCGACGCCTGGAACGAAACGTCCATCGGCGAATGACCGCCGTGCGCAAGTTGTTCGAGGGCGTTGATTTGTTCATAGCCCCGTCTCCCTTCCTGAGAGAAAAATTCATCCAATTCGGTCTCGATCCGGACCGTATTACGTTCTCCGATTACGGGATCGCTCCGTTGGGTGAGTTGCCGCCGCCCCGCGCGCCCGAACACCCGATCTGTTTTACGTTTGTCGGAACGTTAGTCGAGCATAAGGGATTGCACGTGCTGATCGACGCTTTCAACCGACTGCCGCATGACGAAGCGGAACTGAACGTCTACGGCGACCTGTCCGAGTTCACCGGCTACGTCCAACGGATCCAGGCCGCGATCGCGCATCCGGGGATTACGCTGCGGGGACGGGCGGAGAACCGCGATATCCCCCGCATTCTCTCCGAAACCGATGTGTTGATCGTCCCGTCGATCTGGTTCGAGAATTCACCTATCACGATTCATGAAGCGTTTCTGGCACGAGTTCCGGTGATCGCATCCCGGTTCGGGGGTATGGCCGATCTGGTCGAAGACGGCAGGAACGGGATGCTGTTCGATCTGGGCGACGCCGA
Organism: uncultured bacterium; assembly: GCA_964606645.1. Taxonomy (GTDB): domain Bacteria; phylum Hinthialibacterota; class Hinthialibacteria; order Hinthialibacterales; family Hinthialibacteraceae; genus CAZSIZ01. Next base: position 31,374 of record CAZSIZ010000016.1, read on the forward strand.
CGATTTACATCGCTGCTTAAAACATTTTGTCGACGCCCCCGAAACGATCGAGACGATTCGTCCCGATCCGGCGGAGGTGAAATCGGTTGCAAGTGACGCGCAATGGATGATTGAAACGTATCAACGCCTGTCGAGCCGCCCCGATTAGAAAAGATGGTGGATTGACAACTGACAACTTAAACAATCAAAGAAGCCCCTGATAGGCCAGCCATAACGCCCGGAAATACCTCATGCATAGAATCGGATCGGGACTGCTGTGATGCAGTTCGGCCAGACAATAGCCGGTATAACCAATTTCGTTCAGGCCGGTCAGCAGACGGCGGAAGGGATACCGGTCGTCGAACAGATCGCGCATGTGGACCGAGATGATCTTATCTTTCACCAGGTTGAAATTGTAATCGAATCCCTCGCCTTCCAGGTCCTGGCTGTTCGAGTTCCAGCAGACACCGACGTTTGGATGATCGGCCGTATCCATCATCACTTTGATGTTGGGCAAGAGACACGTGCCCCGGCCGTGTACTTCCACTCGGATGGCGACACCGAATTCTTGACCGCACGCACCGACTTCACGCAGCGATTTCCCGATTTGTTCCAGCGTTTTTTCATGGGGAACTTCTTTCGGGAATCCGTTGGGACGCACTTTAATTCCGGTCGCGCCGACGTCGGAAGCGAGTTTGATATATTTTTTGGTCGCTTCGATGTCTTTACGCAGTTTGTCCTGATCGGGCGTATGGTAATCATACGCGCTGCCGAGGCCCATCAGTTCGACGTCCGAGTCCTGGAATCGTTTTTTGACGATCTCTCGCTGGGTTTTCGTCAGGGACAATTCCACACCATGCTTGTGAGTCGCCCGAAGTTCGACGCCCTGAAATTTCGCTGTCTCGCAGTTTTTAATAATCGTTTCGATATCCCAACTCTTGGCAAGGTTATAAGTGACCAGACCGACTTTCATTTTGGAGGGTTTCGAGAAAGTGCGGCTCGAATTCGCCGCCAGCGCGACGGGGCTGAGTAAACCGATGGCTCCCAAACCCGCTCCAGCTGATTTAATTAATTCCCGTCGATTGAGTTTCATTCGCTTCTTCTCCTATTGATTCCAAATTCATTCGGAATAGATTGATACAT
>CAZSIZ010000016.1:32505-35531 GCA_964606645.1 uncultured bacterium
CCTAATGCCCCAAAAAAATCTTTTAAATTCCAACGATAAATTCCAGCCCCTAAAAAAGCTATTTGTCCAGCAACAGCTATACCTAAAGCAATAACTTTATCTGTTCCCCAAAATTTATCTTGATACATTTTCATTAAGCATAAAACAAACAGGCCCTGAATGGGAAGCCCTGCCGGAACAATATCCATCGGCAGCGAATGCCATTATAATGCGCGAGATGGAGTTCAGTATCAATCATCAACGGAAAGTATCATCCCGATGAGTACCGATTCGATTGTATCAACGATTACGGGACGCGAAACATCCCTCTTTTCCGCCGATGTGGATCGGTACAGCCCATCGCTGCACGAGCGTATCGGTAAGAGCCGAATTCTGGTGATCGGCGGGGCGGGAAGTATCGGTTCGGCCACGATTCGGGCGATGATCCCGTATCGTCCGAAGGTTCTTCACGTCGTGGATCAAAACGAGAACGGTTTGGCCGAACTCGTACGCGATCTTCGCAGCCGCGAACTGGATTTCGAGGTTGAGGATTTCAAGACATTCCCTCTGGATTTCGGGTCGCCGGTGATGGAGCGGTTTCTCGATGATTCTCCGCCCTACGATTGCATTCTCAATTTCGCGGCACTCAAACACGTGCGGTCGGAAAAAGATATCTACTCGCTCATTCAACTCCTGGATACGAATATCGTGAAATGCGCCCGCCTGCTGGATTGGTTATCGCGCAAGGAAACACCCTACCAGTATTTCAGCGTATCGACCGACAAGGCCGCCAATCCCGTTGGTTTTATGGGAGCCAGCAAACGGGTGATGGAGCACCTTGCCTTCTCTCAACAATATATAAATAAAACGGCTTCATCCGCCCGCTTCGCCAACGTCGCCTTTTCAGACGGAAGTCTTCTGGACAGTTTTCTGCGCCGGATCGAGAAGCGACAGCCGCTTGCCGCTCCAAGAGATACGAAGCGCTATTTCATCTCCATGCAGGAAGCGGGACAAATCTGCCTGCTGGCGGCCTTTTGCGCTCCGGAAGATCGAATCTTGATTCCACGTCTCGATCCGAAAAGCGACTTAATCGAATTGGAAGCAGTCGCGAAATTAGTTTTGCGCCATCACGGTTTCGAAGCGAAAATCTACTCGGACGAACGGTTAGCCAAAGAAAACGTTCAATCCGACATGAACGATGGTCGGTATCCATTGGTCCTGACGTCGCTCGATACAAGCGGAGAAAAGCCGTTCGAGGAATTTGTAGGTGAGGGAGAAACAACGGTTGAGGTCGGAATGAAAAATGTGTTGGCGATCCCCTATCAGCCAGTCAAACCCGGTGTCGTCAAACGATTACTGGACGAAATCACTGATTGGATCCAAAACCCGAACCGACAGGTCGCCAAGGAAGATTTATTTCGGTTGATCGCAGAAATCGTTCCCCAATTCCAGCATAAAGAAACGGGAAAAAATCTCGATCAACGGATGTGAGTCGAAACAAAAACGCAGTACGATGTTCCGATATCCAATAAACGAAAAATAGTTGGGAGAATAACCATGAGCGAACGTAAGCCGTCACGGCGTGGATTTCTGGTGTCACTGGCCACAGCAGCCGCGTTTCCTTCGATCGTGCCCTCAACCGTGCTGGGGGCGAATGCGCCAAGCAATAAAATCACGATGGGATTCATTGGTACGGGGAACAACGGAACCAACTGGCTGAGGAACTTTCTGAGAGACGACCGCGTTCGCGTCACTGCCGTTTGCGATGTGAATAAAGAAGGCCCCGGTTATTGGGACGGAAGCATCCGGGGCCGCGAACCGGCGAAGCGGATCGTGGACGAACACTACGATGGCGTGGGCTGCGCGGCGTATGAGGATTTCCGAAACGTCATCGGGCGCGACGATATCGACGCAATCTATATCGGCACACCAGATCACTGGCACGCCATCATCGCCATCACGGCGGCCAACGCCGGGAAGGATATCTACGGTCAGAAGCCTCTTTCGCTCACCGTGGCCGACGGGCGGGCGATGTCCGACGCGGTCAAGCGCAATGGAATCGTCTGGCAGACCGGAAGCCAGCAGCGGTCCGATCGGAATTTCCGCCGCGTCTGCGAACTCGTGCGTAACGGACGAATCGGAAAATTGGAGACGGTGCGCTGCGGGCTGCCCGGTGGAATCCCGGATTATGGCAAAACCGCCCATCAGACCGATCCCATGCCCATCCCCGATGGATTCAATTACGACCTGTGGCTTGGCCCTGCGCCGGACGACTATTACTGTCCCGCCCGTGTCGGAGTGAATTTCCGTTGGAACCTGAATTATTCGGGCGGTCAGATCACGGATTGGGGCGGCCATCATCCCGATATCGCCCAATGGGGAATGGACACCGAAACCACCGGCCCCGTTCAGATCAAGAACGCGAAAGGAACGTTTGCCAACGGTCCGGTTTACAATACGGCAACTGAATACTATTTCGAGTGCGTCTATGAGAATGGCGTGACACTCATTATTTCCAGCAAAGAGAAAGGCGGGGTGACGTTCGAAGGAAGCGATGGCTGGGTATGGGCGAACCGGGGAAAGCACGACGCAAGTTCCAAGGAAATTCTCAATTCAAAAATCGAGGACAGAGAAATCCATCTCTACGAAAGCAGCGATCACGTCACAAACTTCATCGACTGCATGATCTCCCGCAAGGAAACCGTCGCGCCCGTCGAAATCGCGCACCGCTCGATCACGCTCGCGCATCTGGGTAACGTCGCTTTGATGATGGGCCGCGACCTCAAGTGGGATCCCGTCAAGGAGAAAATCCTGGACGATCCCGGTGCGAATTTCCTGCTCAACCGTGCCTACCGTGCACCGTGGGTGCTGGAGGCGTAGAAAGACGAATCCTTACTTTCTCAAAGACGCGACGAGATACGTACTAGTTTCTCGATCGTATTAAGTCGTGGGTGCACGTCATAGAATTAGGTAAAAAGTGGTGTTTTTTTTGTGTGCTATAATCAGACAGTAACGCAACTGTCTGATTTGGAGGGAAATCCAATACC
>CAZSIZ010000017.1:0-35090 GCA_964606645.1 uncultured bacterium
CGGGTCAAACCAACCCGACTCTGGGTGGGTCAAAGGTACCCGGCTATTGACACCACCAGGCGTTTTCCGTTTCGTCGATCGGGATACGGGTTTTGTAGGACTTCGGCTGATCGAGTTTAATCGGCTCAAGCGGTTTGCCGTTACGGAAAATTTCAATTCGAGTCAGCCCGCCGGGATCGGTTCCCGACGCCCACGCTTCGATGGAGAGTTCTTTCGGGCTGCCGTCGGCGGGAAACGCGGTTCCGGGCGGCTTCCCTTCCACCGAAACGAGCAGCAACGGGCCGCTGGTAATAAATGTGCGGCCTCGCGCGGTGGCTTTCGATACGGCGGAAAGCGAGAACGGTTCGTCCAGATACGTATATGTTCGCACGGCTCCGGGGCGTCCCCCGTTTCGCCGGTCGAAACAACTGTCGGATGAAGCCGTCGCCGCGATCCGGTAGCCGTGATTCAGGAGCAGACACCAGAGCTGAAAACTCTTTTTGTTGGCTCCCGCTTCGCCGGTGGTCATCATGACATCCAGACCCTCGTAAGTCGGACCGATCAGCGTATCGAGCGGCAATTCGACCGCCATGTTCGATATTTTCATGCGCTCCACACGCGGATAGATCCCACGACCGCCCCACGCGCCCCACCACCAGCGGGCTGGATGGGTGTAGTAGCAGGTTCCGCCTTGTTCGTGGATCAGCCGTTGGATTTCGAAATTGGCGTAGGTTGGCTTGTCCGATTCATAATCCCAGGCGCTAGTTTCCTGCAGAAGATCGATCAGGTTTTTCCCATTCGGTGTACGGCCCCGCGCGCCGATGAACCAGCCGTGTCCCAGGCACGCGCCGGCATTCCCCTTGTAGTAGTTCTTCGGAGACTCGACGTTCCATGTGATCGTGCAATCGGGTGTCGAGAGTTTCGAGAGAATGCCGTCCAGTTTTTCCGGGGTCGGATCGTCGAGAAGCCAGGCGTGGCTCAGGCTGAAATAGTGGAGGTCTTCGGCGTGGACGGCGAGGGCGGCGTCTTCGAAACTGGTGTGGATGGTTCGTTCGCCGTGGACCATGTGGGCGTGGCTGTCGCCTGCATACCAACCGCGTTTTCGCAGATCGACGAAGCGTGACAATGTGCGTTTAAGGTTCGCCGTTCTGCCAGGCGCTAAGTTGAAACTTTTCTCGTAGGCTCGTGTTTCGAAGCCTCGTGTGACACGGATCGTGGTCCGTCCGGCGGGGAGCGTTTTCTCGAATCGGCCGTTGGATCGAAATCCCGCCAGGTAGGATTCGTTTTCGACGACGACGTTTCCGCTGGCGTCGGTAATACGAACCGAGCATGCAGTTGGTAGATTCGTCGAAGCGTCGAGAACAAGCCCCCGCACAACGCCCGAAGACTCGGCTCCCCACACCGGGACGAGTGGAGAGAGTATTGCTAATGTAATCAATAGAGATGATGCAGAACGGAGGATCCATCGGATAGCGTTTCTCATTAGTTGCGATCCTTTCAAAGAAGGTGATTTCATCTATTGTATATCGATTCGGTGGGATAAGAGACCGAACTGAATGGTGACGGATATCAGGGTTGGAAAAACATCAGATCGGAGTTTTGTGATGAACGAGACGATTCAAATCGAAGCGTGTGTCAACTCGGTTCAGTCGGCGATCGAAGCCGAACGGGGCGGGGCGCATCGTGTGGAACTGTGCGACAACCTGATCGAAGGGGGCACAACTCCCAGTGCGGGGTGTATCGATTCCGCCCGCCGCAGTCTGCGTATCGGGCTGAACGCGATCGTGCGGCCTCGTGGGGGGGATTTCTGTTATTCGGAAATTGAGTTCGATATGATGAAACGTGATGTCTCCGTGGCGAAGGAACTGGGATGCGACGGGGTGGTGATCGGCTTGTTAAAACCGGACGGACATGTCGATACCGGACGCTGCCTGGAACTGATCGCTCTCGCCCGGCCGATGAGTGTGACGTTTCACCGCGCGTTCGATATGACCTGCGATCCATTCCAGGCACTGGACGATATTATCCAGTTGGGATTCAACCGGATTCTCACTTCCGGACAGAAAAACAAAGCAATCGATGGCGTGGACTTAATCGCTGAACTGGTCGAACGGGCGGAAGACTCGATCGTGATCATGCCCGGCAGCGGGGTGAACGAAGAGACCATCGAGGAGATCATCCAAAAAACAAGAGCGAAAGAATACCATGTGACCTGTCGCAAAACCGTGGATGGTCTGATGACATACCGAAATCCTCATGTTTCGATGGGCGGGGTTCCCGGTGTGCTTGAGTATGGGGTGTCCGTGACCGATGCGGAACGGATCGAGCGCATCGTTCGACTTGCCAATCATTCGGACATTTCAAAAGAAACGTGGACTGCGCCTTGATGCGGCTTCAAAGAATCTCTATAGTGTTTCCATCATAACCCCTGGTGGTGTTCGCCTTTTGCGGATGAAAAGGGAAGCCGGTGAGAATCCGGCGTGGACCCGCCACTGTAATCGGTCATGTTTTTCGATGACGCGCAAGCGTCACCCACTGTCCTGATGGATGGGAAGGGCGAAACGCTAACGGCCGTAAGCCAGGAAACCTGCCATTGGGGGGAATCGTCGCTTCTTCGGGGTACGAGAACGTGGCTCAATTCGTTGAGTGAATAGCATCCGATCCCCGGCGCAACAGGAAACCGGGGATTTTTCTTTACCCGCTCTCCAACCGCCCATTTCTTGATTCCCGGCCAAGTGACAAAATATCCCACGGGAAAGGTTGTCTCTATCATGAAAACGAAATTCGCTCTAGCCGCCCTGCTCATCGTCTCTCTCTCTGTTTCGGTCCATGCCGCCAACAAAGCGGGGATCGTCATCAAAAATTCGACGGACGAAGTCATAACCCGATGTGTCGAATTCGAGGAGAACGAATTGACGCTCGAAGAATTGTTGACGCGCTCCGGTTTCAAATTCGTAACGGATCAAGTTGAGAACGAAACGGTTCTATGCTATTTGCACGATGACGGTACGGAACAATACACCATGCTTCTTGGCGGCAGAGTCTGGAATCTTCTTCGACACGATGGAGAGAATTGGTTCCCTGCGCTGGAAGGATTCGCATCCGCAAAAGTCCAAAACGGTGAGTTGATCGGATTCGTTTACGCCTCATCCGGCACGGCCTATCAGCCTGAATTATCCGTTAAAACTTTTGCCGAAGTGTGCGAAATAACAAGCAAGGCCGCATTGGTGATCGATCACAACGATGGGATGCGGCGGATCGAGGTCGTGGAATTCCCCGGCGAAACGATTACGGGGTGGCAGCTGCTTCATCGAAGTGGTATCGATGTCATTCATCAAGTCTCTTCGTTTGGGATCGCGGTCTGCGCCATCGACGGCGAAGGGCAACCCAGTGACGATTGCTTCGGCGATCCACAGGGGCGCTACTGGGGTTTGAACGTTCTGAGTGAAGACAACTCGTGGATCGCTCCGCCGGTGGGGGTCGCCGATACGGTTATCCGTTCGATGGACGTTCAGGGCTGGTTCTACGCCTCTTGGGGGGATTTGCAATCGCCTGTCATCCGTCAGGAAATCTGGAACGGTTCGACGGGCGTGCCGTTTTGGGCACTGTATGAGTAAGCGGTATTCTAACAAGAGAAAAGCCATGAACGAAACGAGATCGGTGTTTATTGTCGTTATTACAGGCTTGATTCTGATTACGCCTGTTACGCTCCACACCGCCGAGTTCGAGCCGGACGTAATCGTGTCCAATCCGTTCGATTCCATCGAGTTCGGACGAAACACGCAGGGGGCGATGGCGGTGGATTCGACGGGAACCGTTCATCTGGTCTATACCGTCACGGACGATTCGTCCGGCGTTCCCCGCCTTCAGGTTTGGTGGCAAAGCGTGGAGAATGGAATTCCAGGTACGCCCGAACGGATGGATCGTGGCGGGGTGGAAGCGATCCATCCCGCCATCGCGATCGATTCGTCGGACACGATCCACGCCGTCTGGCAGGACGCCCGTCATTCCACAGCGTTGGGACATTGGATCGACAACATCGAGATATACACCAATCGTAAACCTCCAGGCGAAGGATTCCTTGCCGATGATGTCCGGCTGACCCAGACACAGGCTGGGCATGGGGGGGATAATGGTTTCGTGCCACAGATCACCATCGATCCCAAGGGGCGGCTTCATGTGACGTGGTACGATTTTCACCTCACCGGCGAACGTGCGGATATCTATTTCATTACACGCCACCCGGCTGGAGCACTGGAGACTGTGCGGGATATCGCGCCGCACCGGAGCGCCTCGGATGACGCGGGCGGGGGGGCGTATTGGGCGCCGGTTCCGGCTTACTCCGGAAACGACACGCTTACGATACTCTGGGGGTATCAGGAAGACTATTCCGGGTTGTATACACTGCTTTCCAGGACTATGAGCGGCAGCGGCGAGTGGAGCGGAATTGAGACAGTGGCGGAAAGCGGAGGCCGGTTTTTCGATCCGCCGCGACTGTTTCCGGATCGAATGGGTAATCTCGGATTGGTCTATCCGAATTTGGCCGAAGATCGATTCGGTCTTTTCTTTCAATACCGGCCCGTTGGCGGGGTGTGGAGTGAAGCGGTTCGGATCGATTCCGGGAACGCTTCCGCCACGCAGCCGAGTATCGTTTTCGACACACAGGGGAAGGCGCATGTTGTCTGGCAGGAAGGCGATGCGTGGTTCAGTGATATTTTCTATACCACGATCGATCCTCAGACGATGACCGTTTCGTCCGGGAAACGCTTAAACAGTGGAGAATTTTCCGCGCGTCAACCCGTGATCGCACTCGATTCGATGACGAACCGGCTTTCCGTGGCTTGGATTGAAACCGGTGAGGACGGGGGAAAATCGATCCATTTACGAAACGAAATAACTACGCCTGTCAGGAATTGGTCTCTCTTTTGATTGGAGCGATCTCTCATTGCTTCCTGTATAAAAACATTTGATTTGTTTGTGTTTAAGAAAATGTCTTGTATTTGTGTGAAATTCTAATATAATTACAGTAGTATTAATCTGCGAGGAAGCCCAAAAGATTATCCCTCGCTCATATACTCTATTGACACGGTTATTCTTCCTCTTTTTACAATTTGAAGAGAAGGAATGTTGTGTCTATGTATTGACTCTATGAGCCAAAAACCGGCTGTACTCATTACCGAAGAGGTCATCGGTATTCTTCAAACGAATGCCGTGCAACTTGCCACGTTCAATCAGCTCACCGGGGCCGACCATGCCTGGGAGGTGGACGATCAAGCCTTTAAAACGATGATCGCGAAACTCGCCACTCTTGAATCCGGGATCCGGTCGAAGCAGCCCGATCAGAACATCACGTGTTTTTTGACGGATAAAGGTGCGTACTGGCTTCCTCAAGCCGGGATCGATCTTGTGAGCCAAGCGTTGGAAGGCGTTCAGAAAGATATAAAGGAAGACGGCCCAATGCCGGTCTGGAATTGCACCAGCGCCGAATTGCTCACCAATCATCTGGCGAATATGCGCCGCCTTCTTCTCGCCGCCGGGCACGACCTCGTCTTAATCAATAATCTGAAGGACAACCTCGGTTCCAATCATAGCTTTATGCACCGGGAATTCGATCTGTGTACCAATGGCATTCGGAAAATGCGCGAAGCCATCCAAAGTCAGGCGCCGATTTTTTCCTGTGTCACCACGAAGGATATCGTCCTGTTCGAGCGATGCCGGATCACATTCGATTTGCTTGAAAAAGGGGAGAAGACAGAAACCGAGCTGGGGTACGATACCGGACAGTTGAAAAAAGCCCAAGAAATACTCGACAAACGTTGTTTACAGGCCATTCCCAATTTTCAAAATCAGATACGTGAAATTGCCGGAGACTTGCAGGAATCGCTGCGCCTGGGTGAGTCTGCCCAATTAACCCGTGCCACAAAGTGGGAACTGGCGTTCGGTTTGCTGGATGCGATTCCAAGTTGTTATCAAGGCCAGGCACAAATGGCGACGTTAGAACGCAAAGGATTGTCGTCGCTTGTCTCTTCACGTGAGACTGAACTGGGGCAGAGTGAAGCCGGACAGGAGACGTTGGCCGAGACGACCAAAGTCGTTGAAGCGATTAAAAACGGAACCGTCGCCGACTTGGCTGAACCGCCACTCGGCACCGCCTTGACCGATGAAGAGATTCAGGCTCTGCTTACTCCAAAAGAGGATACCACCAAGGACGCTGCAGCGGCTGGCCAAGGGGCTTCTTCATCGAAAAAGAGTAAATCCTCAACGAAGCAGCGAATGGCGTTTCAAAAACGCCGCCGCTGACTGAACCTTACTTTCCTTTCTTTTTCCCTCCACTTATGTGATACTGAAACCATTCTTCCGATGATTGAATTGGAATCAGTGTGAGGTAATCATGAATCGAACCGCCTTGAACCGCCGAGCGTTTTTACGAACCACTTCTTTGTTAGCCGCTGGAGTGGTGGGAGCACCCGCATTAGGGCAATCCTCGGAGATCCCTGAACGACCTCCGAACATCGTCTGGTTGATCGCCGACGACGTGGGGCCGAAAGAGATCGGCTGTTACGGTCATCCCACGATCCGTACGCCGAATATCGACGCGCTGGCGAAGCGGGGCGTCCGGTTTACTCAGGCTTTCGTCACGACCTCTTCGTGCAGCCCCAGCCGGTGCAGCCTATTTACGGGCAAGTATCCGCATTCCACCGGGGCGGAAAATCTCCACGATCCTCTGCCCCCTGAACAGGCGATTCTTCCCGAACTGCTCGCACCTGCCGAATACTACTGCGGCAGTGTCGGGAAATTCCATTTAGGAAAAGCCACGGAACAGAAATTCGATTCCGTTCTTCGTAAGGTCGAGGACTGGAAAGGATTCATGAATCAAAGGCCGAAAGAGAGACCGTTTTTCCTGTCCGTTGGATTTTACGACGCCCATCGCCCCTTCGATCAGGGGTGTGTCGATCCGCCTCACGGGCCGGACGATGTGATCGTGCCTCCTTATCTACCGGATATTCCCGAAGCCCGCACCGAGTTGGCTGCCTTTTACGACGAGATCGGGCGGATGGATGGAGTGATCGGTGAACTCGTTCAGTATTTGGAGCAGGAAGGGATTGCGGATAATACGCTCGTTCTGTTTTACGGTGACAACGGGATGCCGTTTCCCCGCGCGAAGACTACTCTGTACGACAGCGGGATTCATACGCCCCTCGTGGTTTGCTGGCCCAAGAAACTGGCGGGGGGGCAAGTTTGCCGTGAACTCGTCAGTCTGATCGATCCGGCTCCAACCGCGCTGCAAGCCGCCGGACTTTCCATCCCGAATGATATCCAGGGCCAAAGTTTACTCGATCTTCTCGACGATCCCGAAACGCACGCCCGTGAATTTATTTTCGCCGAGAAAAATTGGCACGATCTCGACGATCACAGCCGTGCCGTTCGCGATCAACGCTATAAATACATCCGAAACGCTTTCCCGGAAAAGCCGCTGGAGAACTCGGCGGACAGTTCGGTCGCGCCGACGTTCAAAAAGATGCGGCAGATGCGCGATGCGGGAACGCTCTCCCCGAACCAGATGCTGCTCTTCCGTTCGCGGCGCTCGCCGGAAGAGCTGTACGATTTGGAAAACGATCCTCACGAGTTCCGCAACCTGCTGCACGAACCGGCCTATCAAGCCGTTTTGGAACGGATGCGGGGGGCGCTCGACCGCTGGATTGAGGAAACGGAAGATATTCCGCCATCGAAATCGCTGCCGGACGAATTTCATCCCGAAACCGGGAAGCGAATCCGCCCGCCTCATCAGAATCAGTAATGATAGAAAGAGGTTGAAAAATGAATGACATTTCAATAAATGGATACGAAATATTAAGGAGCCTATTGATGATTTCAGTTGGCAGTTTTCTCACACTCGCTTCGATCCAGCAAGCCGAATCGAAAAGCAATTCGGACGCGAATCCCTATTTAGCCCGGCGGATGGAACAGCGGCCCACATCGGATCGCGATCGCCATGAAACGATGTCTGCCAAGCAGGCCTTGAATAGACTGCAAGAGGGCAATACCCGTTTCGTGCGAAACAAACGCACGAACCCCCACCAGGATAAGGCCCGCTTGAAAGAAATCACCCAAGGGCAGCACCCCTTCGCGACGGTGATCTCGTGTTCGGATTCGCGTGTACCGGTCGAGCATCTCTTCGATGCGGGATTCGGGGATATCTTCGTCATCCGCGTGGCGGGGAATGTGTGCGGGACGGATGAAGTGGGGTCCATCGAATACGGAGTGGCTCATGTGGGGACGCCCCTTTTGGTCGTGTTGGGACATTCCGACTGCGGGGCCGTAACGGCGGTCGTCGAGGGGCATGAGGTTCATGGAAGCATTCCCGATCTCGTCGCGCCGATTGGTCCCGCCGTGCAATCCGTCGTCGCGAAGGATCCGATGTTGAACGAAAAAGGTCTGATCCCGAAAGCGATCGAAGCCAATGTTTTCCAGTCGATTGAGGATTTGCTAAATACCAGCCCCGTGACACGGGAACGTGTGAAAAACGGTCAGCTGGAAATCGTCGGAGGCGTTTATCACCTGGATAGCGGCAGTGTGAAATGGCTCGGCAATCATCCCGATCAAGACCAGCTGCTCGAACGGACGACCGGCCCGTCGCCCACGTTTATTCACACTGTTTTCTTCTGGTTGAAAGAAGGTGCCACGGATCAACGAAAGCAGCAATTGATCGACGATTGTAAAACCTACCTGGGTGCGGTCGAAACCGTGCGCAAGATCGAAGTGGGAATCCCGGCGGGAACACCGCGCGAGGTGGTCGATGGGAGCTACGCCGTCTCGATCGTCGTCCATTTCGACAATAGGGCCACACACGATTATTACCAGAAAGCCGAACAACACCTTCAATTCATCGAACGGAATAAAGATATTTGGGAGCGGGTTCAGGTTTACGACACGATTGTGGAATAATGCTTATCCAAATCGATTGAATCACCCCAGCTGGGATTAATCCATCGTTATTGTAGGGGTAGACCCCTGTGTCTGCCCTGACCTCTGCCCTGATAACACAGGGCAACCACAGGGGGTTGCCCCTACGATGTTTTTACAGGGGGCAGCTTATTTTGCAGCGTTCCTGACGCTGTTCAGCCCCATCTTGATATCGCCCTTGCTCTGGTTGGTCACAGTCATTATTCGGTTAAAGTGGTTTCCCATGATGACGCCGTTGGAGACGTTGGGGCCGAGGAATATCTGCGGTTTCGGTCGTCTGAAGCGACAGGTGGAAATGTTGATTTCACCGCCCTCGATTCGCAGGGCGTGAGCGGACGGATCGTCTTTTCCCCAGTTGTCGAAATTGCATTGCTGGAAGGAGACGAAACCGTCTCCGCGAATCAGCGCGTTGCGGTGAGCAGGCCCCCAGAACGAACAGTTGTTGAACTGCACCACACCGGTAAAGGATTCTGTGGTCACGATCTCGGTTGGTTCCTCGGCATTGAACGTGACAAACTCTCCGTTGGTGATGAGTAATCCGGGGGGCTGTGTCTCTTCGACCCAGACGGCGTACCGGCCGCCATCCGCGCCGATACCGAGAAAGTTTCCGTTGCAAGCGCCGTTTTCGGTCTTGATGAACTTGTAGCACTTATCAAATCCGAACGCGAATGTATTGAGGACGTATTCCCAGTCGGTTCGCCCGAAGATGAAGACTTCTGTCGTGGAATTCAAGTAGGTTATGAGTTTCCCCATATTCTTAATTTTTTCCTCTTCCGGTACACGGGCACGCGCCCAGAAATGCGGGTTGAAATGGACGTTTTCGATCCGTCCGATATCCGTGCAATTGTTAATATAAATCCCGCGTCTCAGGACACAGCCGTACACGTTGCGGATAACATGAAGTTCGTTGTGCTTCGAGCCGAAATTGATTCCCTGATAGGCGTTCACCAGCGTCACATCGATGACGCTGCCGTTCATCCCATACCCTTCGATTGCCCAGGGATAGGGCTGGACATCTTCGAGACGTTGTTTGGGATAATAAATCGTCAGCCCTTTGACTGCCGAACTCGGATTGAGTTGAATCAGCGCGGGGCCATTCTCTTCACCGCGATGCCCCACCGCGTGAAGGACGCTGCCCCAGGCCTGGTCCTGATGGTGGGGAGCCTGCCAGACGCCCCCAAGCGTGACTCCAGAGGGAACGGTAAGAGAATCGGCTATAAGATACTTCCCGGCTGGGAGAAAGACTTCACCTCCACCCGCTTTGCCCGCCGTGTCCAAAGCGCGCTGAATGGCGGAGCCGTCGTCGGTTAGGCCGTCTGCTTTCGTTCCGTAATCTTGAACGTTCCATCTCCCGGACTTCTCATCGCACACACCGATATGGGAAAATAGAAGCAAAATAACGGCGAATACAAAAAAAAGGTTGAATTTCATTGGATTAGTCTCCTTCGTAAATGTTTCGGAATTATTTGGAATGATTGACATAATCTTCTCTACTCGCATAATCTCATTAGAAGCGATTCTCTGTCAAGGATTCAAAGGAATTGAACGCTCAAAACGCAACCGCTTTTGATTTTGATGCCGATCGGGATATCGATCTAATCCCCCAGCTGCTGTCATCCTGCCAACGGGTGACAAGAAGCGATGGGGATTCAACACTTGAATTGTACCTGTCCAGCAATCGCGAACTGGATGACCGCGAAATTGGAAGAATTCTGATCGTAAATGGAAAGTGTCGGAACCGGAGGATTAAACTTGCCTTGAATTGCGATCGATCGGTATCGGAGCAGTTGACCCGTAACGGAGTTGCCCGATTGGTTTGGGTTGAACGTATATTGGCGGATTAACGCAAAACGAACGAAAAGCATAACGCCTTTCGCTCGTGAGTGTGAATTGGGGTGAAAAATTACCACATTCGTTATTTCATTTTGTATTTACGCCGGAAGCGCTCGATACGGCCCGCCGTATCCATCAGTTTCTGTTTTCCGGTGTAATACGGATGGCACGCCGAGCAGATATCGAGATGGAGCGAATCCGAGGTCGATCCCGTCTCGAACGTATTACCGCACGCGCACTTGACAGTGGCGATATAAAAATTGGGGTGAATATCCTTCTTCATGATTGTACGGTCCTCACTTTTCTTCACATCGGGAAAACAGATATTTTACGCCCTTTTCCCGTCCGGTCAATATCTATGAATCGTTTTGCTTTCAACAATCGAATTGATCGGCGTCTCTAAATCGGCCATAATGGCATATCATGATATCCGCAGCGAAACCGGCCGCCGTTTTTACTACACCGCCCGTCACGCTGGAGGAACGCTACGGTTCCCTGGCGGCTTCGGGCAATACCACGCCCTGCCTGGCGTCCGTGCTTCTCGCCGCGATCGCCCGCCAGGCCGGTTATCCTGTCGGTGTGGTCGATGCGGGGGCGGAAGGATTGACAATCGAGCAGACGCTCGACCGCATCGCGAATTTTTCTCCGAATTTTCTCGCACTCACCTCAACGACGCTGACCGCCATCTCTGCCGAATGCCTGGCCCGCGCGGCGAAAGCACGCTGGCCGGATTTAATCATCGGAATTGGCGGTCCACACGTCACCGCCGTCCCCGAAGAGACACTTCGCCGCTGCCCGGAATTCGACTTGGTGGCAATCGGTGAAGGCGATCGAACGATTCTGGATATTCTGAACGCGCTGGATAACGGCGTTCGTGATTTTACGACCATCCCCGGCCTTGCCTGCCGCAGCCCGGAAGGCGAAATCATTCACACGGTGCGGCGGGAGCCATTCGTCGATTTGGATTCACTGCCGTTTCCCGCATGGGATCTGCTCGACGGTTTTCCTCAACGATACACTCCGGGTTATTTTAAGGTCGCGCAGATTCCGTCGGCGTCGTTCGTCAGTTCGCGGGGCTGTCCGTTCGATTGTGTTTTCTGCGATACGGGAGTTTTTGGCCGCACGGTTCGGTCGCATTCGCCGGAGTATTTGCTTGAATTGTTCGCCGATCTCAACCAGCGCTTCGGCATCCGCGACGTGACGCTTGAGGACGACACGTTCATGCTCGTCCGCGAGAACGTGGACCGCTTCTGTGAATCACTCTGCCAACGCGGCCTGAAGATGACCTGGGCCTGCAACAGCCGTGTCAACCTCGCCCAGCCGGACCTTCTGCAGACGATGAAAAAAGCAGGCTGCTGGCACATCAGTTACGGTGTGGAAAGCGGTTCGCAGGAGATACTCGGCCATAGCAGCAAGCGCATCACCTTGGACCAGATCGACACCGCCGTCCGCCTGACACGCCAGGCGGGAATCGCCGCCAAAGGTTTTTTTATCGTGGGCCATCCCCATGAAACGAACGAGACACTTCAATCCACACTTCGCCTCGCGCTGGAGACGCCGTTTTCCGATATCAGCGTCACCATGATGACACCGTTCCCCGGATCGCCTCTTAGTAAGAACGCGCGCGAATTCGGTACATTCGAGAGCGACTGGACCCGTATGAACCTGCTGACGCCGGTCTTTGTGCCTCACGGCCTGACGACGGACGATCTCCATCACTGGCAGCGAAAAATACTGCGTTCGTTCTATTTCCGTCCCCGGACCGTATTCGATTATACCAAACGGATTCTTAAAAATCCTTCGCCACGCTATATCAAAGGCCTGCTCCAGTCGGCAGCGGCCCTGGCTAAAACCGTTTTCACCCGGCGGCGTTCCGGCAGCACACACACAGCGGGAGCGAATCTATGATCGCCAAAGACCGCCCCATCGTCTTCATCGAACCGCCCGTGAAGGATCGGAGCCGCATCCCCGAACGATTCGCCGGGTGCAGTTACATGCTGTATCCCCTGCCCGATCTGGCCAATCTGTATCTGCTCTCCTATTTGCAGAAGCACGGTTTCCGAACCGATCTGCTTAACGCCGTGCTGGACAATCTCTCCGAAGAGGAATTTCTCTCGCAGCTGAAAGCGCTCAATCCGGCGGCGGTGATCCTGCATTCCGTGATTCTGGCTAAACCGCTCGACATCGCCATTCTTTCAAAAATTCTCGACACGGTGGACGTACCAGTACTGCTCCACGGCCCCGAACCGACCCGCGTTCCAGAAGAATACTTGGACGGACTGGGTGAATCGGCTCGAACCGGCCGGGTGCTGATATTTACCGGCGAACCGGAAAAAAACATTTTCAATTACTTGCAGGATGGGACCTGGCGGGGCGTGACGCTTTACGAAAACGGAGCGATTGAACGCTATCCCCACGACCGCGATTTTATCACCATCGAAGATTTGCCTTTCGATTTCCACTCGCACCCAACCGTCAAACGCCTGGCATCGAAATTTCTCAACGCCAAGTTTCCCAGGCAGCCGGTCGCGGCGATGCTGGCGTCGCGCGGTTGTCCGTTCACATGCACTTATTGCGTTCCCAACTCAGTCAGTTTCGCGCGCGAGTTGGAGTTTAGGGGAACTACCGACGGCCCCAAACCACGCACGGTCTACGCCAGCCCGGAACGGACCGTCGCCGAGTTCGAGGCCGTTAAAGAAGCCGGATACCCGTCCCTCATGGTGATGGACGATCAGTTTCTAGCCTCGAAAAAACGCACGCTGGCGATATGCGAAGGCGTAAAAGACCTGGGGCTGGATTGGGGCTGCCTTTCCCGCCCCGATTTTCTTGACGATGAGGAGACCGTCGAAGCGCTGTCGAAAGCAGGCTGTATCAGCGTCGATATCGGCATCGAAACGCTCTCCCAGCACCTGCTGGACCGGATCGGAAAACGGCTCGATCTCAACACGTTCTATCAAGCCGTCCCACTGCTTCAAAAGTACGGGATCGAACCCAAAATCAACATCATGTTCGGGACGTCCGAAGAGGAGACGGAGGAGGATATCCGACGAACGGTAAATGAATTGATCCGGCTGAAGGTCCGTCACGTCATGTTCGCCGTCGCGACGCCCTTCAAGGGAACACCGTTTTACGAACGCGCCCGCGAAGACGGCATTCTGATCGATACGTCCGACTCGATCGATCCATTCGCAAAAAGCACGATCTCCTATCCGCACTTGTCTGCCGAGCGCCTGGAAGAACTGATTCGCTACGCCTACCGCCGTTTTTACCTGCGCCCACGGCAGCTGTGGTATCGTTTGCAAACCTACCGCTCCTGGACGCCGATCAAAAACGACTTGCGCGTCTTCGCCAGCCTCTTTCTCCGGAAACGATCCCGGCGCGATGAACGGTGAATGTTTATGAGAACGATTCGGGACAACGCTTGCAAATTCTTCCGCCTGCTTGCCAAACGGCAAAGCGGCTATCCGGAAGAAATTCAAATTGAAGTAACGAATCTCTGTAACATGACGTGCGCGATGTGCCCGCGCGGTGATGGTTCGATCCCGCAGAATGATTTTCCGATTGAAACATTCGAGGCGCTCGTCAAGCAAAATCCCGCCCCAAAGCGATTGGTCCTGACGGGATGGGGCGAGCCGCTACTGCACGACCGCTTTTTCGATCTAGTCCAACTCGCCAACGATCGTTGGCCGAAGACGCGCGTGCGATTTACGACGAATGGAATTCTACTGGACACCGAACGGCGCGGACACATAAGCGGGCATCGAATTTCGGGGATAACGCTCTCCGCCGACCTCTGGCCGGAACGGGATTCCCCCCCCGTCGGAATGGAGAAAAATCTGCATCCGCCGTCAAAAAAAATAGTGCGAAATATGTCCGAGTATTGCCTGGACAAAAACCTAGCTGCGCAAACGCCTTTGATCGTTCAATGTCTGGTGATGAAGGAAAACGTGGAAGACATCAAACGCTTCATCGATTTCGCCTCTGAACATCCCATCGAGGCGATCAATCTCGTGCGGCTGCAAGTCGAACCGGGACAAACCGCCGAACGCCCGTCCTGGCGGGAGGAGCAAAGCCTGATTGCGGATGCGATCCGCTATGGGAAGGAACACGGCGTGCCCGTGCGAAGCGTCAACCGTCAGCACATCGCCTTGCGTCTTGCCACTCACTTCGACCGTGTTTGCATGAGAACAGACGACAGCGTTTATATCACGACAGACGGCGTTATCACCCCCTGCTGCAACCTTCGCGAATACGCTATCGGAACCATTCACCGGGAAACACCCTCAATCGCCGAAGCGTGGCGCTCAACACAGGAACGGCAATTCTTCAGACGCCAGCAATCCGTGTGTGGTTCGTGCGACGCACTGTTCCATCACTATCGGGATTGATTGCGGGATCGTGCCCAAAGAGCGTTCGATCGGAAAGATCGGACGAATGCAATACGAAAGTAAGGAGCAAGGACGGCTTATATGTATCCCATCCCCGGACACGTTGCGATGAGCCTGGCGGGAGCGTATTGGTTGAAACTTCCTTACGCCCCCGCGATCGTTGCGACCATTGCCGTTGATGTGATCGACAAAGTGCTGGTGGATGTTTGGGCCGTGACGCCTTATGGGCGCTGCTGGTTTCATACGCTGTTATCCGTTGCGGTCTGCTCGCTGATCGTCGGAAAATGGAAAGGGAAAAAGTGGGGGCTTTCGTGGATGGTGGGACATACGCTTCATCTCGTCGGCGATATCGGCTTCATCCCCTGGTTCTATCCTTTCATCCCATACGAATGGCCGGCGGCTCCGAATATGGTCGAAGCGAGCGTGTTGGGAGCGAAGGAATTATCCTCCGGTTTTCTGACGGGTCACTGGATATACTCCGAACAAGTGCTTAATGTCTTTTATCCGAAACTGCTTCTGTTGGAATTGCTGATGCTGATCGCCGCGAGTGGATGGCTCGTTACCGATGATCCCAAGTGGAAACGGCTGAAATGGCCGTTGCTGGCCGGATTCCTTATCTTCACGGCCTGCCGGTTGTTATACGATTTTCCCGCCGCCCTGACCGCTGTCAGTTCTGTCGCCGGGGATTGGGTACTGCTATGAATGAAAAACGATCCGTGACATTTATCGTACCCGTGTATAACACCGAAGAGACGGTGGTGGAAACGTTGGACAGCATCGCCGCGCTACGGACCGGTGCTCCAATAGAGATCGTCGCCGTGGACGATGGATCCAGCGACCGCTCGGTTGAAATCGTACAGCATTGGATCGAAACAGAAAGTGCGAATCACGAGCGAATTCAATCTGTCCTGCTGCAAACTCAACACGGCGGAGAAGCGGCGGCGATGAACGCGGGGCTGGAACGGGCATCGGCCCCGGTCGTGGCCTGGGTCGAAAGCGACGTGAAACTCGACCCGGATTGGCTGAATCATCTTTTAAACGAAATATCGAAAGAGAACGTCGTGGGCGCAGGAGGCCTGCTGCTGCCCGCCGAAGATGACTCGGCCGTCGCCCGGATATTCGGTTACGAAATCGCCTATAAAATCCAATCCAACACCGCAAACGCGCGCCATATTACCAGTGCAAACGCGCTCTATCGAAAAGCGGTTTTCGACGAACTCGGTCCATGCAGAGACGAATTGGGCGCCTCCAGTTTCGATTCGGAATACAACCAGCGTGTGCGAAACGCCGGATACATTCTTCGATGCAATCCCAGCGCCCGCGCTTGGCATCATTTCAAGGGAAGCCTGTGGCAGTGCCTGAAACGCACCGGGTGGTACGGCTATCGCCGTCCGTTCGTTTCGTCGCAGGTGTTGTATCCGTTCGACCGCTGGGTTGGAATGCTGGTGTTGCTCTCGAGTTTGGCTTTTCCGGCGCTGGCGCTGCTTTTCGTATGGCCCTGGCTGGCGGGAGCCGTGCTGGCTGGCGTGCTGTTGGCGAATGTTGGATACGGCCTCTTTCTCTATTCGCGCTTCCAGGACGTAGCGCTGCTGCTGTCGCCAGCCGTGGTTCGGTTTTCAAACTGGACGTTTTTTGCGGCGTATCTCATGGGCTGGGCAAAAAAACTGACCGGGGGCAAAGGGTAACATGAAAATCATTCACGCCGTGCCGTATTTTCCGCCGGTGAAACGATTCGGAGGCGTTCCCGAAGCGGTCTATTGCCTGGCCAAAGCGCAGGCCGCGCTCGGACATGACGTGACCGTTCTGACTAGTGACGCCGGATTGAATCCGAGCTTGACACACCCCGAACTGAAACTGGAATGGGAAAATGCAGGAAAGGTCAACGCGCGGGGAACGGCTGAAAGACTGGAAGTGTATTACCTGAAAAACCGCTGGCCGTCTCTCGCCCAGCGATATAAAATCTTTACGTTCAACCCGCGCCGGATAGACGTTCTGCAATCACCCAAAGAGACGGTTCTACACTTGCACGAAGTCCACATCCCCGGCTATCGCGCATTGGCCCGCGATGCGATACGGAAAGAAGTTCCTGTCTGTTTATCGGCGCACGGATCGCTGTTTCCACCCGTTCACACCGGGATGAAACGATTCATTCATCAACTCGTGGACCCCTGTCTGCGCCGGGGATGGTTCGCAGATGTCTCGACGTATTTCGCGCTTTCACGCAACGAAGAAAAGCAGTTGCAAAAAGCCGGAGTTAAATCCAAGCGAATCCAACGTCAGCCGCACGGGATACCGCAGTTTCCCCATCCGCCTGAGCCGCTGCCCTTCGATCTCCCCAGGACTCCAGCCGTCACAACGTTTCTCTACGTGGGGCGGCTTGCTAAAGCGAAAGGCGTTCTCACGGCGACCGATGCGTTTTGCCAATTGTGGAAGCGGGGTGTGAAGGCGCGGCTGATCTGCTGCGGCCCGGATGAAGGCGCGAAGCATGAAATTCTTCTTCATTGCCGTTCGAGCCGTATTCCTGTCCAGGTGAGAGAGGCGGGTACGGAGCCCGGCGTGTATTTGCTTCCCGCCGTGCCCAGGGCATGTGTTCCCGCGCTGTTCGAGGTCGCCGATTGGAGCCTTTGCCCCTCGCCGTACGAATCGTTCGGCCTAACTCTGGTGGAATCGCTGATGTGTGGCGTTCCCGTCATCGCCACGTCCGCCTACGGCTGCCTGGACCATCTTTCTGACGCCAATAATCGCATCAAACAAGTCTCCCCCGGCGATACGAAGCGATTATGCACCGCCATGATAGACTGCCTCCCTAACGAACCCCACATCCCGCAAGAAGCCCTCCTCCCCCCCTGGCAAGACGTAGCGGAATCAATCTGCGATGTTTACCAACGGTAAAAAACAAGCCCGAATCATTACGCAGGAAAAATTTCTGTATAGTTAAGAGGATATTGAATCAGTGTTCGATCTGCGGAATTTCAAACGTGGGTGGATTACTGGGCGGATTTCGGTTGGGGGGGTGTTCCGTCGGCAGATAGAGCCGAAGGCGGGACTTTACCGAATTCCACGGGTGGAATATCTTTTCCTTGGATCAGAAGCTCCGTCGGAGTCAAGCCGGTTTTTCCATCCGGCTGGATAAATCGTTCCCAGGGATGGAAATCTCCGAGTTTGTAATGCTCGTACCGGGCGAGCGGTCCCCGGGTTCGTTGAGGAAACGGGCCGCCGCAGCTGCGGATAAACAGATGGCAAAACAGCCAGATAAACAAAATGACCGAAATACTGCTGCACGTGTATTTGAACGTTGGGAAATATCGTTTTATAGTAGATAATAAAGCCATCGCTGTTTTCCAATGATTTGAATGAATTCGATCGATCGTTATTCAAACGCGATCTACCATTATTCTAACGGTTAGGATGGCGAGATGTAATGAGAAAATCAAGGCGGATACGTTTTTCATCGGTTTCCGCCAAGAAGAAACGACCGCTTTACGCGCGGCCTCGATCGAAATAGAGTACGGTTATCATGAAACCACGATTTCGGCTCACGTTCGCCCAATCGAATCGAACGGAAGGCCGTTCCCAGGTAGGAAGGTGAGACATTGACGCTTTCGCATGTTTTCCGATCGATGAATCTGCCCAATCTCGTCTCCATGATGAGATTGTTTCTCGTCCCCAGTTTCTTTCTGGTGATGTATTATTACTTTGTTGGTTATGCGTGGATGTTAGGGTGGGCGAGAGTCTTGCTTGTCTTTATCGTGTTTAGCGATTTTTTAGACGGATACCTCGCCCGGACGCGGGGTGAAATCACGGCGTTGGGAAGCGTTTTGGACCCGATGGCCGATAAGTTGTTCGTCACCGCCTCGTTCGTTCTTTTGGCGGTATTCGATCAAATCCCCGCCTGGCTGGCGATTGTCGTCGTCACGAAGGATATTCTCGTCAGTGTGGGGTGGTGTGCGTTAGCCGTTCTCTATGGTAAAATCGAGGTCAATCCGTCACTGATCGGAAAAGCCGCAACCGGTTTTCAATATCTGACCGTCTGCGTCATCGTTCTTTTACCTGCGGGGATTCCCTTAGCTCCTCTGGAGTATCTCACGGCAGTTTTGACGGTTTTCGCTCTTATCCATTATGTCTATCAGGGTCTGCAGCATTCAAACGGACAGACGTATCACGAAAACGCAACTGAAAAAGAGGGGAGAACCTCCAATCCATGAATCTTCCAAATTTCTTGACTTCGATTCGTTTAGGATTAGCCCCCATTTTGGCGATTTTATTCCTAAACGACAATCCAACAGCCCGGTACGTGGTTTTAGGCATCGTGATCCTTTCCGAACTCACCGACCTGTTCGATGGCTATATGGCGCGAAAGCGAGGCCAAGTAACCGATTTGGGCAAAATCCTCGATCCCATGGCGGACAGCATCTATCGCGACACGATATTTTTATGCCTGGCCGTCGAACAGCAGGTTTCGCTTTTCCTGGTTCTGCCCATCCTCTACCGCGACTCGATCATCGCCACCCTTCGAACGGTCTGCGCGTATCGGGGAATCGTTCTCGCCGCGCGAAGCAGTGGGAAATTCAAAGCCGTCGTACAAGCCACGATTATCATCATCATCCTGCTTCTGCGAATTCTGGCGCTTCATTTCGAGGCCTTGAACGAATCCCTGCTTTATTTGATCGCCAACCTGTTAATGGGAATCGCATGTCTGGTCACCTTGGTTTCCGCCTACGATTATCTCTCAACCCTCATCCCTCAGATTAAAAAGATGGAACAGGAAAAAAATTCGCAAGCATAATCGACGGGTATCCCTATTTTCAATCTCATCCTTTCCCGATTACGATGAATATTCCTAGTGTGTGATGTTTTCGTTTCAGAGCCTTTTCCTCATCCCTTACTGAGGGATGAGGAAACATGGACATTTATTCGGAGGGATAATTCAGCTACAATAAGTGGTGAAAGTAAAAAATTATCAAATTGAGCGGTGTTTGAGCGGTCCCGATCCGGGAACCACGGATTTTCTATCCATGACGGGTTGAAAATGGCTTGGGCGTTGACTCGATTCGAACTCGTTCAATACGGCAGGAGGTTTTTGCAGGATGATTCGTTCACGGTGTTTGCTGTTTGTTTTTCTTTTCGTGTTTTCGGCTGCGATCGTTCCGGAAATGGCTTTTTCCGAAACCGAACCATCGAAGAAGAAAACGCTTCCCTTCGATACCCCGTTGGCGCAGTATGAAGATGATGTGATTTCGCTGGGCTATTTCATTCAATACACACGGGGACAACTTCCGAACGTGGCTCAAATGGAGGAAGAAGAACGCCTGAAGACGATCGAAAACGTCATTCGACGCGTCTTTTTTGAAAAACGGTTCGCGAAACGCGCGGTGAAAGACGGTATTGCAGATGAGCTGGAATACCAAGTCCATAAAATGGATATGGAAAATGACTGGCTCTCCCGGTTCTATGTCTACCATCAGTTCTATCAGACCTTCAAACCGAGCGAAGAGGATCTGAAAAAGAAATACGAAGAGAATAAAAAGGACTTCCTCGAACCCGCGAAGTTCTCTTTCCGCCATATCTTCTTCCAAACCATCGACCGATCCGAAGCCGACCAAAAAAGGGCGCAGGATCGCGCCAATGAAGCGAAGGCGTTGATCGAGGCAGGATCGGATTTCATCAAGGTTGCCCAGATGTATTCCGACTCGTCACGAAAAGGTGAAGTCATCGGGCCTCGGATGACCCGCAAAGACAGCCCCAATGACGCGATCAATCCCCTCCTTGAAAAAACCCTGCTGGCGCTTAAACCCGGCGGAGTCAGCGAGGTCATCCAAACGAAGTACGGATACGAAATTCTGAGGTTGGAATCCCTGACCACGGAAAATTACACGAAATTCGAAACCGTACGCAATAAACTCGTTTCGATTCTCCGGCAGGAACAGTTGGAGAAATGGACGAACGATACCGCCGAGTCCAACTGGGAGAAAGCGGTGACGGTCTATAATCCGGAACTGATCGTTCAGGAAGACGCCGATCCCGACGCGGTCGTTTTTGAAATATACGGCCAGAAAGTCACCGTCAAGGGATTTCAGTATCTGAAAGGGAACGCGATCCGGACAAAGAAAGACGAGAGCGATGAGGATTATCGCCAACGACAATTGACAAACTTGAAGGAACAAATCGCCACACGGTTTATTCTCGCGAAGAAAGCGCGCGACTTGGCTTACCACACGATCCCGGCTTTCCAACTGATCGTCGGTATCGAAGAGACAAAAAAAGTGTTCAACGTCTGGTGGAACCGGACACTCGAAAAAGAACTCGCCGATCGAGCGGTCACGGACAAAGAGAAGAAGGATTTTTACGACCAGAATTCAAGCCGGTTCAAAGCCGCACCCAAAGCACATATCGGCGTGATGACATTCCCGCTTCCCAAACACGATGAAAAAGTGCCCTACGAGGTTCATAAAGCCCAGATGGCTGCTGCCGAGAAAGGCGCCAAAGCCATCGCTCGAGTTCGGAAAGGTGAAGATTTCGCCAAAGTCGCCGCAGATATGAGTGCGGAGAAAAAATGGGATTTGGGACTGATTTCGGTGGACGACAACAAACTGCCCCGTGCGATCGCCCAACAGGGTATCTCCCTGTCCACCGGGACGGTTACAGCCAAACCACTCAAGCAGGATAATGTCTATTACGTTCTGAAATGCTTTGAAAAACCCGAGCGGGATCTCTTGGACTTCAACCAACCTTCCGTGCAAACACGGATAACGAACGGTCTCAAAGCACAAAAGCAAACCACGCTCCGGGATACGTTGATGAACGAACTCGCCGATCCCGAGAAAATCAAAATGCTTTACACCGAATTTGGAAGCTTCAATCCAGGACAGCTGGAACAGGTCAGTATGGAAGTTCCCAAAAAGAGTAGTCTCTTTATCTCGTTCTTTTCCGAAAAACCTGGGTGCGAATCATATCCCGCCCAGGTTTTTTTTGTGTTTCTTCATTTCGCGAGTAAAATAGAATGCGCTTTCTTAAGCGCGTTATGATACGAACCATATCTTGTGGGGGGAGGAGGCGATCGCGGACCGGCCTGGCTGGTTCGAGGAAAGTCCGGACTCCACAGAGCGGGACGCTGGGTAACTCCCAGGAGGGGCAACCCTACGGACAGTGCCACAGAAAACAGACCGCCTGCGGCTGCGGCTTTGCCAATCTGCAGGTAAGGGTGAAAAGGTAGGGTAAGAGCCTACCGCGGTTCCGGGTGACCGGGCCGGCACGGCAAACCCCGTCCGGAGCAATGCCAAGTAGGAGAGGGAGGAGTGGCTCGCTCCGTTTCGCCTTCGGGCAGCGAACTCTCGGGTGGGCAGCACGAGGCCGCTGGTAACAGCGGTCCCAGATAAATGATCGCCCTCGACAGGATCCGGCTTATACCTCCCCCCACGGATAATTCTAATAAAGCCCCCGCCGTCCGCTTCCCGGTTCAAGGAGAGAACCAGTTTTTCAGTAAGTTTTATTGTAATTTGGATCCTGATTGCTGATAGTTGATAACGGTAAAATATTTTAAAAAATGAAGAAAAAGTTAAAGTTTTATGGGGGTTGGTCGATAACCGATAGTGTATAAAACTAATTCGCGAGATTACGCATGCTTGTTAATGAAATCGGGTTGTAAGGGTAAGTCCAGTAAATTTAGCCGGTTATGTTGAATTAACATGCTTGAAAACCGGTAAGATGGACTCGAATTGTGGAACTTGCCGCCCTGACAAATTCGTTAAATGCGCAGGCTGCAATGGGACAGTTGATAGTTGATGTACTGTCCGAGTCGGCTGATCTTGTTGAAAAGCAGGCTCACCAGGCTGTCAAGATGACGATACAGTCCGCCGCACCTTCGATCTCTTTGGAGGGACTCGGCGAGAATGTCGATCTGTATGCTTGAAGGTCGAAACTCTGTGTCGTTAGAGACAGCGATGGAGGAGTGTTTGTATTTTTTTCCAGACTTTTTCTATCCCTTCTTCCGTTGAAACAACCGAAATCCGATTAGGCTCCCTTCGAGCGATCTCCAGAAATCCATCTCGTACAAGTTGCATAAATTCAACACGTTCCGATTCAAATCGGTCTTGCAGATTCTCTTGATCCGTGATCTTTTTGGCCCGTTCCAAACCGGTTTGAACATTCACATCAAGCAGCAAAGTCAGGTCTGGAACGCGCCCTCTGCATGTAAAGCGATTCAACTTGACGATCAGGTCGAGGTCCATCCCCCGGCCATAGCCTTGATAGGCTGTCGTGGAGTCGATATGGCGATCGAGAACGACCGTATATCCCGACGCCAGTTTGGGCAGAATGAATTCGTCCATCAGCTGGGCGCGGGCCGCTTCCATCAGCAGAAGTTCGGATTCGAGGCAGAGAGAATGGCTGGCATCCAGGAGAATTTTGCGTAAGGATTCGCCGACAGGAGTGCCGCCCGGTTCACGGGTTCGATAGACGGAATGTCCTTTTTCCCGGAACCAATGCTCGGTGCGCTCGGCGATAGTGGATTTCCCCGTTCCTTCAATCCCCTCGATTGTCAAGAAAAAACCTGGCATCGATCCTCCCGGAAGATAGTGGAATTGAAATTAAACCGCCGCCGTTTTCTCGATGGTCTGCACTTGTTCGAGAACATCATCCAGAATCCGGTCGGTGGAAAGGCCTTCGGCTTCGGCTTCGAAATTGAGGATAAGCCGGTGACGCAGGCAGGATTTCAACATCGATCGAATATCGTCGAAACTGACGTTGTAGCGGCCATCCAGCAGCGCTTTGATTTTCCCGGAAAGGATCAAGCCCTGCGCGCCGCGGGGGCTTGAACCGTAACGCACGAATTGATTCGCCATATCGGTGGCGAATTCGCTGCCGGGGTGAGTGCTCAGAACGCTGCGCACGGCGTAGTCGCGGACGTGTGTGGCAATAGGAACCTCGCGGCACAGGATTCTCATCTCGTTAACGAGTTTCCCGTCCATGACGACATCGGGAGTGGGGTCTTCCCGGTCAGTCGTGCGGATCAGAACCTGGGTTAATTCATCGCGGGTCGGGGATTCGACGACGAGTTTGAGTAAGAAACGGTCGAGTTGGGCTTCCGGAAGGGGATACGTTCCTTCCATTTCCAAAGGATTCTGGGTGGCAAGCACGACAAAAGGCGGATCGAGTTCGTAGGTGGTCCCGCCAGACGTCACGTGGTGCTCCTGCATCGCTTCGAGCAACGCCGATTGGGTTTTGGGTGTCGCGCGGTTGATCTCATCGGCCAGAAGGACGTTGGAAAAAATAGGGCCGTATTCGAAACGGAACTCCCGCTTTCCGTCTTGGCTTTGATCGATGATGTTGGTGCCGATAATATCCGCAGGCATAAGGTCTGGAGTGAACTGAATGCGCGAGAATCTCAGATCGAGCGCTTGGGACATCGTGCGGACCAATAAGGTCTTCCCCAGGCCGGGAACTCCCTCAAGCAGGGCATGGCCTCCCGCGAAAAGGCAGGTCAACACGCCATCGATAATTTCTTCATTCCCGACGATGACTTTGGCGATTTCTTCCCGCAGGCGGCGAAAATCATCTTGAAATTTTTCTACGCGTTCCTGGACGTCCATCAGGTACTCCTTCTATTATTAGAAATCTTGATGCTATTTATTTCTTTTGTCATGGTCCGCAAGTATCGATCGATGTACGGTACAGTATCACGAATCATAAATGTCTTGAATTCCAGATCGTGTATCGTTCTCTTTCTAACGAATCGATACGGTAAAAGAAACTTGAAAACATAAACTTTTTGAAATCGTAATGGAATTCATTCCATAATGTATCACGAAACAGGATGCCGCGAACAGTGATGAAGCGGCTTAAATAAATTGCAAACCAGGAATTGATGGAACAAGAGATGAAGCAGGACAAAACCGGCGGGATGAAGGCCGCAACACGAGTACTCATCATGGCTGCGGGCGTTTGGACCTTCGTTCTGGCCGTTTGGCTTTATTATTACTCCGTCCGTCATGGAGGGATTCCCTGCTGGGATGGTTACGAACGGTGCGCATGGGCCTCTCAGATTTGGCACGATATCCGGCATTTCGACTTTCTTCATTTCTGGCGGCATACGAATTACCAGGTCGTCTGGCCGTTTCTTCATTCCTGGATCACTGGGATGGTGTTCGTTTTCTTCGGCCCTTCGCTGGCGGCGGCGCGTCTCGTCTCGCTTTTCGCTTTTATCGGAACCGCGTTTCTGATTCTGGCCTGGTTCGGAAAGCGTCGCGATTCATACTCGTGGGCCGGTGGAATCACTGCGTGGCTGTTATTTACGATGTCGCCAATAGTCATTCAACATGCCGTGGGGATCATGAGCGAATTGTTCGGTTTGTTCCTGGCCGCAGCCGTCTTGATTGCACTCCCGGAGGAACGGGATGCGAATGTGAAGCGGGCGGGATTGTGCGGGGGGCTTCTCGCCCTGTTTTTCTTTTATAAATACAACTTCGCTTTTTTGACTTATTCCGGATTATTGCTGAATCGCTTCGTTGTCGCCCGGTATTCTTTTCGGGAAATGTGGAATAGGCAAAACGCTTTAATCTTCGGAATCCCCATCGTGTTGATGGGATTATGGTTTATTCCCGACTCGTCCCGGAAAATCGATAACCTGATTTATTTCGCCGCGAATAATCCCTCGGCCCGGATGCCGTTCAGTTTTGCAAGCCTGTTTTACTATCCGAAGGTGATTCCATCCGCCTACTATCCCTTTGCGCCTTTATTCGCCGTCAGCGCCGTTTCAATCGCGATCGCTTTACTCATGGGGGGGCGGCTCTCTCTCAAGAATCCCATCACCGCCTGTTTGATCGTTCATTTTCTAGCGGCGGTCATCCATCCGATGAAAATGCCCCGGTTTCAATTTATTTCCATGGGCTTTTTCTTCATTCTGACCGGAGAAGCGGTTCAGACGTATCTGGCGTTTTTCTCGAAACGCTATCGAAAAATCACGTTTTCAGTCACGGCCTCTCTGCTGGCTTTCGCGATTGCCTTATGCGCCATGAATCAGTCGAACGTCTACCGGTCGCCCCAGCTGCCGCAAGAGAACGTCTATATCTCACCGATCAAAACTCTCGCCAGCCAGTTCGACGATTCGGACCGGTTTGCGATTCTTTCGACGCACGAACTGGTGAATCCACCTGCCATCACTTTTTATTTTATGGCCTCGCTGGACAACCTGCAGAAGGATTTGCGCACGAATGCGAGCCGGTGGGATCACATTTTTCTGTTCCGCACGACCGAATCCATCCGAAGCCTTACGTTAGAGGATCGCATCAAGCATTTGCGGCACGAACTCTTCATTCATCGATCCAATGCCATCATGACGGTGGAAAATATCAATCCTGGCTGGAATCCGAAAAACGATCCCATCTTCGGCGGGGTGTACGAGGTGATTCAAATGCTTCCATCGCTCACGGAATACATTCCCGTCTTCGAGAAAGAATTTCCTCGATCGAAGACGCGTGTGCGGATTTACAGAAGTGCACCCCAAGATCCAACTTGAAACGATTTATTGTTCGATTTTCCGACCGTCGGCGATGGCCTGGACGTGTTCCCGGACAACCTCTGGAGGAGAATCCTTCATGAGCTTGCGGAACGAAAAAATCAATAAGAACGCATCATCGATATAACCGATCTGAAAGAAGGGAAGATCCCGGATGAGATCGAGCGGGGAAATAAGATAGAAAATCGAGAAATAACATAAAAATTTGAGATGAAAGGGAACGCGAGGATCTTTCAGCAGCCTCGAAAACAAACGGCAAAAGTTGGGGAGATGAAAAACAAACGATAATATCTGGGGAAGGGAAAACCGGCCCGCTGCCTGAAAGAATCGTTGAAAACGAAAGAGATTGAACATAACCAGTTATAATCCTAAACGCTGACGTAAAGTATTGCGTGAAATGCCCAGCAGTTTCGCGGCTTGAACCTGGTTTCCACCGGTATGATCGAGCGCCCGTTTAGCCAGTTCGGTTTCCAGCCATTGGAAAATTTTCGCGGGACGAGATTCTTGCTGTGCCAGAACCTGTTCCCATAGTTCGTCGAGTGCGTCGTCCAGACTTTTTTCGATGTTGTCATGGGTCGAAGGCTTTTCGTCCGTTTCTGCCTGCCCGCTCGCGGGTGCGCCGAGATTCAAGCAATCGGTCGTGATGACGCTTTCTCTGGAAAGGAGCAGCGCGCGCTGGATGGCGTTTTCCAATTCGCGGACATTACCGGGCCAGTCGTGCGTCAGCAAGAACTTTTCGGCGTCTTCGGACAAGGGTAGAGAATCATAGCCTTCGCGCTGGGCGAAGTAACGCGCCAGCAATGGGATATCGCTTCGGTGCTCGCGCAGGGACGGCAGATGAACCATCATGACTTGAAGCCGGTAGTATAAGTCCTCACGGAATATATTTTCCCTCACCATCTCCGCCAGGTTCCGGTTGGTGGCGGCGATAATTCGGACACCGGTTTGAATGAACTCCTTCCCGCCAACGCGCTGAAATGTCTGGTCTTGCAAAACCCGAAGAAGCTTTCCCTGGGTCGCCAGGCTCATTTCGCCGATTTCGTCTAAGAAGATCGTCCCTTCGCGGGCCTGCTCGAACTTGCCGATACGCCGTTCGTGTGCGCCTGAAAACGCGCCTTTCTCGTGACCGAACAGTTCGCTTTCCAAGAGGGATTCGGGAATCGCCGCGCAATTGATGGGGAGAAAAATTCGATCCTTTCTGGGGCTGTGGCTGTAAATAGCGCGTGCGACGAGTTCCTTTCCCGTGCCGCTTTCGCCGGTAATCAGGACCAGGGCGCTGCTGTCGGCAACTTTTCCGATGAACTTGTAGACTTCCTGCATGGCGGGATCGTTGCCGACCAGAACGTCATCGGAGATCGATTCCACATCGTCAACACCCCAGACTACGGATTTCTGCATCATCCGGCGGGAGGAAAGCGCCTGTCGGATCACGTCCATTATCTTGGGGGGATCGAACGGCTTAAGAACGTAATCGAACGCGCCCAGGCGGGTGGCCTCGATGGCGGAAGTCGTGGTCGAATAGGCCGTCATGACGATCACGGGGATTTGGGAGGTGATGTGAGATATCTCTTTCAGCATCGCCAAGCCATCCATCCCCTCCATTTTGATGTCCGTGATAATCAGGTCCGGCGTTTCTTCTTTCATAACCGCCAGCGCCTCCCTACCGGACATCGCTTTCAGAATGGAACATTGCAATGGAGCCAGAAAACGTTTGAACGAATAATGAACATCTTCTTCGTCGTCAACGATCAGCACGGTAGAGTTTTTTAGATTCGAGTCCATCATTGTACGGTTTTATTTTGATTTTGATAAACCGTATTATATCCCGTTTTTGTTGTGAATTAACGTCCTCGCCGATTCTAATCAACCATTATTTATCACCCACACGTACGAAACGGTAAAGATTTCTTGACATTCTTCTTGTTTGTGGTGACAATAATGGAAATCCTGGAAAGCGAATTCGTGACCATGGCTGAATACATCTTTACCGAAGACGATCTCGATCTGAGCGAGGAATCACAATCGGACGAACTGAACGCGATCCAATCGTCCATCGCTCCGGACGCGAAACTGGAAGGCGAACTGAACGTCAAGAACGGGATGGAAATCGCGGGTTTCGTCAAAGGCAATATCTGCTCGAACAGTATCGTTAAAGTGTTGGAAACCGGACGGGTGGAAGGAAAAATCGACGCGTATACCGTCGCGATCGATGGCAGAGCGAAACTGAAACTCTCGGCCCGAAGGCAACTGGAAATCGGCAGTACCGGGGTATTCGTTGGAATCCTGGACGTTCAACCGGAAGCGATCGTTATTTCGGAAAACGCCAAATTCGGCCGCACGAAAGAAAGCGCAGACAAATTCCACGAGGAATTCGTTATCAACCGGGCCTCTCCCAGCACGAAACAACCCCCGAAGAAAAATAATAAATAACTGTCCCTCCCTGGTTTTTATCCTTCCCTGTGAACTTCATGCAAAAAAGAATCCATAAACCTGACACGGTAGAGCCGATAGCAAGCAGGATTTTCAGTTCTCAGTCTTCAGTTAAATTGAATTGGGAGGGCAAATATCCTGATGAACCGGTTCGACTACACCGGGTGAAGGGAAGATCATTGAATTTTAAAAAGACGCTTCTATTCCATCACTTTTTCAATAAGCCGATTTCCGCCAATACGGGAAGGTGGTCGGAAGGGAAGCGGTTATCAAAACGATCGTCCAGCACCCGGTGGCTTGCGACTAAAAAACCGTTTCGTACAAAAATGAAATCGATTTTCGATCCCGGTGGACCGTATTTCGTCCAGCCTGCCCCGGAAGAGACGGTCGAGGTGGGGCCTTCATGGGCTTTTATTGAGAGATAGCGGGCGTCTTTCAGATCGGAGAGGGAATCGCCCGCCGTTTCCTTGCCGGTCAGGATGGCGTAAGGCATGGAGTTTTCCCGAACGTTGAAATCACCCGTCAGCACGGCCGGTGTTTTTCCCGTGATGGCGGCGATTTTCTTCCATACCAATTTGGCGCTCTCCACACGGGCCTGGCGGCCGCGATGATCGAAGTGGGTGTTGAAGTAGTAAAAAAGTTTACCGTTTTTTTTGTCTTTGAATTTCCCCCACGTAACGATTCGCATCAGGGAGGAATCCCAGGATTTGCTCCCCGCCACGTCCGGTGTTTCCGACAGCCAGAACGTATCTTGTTGCAAGAGATCGAAGCGGTCTTTGCGGTAGAAGATCGGGGTGTATTCGCCTGCTTCCTTTCCATCCTCACGTCCGACACCGAACCATTCGTAGTCTGGAAGCTGTTTGACCAGATCGTCGATTTGACCTTTCAGCGCTTCCTGCAAACCGGCGAGATCGGCTTGATACCGTTTGCCAATCATCTCCGCCACGTGGTTTTTACGATGGGGCCAGGCGTTGATCCCGTCACCGGGATTGTTGTAACGAATGTTGAAGGACATGACCCGGATCGGTTGGTTTTCCTCTGCGCTCATAACCCAGTTCGCATCCGCACAGAGACTCAGTAATAATAAGAAACTTAGTAAACGACGCATGTTATTGGACTCCTTTTTTTTGTAACTGGTCAGACGACCGAAAGTGTTTGATCCCTCCCCCAGGCTTGGGGGGAGGACTTGGCTATAAATTCTGAACGAACGATTGAAAGCCGGTCTTTTAACCCCCACCCGAAAATTTGAAAGCCAACAGCATCAAATACCGCTGAGTCGCATGAAGGAGAAAAATGATGACGATTGGGCTTAAATCGAATCCTCCCGTCGCCAAAAACGGGAAAGCACGTCTCACGGCATCCATCAGCGGATCGGTGATCCGATAGATGAAATTGACGATCGGATTGTACCGATTGGGTTGAAACCAAGACATCAGAACCCGAACGAACACGACCATGACGTATAAATTAATCAACTTGGCGATCAAAACAAGAATTGAAGACATTGGCAACACCCGGAATGATTCATTTTCACATTATCTTACACGACGGTTCGGTAAAAAGTCAGACCTTGCAAACGAAATGGTTATCGAAACGGATCGCCTGTTTCTCTCCTCCAGCGATCCAGGCGGCCAGCCAAATTATTGCGCGTATCGGAATGAAACGGATTCGCCGCCAGATTCCGGATTTCACCGGGGTCTTCCCGCAAATCGTATAGTTCCTCACCTCCCGACAGGTACAGGTTATATTTCCAGTGTTGGGTGCGAATGGTGCGGATGGGAGCGATCCAGTTTTGCTTACTGTAATATTCCGCAAAAATCTCGCGCCGAATCTCGGTCCGGGGCCGCTCGAACAACGGTGACAGATTCTTCCCGGACTGCGCGCTCGGCCACTGGATACCTGTCAGGTCACAGAGCGTCGGTACGATATCGATCAAACTCACGAGCGCGTCGCTTTCGACAGGTTTCTTAAACCGTTTGGGGGCCGAAATCACGAGTGGAACGTTGAGTAGTTCCTCGTACATACAAGGCCCCTTGTATGGCAATCGGTGCGCCCCTCCCAGATCACCGTGATCGGATGCGTAAATGACGATCGTGTTATCGAGTTGTTTTGTTTCTTCCAGCGCATCGAGAATCATTCCCAATTCTTTATCGACCTTTTCGATAAGTTCCAGATAGAAACTGCGGTATCCCAACCATTCTTTTTCCTTCCACTCCAGAGTCACTTTGCCTTGATCCTGAGTTCGGAAGCGATGGTGGGGAGCCGGTTTTCTTGAGAGATCGTCATCGAAATTGCGGGGGATTTCGACGCCCGGCCGGATAGGATAATCGGTCTGTTTCGGGAAATGATAGATGTCGTGCGGGTTGAGAAAGGAGGTCACGAGCAGCCACGGCTGTGCGGTCTGCCGGGTGATCCACTGAGCGGCGGATTGTCCCAGCCGATCGTCTTTCACTGGACGGTAGCCCGAAAATCCATAAGCGTCTAAACCGTTCTTCGTTGGGCCGAGGTGCCATTTGCCCAAATAACCGGTGGCGTAGCCGTTTTGCTTGAAAACGTTTCCCAGGCACGGCAGCCGGGGGGACAGGGAGCGTCCAAGGGAGTTGGAATCCACGTTGGTGATGACACCGGCTTCGTGCGGGTAGAGTCCGGTCAGAATCGAAGCGCGGGAAGCGGAACACTGCGGTGTGGTGCAATAGGCATTGGAAAACCGGATACCCTGGCTCTCCAAACGCTGCCGGTTTGGCAGGGAAAGCAGGTTCCGGGGAACGTTTTCCCGCTCCTGATCCGACAGAACAAGCAGGACATTCGGTTTGTCGCGGTGGGATCGGCCGGTCATTCCGGAAACTGGAAATCCGCCCGAAACCAACGCGCTTACGCTTCCCAAAATAAATTCGCGACGTCTTGGCATGAGTTCAATTCTCCTCGATAAAAATCGGTAGATCGATCACGGCAATGCCATCATACTCTCGAAAAGTGGGTGTTGACTATCCACCTGCCCTTGTCATTGGCGGATAACCCGGCATACTCGAAGAAAATAATAGAAAATTTATGAGACTGAATCGATCATGGCACGAACAAAACCAATGATACTTTCGACCTGGGCGTTCGGACTGGCTGCGAATGAAGCGGGATGGGGTGTTCTGTCGCGGGGTGGAAGCGCGTTGGATGCCGTCCAGGCGGCAGCCACGGTGACTGAAAGCAACCCAGAAATCACCAGCGTGGGGTACGGCGGCCTGCCCAACGAGATGGGAACCGTTCAACTCGACGCGGCGGTCATCGATGGGAAAACCGGCCGGATGGGCGCTGTCGGAGCGCTGGAAGGGGTACGCAATCCCGCATCGGTCGCCCGGAAGATTTTGGAGAAAAACAAGCATATTTTCCTGGTGGGTGATGGAAGCCGGTCGTTCGCACTGAAAAACGGATTCCAGGAAGAAAACCTGAATACTCCAGCCAATACGGCCTGGTATACGGAGCAATTGAAAAAACGGAGTGCCGAACAGGGGCACGACACAATCGGTGTCTTGGCGCTGGATAAGAGCGGTAACTCGGCGGTCGTCTGTACGACCAGCGGCTTGGGGATGAAATGGGCCGGACGGGTCGGCGATTCTCCTTTGATCGGTTCGGGTCTTTATCTGGACGGCAAAGTGGGTGGAGCCGTTGGAACCGGGGTTGGAGAACGGGCCATCGAAGTGTGCGGGGCGTTTGCCATCGTCGAATTCATTCGGAATGGACTCTCCCCCCAGGCGGCGTGTGAAAAACTAATTCGGCGGGTCGTCGAGCGAAACGCGCATCGCGACGCTTTCCAACTGGCCTTCATCGCCCTCGATCCCAATGGGGAAATCGGCGGTGCCGCCATCCAGGAAGGCTTTGTCTATGCCGTCCACGATGGTAAAACGAACGAATTGCGGCC
Source organism: uncultured bacterium (assembly GCA_964606645.1). Taxonomy (GTDB): domain Bacteria; phylum Hinthialibacterota; class Hinthialibacteria; order Hinthialibacterales; family Hinthialibacteraceae; genus CAZSIZ01. The sequence continues at coordinate 33,017 of CAZSIZ010000017.1, forward strand.
CGGAAGAACTTATGGAATCGATTTTCAATGATTGCTTCCATATTTTTTCCGAAAGGTATTGGAAAAGCGGTCGAAACATCGTAAACTACTCGTGTATTCATCACGGAGTGAATACACGGTTGATTTGAAACTCGTTTGACTTGACTGATTCATATCATAAACGGTTATTGTCTGTGAACCATTTTCAACCTCATTGTGGAGGTTTCTCATGTTGAAAAAATTCGATCTCGCGAATACCCCCGAAACTGTCAACGGTTTGTCCGTTCAGGTCGTGAACGTTCAGGGCTATCTCGATTCCAGCACGTTCCCGCAGCTGCAGGACCATCTTCAAGAACAGATCGAAAAAAAAGAGTTTCGAATTATCATCGAGTTCGGAGACCTGAACTACATCAGCAGCGCCGGCTTGGGTGTGTTGATGGGGACGTTGCAAATCATGCGAGACAACGGCGGGGATCTGAAACTGGCGAATATGTCGTCGAAAATCCGGAACCTTTTCGACATGCTTGGATTCTCCCGGCTCATTCGCATCTACGATGATTTGGAAATGGCCAAACAGGCCTTTATCGAAGACCAATCGACGGAGCCGGATTCCGGCGAATCCGTTCGAGCCGAAGACGAATATTGAGTTCAGAATTAGAACTCGATTAGGATACTCACAGCGAGTGCCTTCACGTCTTTAAACAAATCCCCTCTCCCTCTGGGAAAAGGTTAGGGTGAGAGCCATTCGGTTTCGGCACGCAATTGGGGATCGTTGAAAGCGATTAATTCGTTAATGCTAAGAACGAACGATGGTGGCAATCGGTACAGCCGATCGATCGATGAAAATTTCGCTATGGATTGTTTTCCTAGTCCGTCGAACAGACCGGTAACACTATGACTAAATCCCGGCTGGATATCGCTATCGAATTTGATGCACAACCCCAGATTCTGGTGGTCGTAAGGCATTTTGTCAGCAGCTTGGCTCAGGATTTGAAACTATCCCCTGAGGAAGCGCTGCAACTCGAACTTTGCGTCGATGAAGCCGGGGCGAATTCTATCCAGGGAACCAACGAAGCCAACGGTGAGGATTCCAACCAGTTGGTCCGTATCGAGTTCAAGATCGAACCGGATGCACTCCATATCGACGTGATCGATTTCGGGGAAGATTTCAGCCATTTTTTAGACCGCGCCACGCCATTGACGGAATTTACGGACCGAACGCGGAAACGGGGATACGGATTACAAATCATCAAGACTTTTATGGACGAAGTCTCCTATCAGCACGATCCCCAAGCAGGCAACCGGCTTCACCTGATTAAATATCTCTCCCAAAACCGTGACCAGTAACACAATTCATAATGATGCTCCCCCCACCCGGCGCGTTGTGTCTGTCGGTATCGCTGGGGGCAGTGGCAGTGGGAAAACCACTTTAATCAAACAGTTCGTCGAACAAAGCCATTGGAATGTGACCGAACTTCCCCAGGACCGATATTACCGCGATCTGTCTCATCTCCCACCTGAGGAGCGAACACAAGTCAATTTCGATCGTCCTGACGCGCTGGAAATCGACCGCTTCCTTCACCATTTGGAAGAATTGATTCAGGGAAAAATCGTCGAGGCTCCTCTTTACGATTTCGATACCCACACTCAGGCTGGAACTCAGCTCATTCAGCCAGGAGATTTGATCGTCGTTGAAGGAACATTGACACTCGCGATCGAGGAGATCCGTCAACAGCTGGATCTGACCGTTTACATCGATACGCCCGCCGATATCCGCCTAATTCGGAAGATTCTACGCGACACGGCCACACGCGGGCGTACATTGGAGGCGTCGATCGGCCAGTATCTCGACACGGTACGACCGATGTTCGATCGATTCGTTGCCCCCTCTAAAATGTATGCGAATTTAATCGTAGACGGCACAAAACCGATTCCCGCCCTGGTGGAAGAACTGACTCAAGCGTTGAAACCATTACTTGGGAATATGAAAAAAAGTCAGGGCTAGCCGTCCGGCAAACTAATAATGTCGAGTGATATATCATCCCCTCTCCCTCTGGGCTACTCTCCGTACACATCGTTATGGAACTAAAGCGGT
>CAZSIZ010000018.1:0-34009 GCA_964606645.1 uncultured bacterium
ATCGCCCTAATCGTATCCCCCCCCCATTTCTCTTCCGCCGAAGTTACCGTAACGGGTGAATATGAAGGCCCCAAGTCGTTGGGACGTCCCGGTATCGTACAGGAATTCCCAATTAACATCGATGCTGAAGGAATCGTCGCCGAAGTAACGTTTTGGGTCAATATATCCCACCCCAATCCACGCGATCTGCAGGTCAGTATCCTCCATCCAAATGATGAAAGCTTTTTATTTCTTCATCGGGAAGGTGATTCTGGTGTATCCGATGGAAATGATGGAATCGTTGCGGTCTACAGCGATCCTAATTTGGCGCATGGTTCATTACAAAAATTTGTTGGGTTACAAGCAAATGGGCAGTGGAATCTGTTTGTCACTAATCAAGGAAATTATCTTTCAGGCACATTGAATGAATGGGGTTTGGAAATCGCCCTCGCCAACGTTCAAACGCTTCAAATACAAAATGCAACCGGGTCGTTAGAAATTCAGGTCGATGGCTATGGCAGCTTTGGAAATAATAGAAATAGTTCTTTACTCGGCGCGCAATTTATAGATTTCCCCGATACGGACAAAGAATATACCCGATACACCATATTTTTATCCGCTCTTTATCTTCACGACCAAAACCGCTTTTTATCCTCTCTGGATATGTTTCCGACAGAACGGCTGCCTGGTGTCGATGTTTTGATTTCTGAGAATACAGCACAAAGTTCTTTCAAGATCGGACAACGAGAGGTGGGTCTCCTTCAATACCTAACCGAAAATGATGATGAAACATTTTCTCTTATACAAGAATATCATTGGATTAATGGAATAGATCAAGAACAGTTTGAAATAACGAGATTTATCAACCCTTACATGATAAACCCAGACGATGGTCTTGGATTAATAAACTACGTTGCCAGAGATACCATCGACTTGGCCACTCCGCCGGAACTTTATGTTTTTAATGATATCCAATCCGCGACGACCGAAAGCCTCTTCGTGAGTACCACAAGCCATTCCGAACCTTATGAACCTTATAGATTTACATCGGCAGAATATCGGGAAGTGGGTGACAATGAACCTACATTTCCAGAAATCATCCACGACAATGGAGTGAATATCTACGATTGGAACACATTCCCACCAGCGTGGCGTGACGACGACGGCGACAGAATAACCGATCCCGACAAGGGATTCGACGCCGCCCTGGCAATCGGCAATACCATCCGCATCAACAATTCGACAGCGACATTGACCGTCGAAACCCGCTGGGGCTATTCAAGCCCAAGTAAAGTATTGCAAGCCACAGACCCGGTCGATATAATCACACCATCCCCAACGTCAATCGAACCCGTCACACCGTCTCCAACGCCAACGTATTCCCCATCACCCACACAAACCTCAACCAAAACACCCATTCCAACGCCAACCGATACATCGATGCCAACAAACACGTCAGCACCAACAATTACACCGTCTAAAACGCCAACGCAGCCCCCCACGCCCACTTCAACCCCAACACTGGCCCCAACTAAGTCCCCAACGAAGATGCCCTCCCCGCCCTCCTATCACCCCCCAGAGTGGATCGCGCCAATCCCGGATATTCGCTTGTTCCAAAACCGAACTGCCTTTAACGTGCTGAATTTAAGAGATTACATCCACGATCCCGATACACCCGTTGAAGAATTGCAACTAAGCTGGACAACGGAAGAATCCCTGCCGGTTGCGATTGAAGATTTCCACCTTTCCTTCGGCCCGATCGACACCGTGGGAGATCGTGGAACCCTGACTCTTTCCGTGTCGGACGCTCAAACCGCCATTTCTCAGCGCATCCAGGTCAAAGTCGCTTCAATTCTGACGCGTTCATACTCTCCGATCCCCCCGATAGTGTTTACCCAGGGCGAGACGGAGTATCACAGCCCATACCGGCTCGACGATCTCGTCACCTTCAGTTCCAATGATGAACCGTCCGTCATGGATGTGCTGGAATGGTTTGTACTGAAACCTTATCCCAAGGGTATCGAATCGATCGTCGTGAATCCCGATTCATCGTTCACCCTGACGGTGGATGATAGTCTGGAAGATATCCCCGTTCGTCTTCCATTCGTCGTCCGGCGAGTGAAAAGAACTCCATCCACCACATCGACTCCAACATTCACCCCAACCCCGTCACCCATACCAACACCGACATTCACCCCAACCCCATCACCCACATCAACATCAACACCGACATTCACCCCAACACCATCCCCCACATCGACGCTTATGCCCATACCCACTTCGACGCCCACTTCACCTCCATCACCCACCCCATCGCCAACCCCGTCGGAAACAATATCCCCAACCCCCGATTTAACACCCCACCCAACCTCAACTCCCACGGCGACAGCGACCCCCCTCTGCACGGATAGCTTCGATGTAAGCGTGCAGGAGGTTGCCGTAACCGCTTCGGAGCCGTTGGACATGCTGCTCCAATGGGGAGAGCAGGGCGGTCTGTCCGGAGTAATCCTTTCCGCGTTTGACGCCGGAACGATCGAATCATACACGTATGAAAACAGTGTATGGACACTTTCGTCAACGATCGACGCCGGTTTCGGAGCCGCCAATATTCAGGTAGCCGATGTCTATGGAGATGCGCGGGAGGACACGATCGTACTCAACCCGGAAACGGCGTTGCTCTCAATCTATCCAACAGGCGAATCCACCAGTTTTACCTTCGATTTGCAGGAAGAAAACCTGGCCGAAACCGGAGATTTGATCGATGGAATCCGCTATCAGGCGTTAGCCGCCGGATCCATAGAAGAAGGTGGGCAAATCGTCTTCGCCGTTCGTGGCCGAACTTCCATTCTTGTCATCGAAATCCAGGAGAGTGAGCTTCTCATCCGCCAGCGAATCCCCATCGATGGCCTGACCCGTTTCCTCAAAGGTTACGATCTGAACGGTGATGGCGGCCTTGATCTCATCCTCGGCATCCGCTCGGCGAATGGGGAGGAAAATGTGTTAATCTACAGGAACGATAGCGGCGATTTCCAACTAGCGGATAGTTTTCGCACCGATATCGGTCTGAAGGGCAACAATCCTCTCGACGCCGTGTTCCAGGATTTCAACCAGGATGGAATCGTCGATTTAGGCATCCAGGTATTCAGTGGAGCCGTTCAATTCCATTACGGCAATGGGGACGCGACATTCACCGATTCAGGTGAGACGAATCCCTTCCCGCCGGGAATCCTCGGTGCGATAGAGTTCGCCGACCTGGACGGCGACACCCAATTGGACATGATCGGTCTGCTACAAGACCAGGCCGGACTATCATTGCTGGTTGCCTGTGGCCGCAATTTCCCCGATTATACCCATGTCCGTTCTTTCCTGATTAGTGAGACTGTTTCAAAGGGTGAAGATTACGTCTTAAAGATCGCGGATGTAGATTCGGACGGTGATCCGGACATTATATTTACACGAAGTTTGAGTAACGATTTGGTGGTAGTGGAGAACCGTTCGGTTTTTTCACCCCAGCCCTGAGAGGAAAACGGTAATGACAGTGAATCGGAAACATCCCATGAAAACGGTCGTACCCTATTCCATCGTTTTCTATTTAACACTGACAGTGTTTATCCTTGCATCACCGATCGGCAATACCCAAGACCTGTCTCCAGACGATGACTACGACGTGCTGGTAATTCCCGTCGGGGCGTCCGCGTCGGCTCCAGGCACGGATTTCCGCGCGCCGTCATTGGCGCTAAGAGGGCTGGTGGTGGATGCCGTTCCCGGTCTAACGCTTGCCGAAACCCCGTTGCTGGATACGGATACTTTAACGGTTCGTCTCAAACCCGGGGAAGGGATCAGGCTTTTATCCGCAGCGATCCCCGTGTCGGCTTCCACTGTTCACCTCTCGGCCATCGTCTCCGCAACCGGCGACCGCCCTCAACAGGCGGCGATGGCCCTGTTCGACGCGAACGATCTGACTCATCAATCCGTGTCGATGTCCTTCAGTCAGGAATTCCCGTACGACCGGCGTGATTTTTCATTAGAGTACCAACGCAAATCCGATTCGATCCTGTTCTTAATCCAACTCGTTGGGCCTGCGTTGGGAGAATCCACCGTGACCGTGGAACGGCTGCGGGTATTGAGCGGTTATCGGGACATACAGTTTGCTTTGGGATCGACAGCATTGACCGCCGTGGAGCATTTCGGCCAAGGGGTGGATTCAGTCACGGTCAACACGGATTACAGCACGCCCGGCGGTGGGTATCATCTATTCCCCAATTTCAACCGCACGGCGTTCCCGAAGCAGATAGATCAATCGTTGTTAATGGAAACTCAGTCCCCGGATGACAATATCCAGATCACGATTCCCCTTCAGCAAACCGTCAATCTTCAAGAGCAAGCAAATTTCCCGGTTCGTATGGTTGGACGGGTGTATATCAGACGCATTGCCGGTGGAGAGGGAATCTTCACCGTTGCGCTTTTCAGTGGAATCACGGGAAGCGGTGGATATGCAAATTACCCCGTCTCTTCCATCCCGTCAGGTGAATGGTTATGTGTCGAAAGCCAGACCGTTCTTTCCGAAGCGAGCAGCCAGGTCCCGTTGCTGATCCTACAACTTCAGGGTGGCCAGGCGAAAATCGCGGTTGACGATGCCTCCATTCATCTCGTTCAGGATTCAATCCATTTCTGGGACGCAAATATCATCCCAAAACAATAATCTCCCCTCTTCATTATACATATTTCTACCTCCCCTTTAATGACAAAGCCTGCTCGCTAGTAGCCTGACCTAGTTAATAAAATATATAAATTGAGTGGCTTAGCAAAGAAAAGGGAAGAAACAGACAGAACCTTAATCTCTTATCATTCAAATCGATCACAAAACGATCACAAAAAAACAATTCAAAATTCGCCTGAACTCTAACCCCTGCCGTTACTTCATTGGGATAATCCGGATGTCGTCCCAGAAGGTTTCCATCATCATGCCACTGTGAAGTTGGAACGCGAAAATCCCCTTCAACCGGGTGGGATCGGAATGCTCGACGGTTTTAATTCCGTTGAGGAAGAGTTCCACTTTTGGACCGATGGCTGTAATTTCATAAGTGTTCCATCCCTCGTAATCGATCAGTTCGCTCGTATCCATCTTCGGTTTGACCAAGATACCTTTCTCGCTCTGATCGTACAGATGGCCGCTGATCCAATCGCTGCCCGACGCCATATCGGCTTGGAATCCGTGGATCATCTTTTCAACGGGCCAGCTGCGGAATTGAATCCCCGAATTCCCCGAAGGCATTTTAAAACGGGTGGAGAAATGAAAATCGGTGTATTCCTTAGGGGAAACCAGCCAGGCGTAATCGCCGTCTTTCGCGCGGGATTTCCCGTGAATGATGCCGTCTTCAACCTTCCAGGTTCCGTCACCCACCGCAAGCCAGCCGGTCAGGTCTTTCCCGTTGTACAGCGAAACCCAGTCCCGTTTATTGGGAATCTCCAGGATGCGGATATCGGACCACGCCATCCAGCCCTTCGCACCAGCCCCCATCTGCAGGGCGATGATCCCTTTCTTGTCTCCCTTGGGGTCTTTGATGTCCACCATCTTATCGCCGTTGACATGGATGACGATGTGATCGCCGATAGCAGAAATTTCGTACTCGTTCCATTCGCCTTTTCTGAAATTATTTTCCGCTTTGACTTTCGTCTCTTGCAGCATCCCCCGCCCGTTCTCATCCAGGATCGAGCCGGTGGCGGTGGAGCGGCCTGGATCGAGGTTGGCCTGATAGCCGATCATCTTGGTCCCCTCGAGCCGGCTGCGCACTTGGATCCCGCTGTTGCCCGCCGTCCATTTGAAGCGAAGGCGGAGAATAAAGTTGGAATAACTTTTGTCCGAGACGAGCCAGCCCATTTCCTTGCCCGTGCCGTCGACTTTGATCGCGCCTTTTTCGACCGCCCATTTCTGATCGCCAATCACGGTCCACCCGCCAAGGCTTTTTCCGTCGAAAAGCGGTTCCCACCCCACGGCGAAACCACCAAGAGGCAGAACGGTGGATAGGCAAACGGCGAATAATGATAATCGTAATATTTTCATTTTTCTTCTCCCGAAATCAGATAAGTGTGTACCGATACCTTACTATAAGCGGCTCATCCATTCCATATCTGCGGCATGGATCGAAATAAGGCCGATTCAACGTCGTGCATACGACTTGAAGCAGCCGTTACAGTCCTTTGTCTTTGTATTTCATATCAAGATTTCAATAAAAATTTATTTAGAAGTCAACCGAACTATAGTGATTTTTTACTTTAATTTTATTGTTTCGGCCAATCTTCAGCATGGGAATTATCCAGACCGGTTACGGAATACCCCATCGCCGCAATCGTTGTGCCGTCGGATAGTGCGTAAGGCGAATCGCCGAAATTGACGGTGACGGTGATGCCATTAGCGAAACGGGTTTGCTGAACGCTTCGGTCCGGGGTCAGAAATCGATGATCGGTCATCTCTGCATAACCGGCCCCCCGAACGACAGAACAGACATCCCTGTAACTCTTCGCAAAACGCTGTTTGTTCGCCTCCCAGATTGAGTTATTGAACATGAACATCGGCGGGGTGGCGTAAAGGATATTGAAGAGGTCGCGCTTGTCCCAAAGGGAAGGCAGTTTGTTGTTGTAATCGCCCCAATACCACTGCGCTACTACGCAATCGTGATAAACCAGTTCCCAAAGCGGCAGGCGGTACCTGTGTCCCAACTGAAACTTCTCCACCCGCTCCGGAACCTCGTCCCACGGTTGGATCATATCCCGCCCGGCGTCGGGAACACGGTAGGGGCCGAGGCTCATCATGCCCTCGAAATAATGAACGAACGGAACGGCGGCGTCATGCCCGGTTTCGCTTCCGCAGACCAAGCCCGCTTCCTGGGAGACGACGCGTAGCAGTTCCATTTTCCAGTGTCGGCTGTCACTGCGGGTCATGGGATGATCGGGGTGGTAACACTCACGCCAAGGCGAAGCCGTCGTCGTATCGATGAAACGGCACTGATAGGGAAGCGTCTTCAATTCGTTGGAAATCCGTTCGCGGGCGTAGTCCGGTGCCCGCATGTCGCAGAGTACACCGCAGGGGTACATCGTTCCGTCTTTGCCTTTCACTTTCCAGCCTTTGCGCCAATCGCCCTGCTCGTCCAGCATCAGGTCGTCCGGCCAGGCGGATGTGGGCCAGTCGGGATGAACGCCGTTCAGGTTGCTGAAATTATCGGGGTCCATCACGTCCTGGAAGATATCGTAGCGGCTGGTGAGCACACCCAACGCATTCATCGCCTTGATTTCGACTGCCGATTCGCGGTGGCTCCAGAGCAGGCGTTTGATGCCCAGCGACTGCATCTCGCGCACGAGCGACAAGGCGTTTCGTTCCCAGCACCAGACATTCACGGCGCCGATCAGTTTGTCCACGTTGGGATTCTGGTCACGTTTTTGTTCCAGCGTTTTGAGCAAGCCAGTTTCAATAGCGTGAGCGCGGTAACGCTTGGCGATGGCAGTATGGCCGCCATGATCCAGCAGCGTATAACGCAGTTTCCGAACGTATCCAATCGCCCCCCGCTGCGAATCCCAGCGCGGCGCGATGTGAAGCAGTCCATCCGAGCGCCCGATATGGATGGAGGCGTCATCCGGTGTCTCGATAATCGCCATCAATCCTTTCTCGCCATCGGTCACGCCCCAGAACGGCATACAGATTCCGTGACCTCCGTAAGCGATCAGGGTGCGCGTGGAGATGGACTGATCCTCCACTGGATAAGAAATCCCCTCATTCATGGGGACGACGAGATACGTGCCCGCTTCGGAAACGAACGGATGGGGATAATTGATGGACTGAGCCAGACTGCCTTCTCCCGCGAGCGTGAAAACCCATTCCGGTTTATTCCCATCCAACTGAATCGTCATCGCCAGTTCCAGCCCCGAAGCGGTATGCAGCCCGGTCATTTCGATACGGTCCTCCACTTTCGATGCGCCGGTCAAGACCACATCGTTCGATACGGCTTTCTGGCTCCAGAGGGTGTGATTGCGTTTATCCGTCACGGATAGCGTGGCTTCAGCAGGATGCAGCATCAGGGAAGCGGAATCGTTTTCAACCGTCACGCTTTCGGGAAGATCGCCGAGAACGTTGCCGCTTTTCACGATACGGAAATCATCCAGCCACACGGTCGCGATGCCGTCACCGATCAGCCGGGGGTGAATGCGGGTTACGTTTTTAGGAACGATGAATTTAGAGGTGAGAAGGCTCCAATCGTATTCGCCGCGCAGGGTACGTTCGGCAAATGTCCAATCCAGCACGTTGTTACCGGCGTCGTAAAGCACGACGCAGATCGTACCCGATCCCACACCGTCGATCTTCAGCCATGCCTCGAACTCAAACAGATCGCCGTGAGTGACGGCCAGTTTCCGGTTCGGATTGAAACTCCGATGCTCGATCCGCGTCGAATTCGATCCACCGTGCCTGATTTCCGAATCCAGCACGGCCTCTCCCACATCCGTATCCCGCGTCCACAAGCTCCCCCAATCACGCAGCCCGTCCTCGAAACCGCCGTTCGGGATCAGCGAATCTTCTGCCGCATGTAAAACCGCCGGACAGAGGCCCAGGCATAGAATAAGGAAAATTGAATATTTAGTAGGCGAAACCATTGTATTCTCCTTGGAAGTTTTTTTAAAACAAAATATTCTATTGTAATACCGTGGATAAAGCGTTTTCTCTATCATCTCAAAAAGAGACGTTTTTACTCAAGGTGAACAACCCATGAGATTCTCGGTCCAGAGTATATCAAAACCCATTAAAGGAGATAGAGCATAATGAAAAAACATTTGGCAGTAGGAGTCGTATTTCTATCGATGATTCTGCTCGTTCAGGTTGGAACGGCGCAGGAATACAACATCACCAAAGTCTGGGAGTTTCTGAACACGCAGGACAATACCCAACACCCCTGGCTGAAAGCGCAGAGCGGATCGAACTGGGAACATGACGGCTCGAACACGATGGACTTCTTCAGCACGCTGATTCGCTACGATCAGAACCGGCTGATGCTGTATCTGATCGAAAACGGGATCGACGAAGCGAACGCAACGGGGGCAGACGCCGATACTGCCGCCACGTTTCCCGATCGCTCCATTCTTTGGATCGATCCTGCGGATGGTTCCCTTATAGGAGTCGCATTGACGATTGGTACCAACCCAGCCCCCGATTCGGAGTATTACATTCAGAAAGTATCGGGAACGCATCCGGACGGTCCGGAATCGGACCGCAGCTGGGCGTTGCTCGAACAATGGCCTCAAATCGGCGTTGACGGAGACGGTTTTCTCTATGCCGGAGATAAACATAAGATTCTCCGTTATACACCGGATGGCAGTTATGGTTTTACCGGACCTGAGATTGTATTCACGTATCCCGAAGAGGATCCCCCCGTCTGGGCCGTTTCCGATAGCCTGCATTATCGCGCCTGGTGCATCCGGGTCATCAACGTCAAAGGCCAAGGCCAGAATAAGATCATGACAACGGCGGCCCGGTTCTGGATCGATGGTGGCGGTATGATTTACTACACCAGCGACGATGGTGGAGCCAGTTGGACGATGCAGACCCACCGAGGCCAGGAACAGCGTGGCGGGATTGGAACCGGTGGCGTGGGTAGTATACCCGTCGTTAATGAGGAATTCGGTGAAGAATGGATGTTCGCCAATGGTTTCCCCGGTAGTGGCGATCGCATCTACCGCTTCCTTCGTCCAAACGGAACAACAGAAGATTTCTTTCAGGATGTCGCGGACCTGTGGGATCCCACCGCCGATCCAACCGACTTGCCTGAAACTCAAAAATATATGAAATGGAATGTAATCGATGTCGCTGCCGCCGATGGTTTACCTTACATCGCCGCCTTGACCCTTCCCAAATGGCAGAGCCGAAGCAATCCCGACCTCGATGAGTCCACCGCATGGGTGGCGCTTCATTCCATCGCACTCGATCCGAATGACGATGGTGTCGAAGGGGATTTCATTTCGTCTTACCAGATCGATTCACGTGAAGGCGATGAACTGCAGGGGACTGCCGACGAGGACGCCTGGGACGCCGCCTATTTGGCTACGATCCACATGAGCGTTCCCGAAGGATTCCCCGAAGGCACGGCGGAAATCCTCTGGAGTGGAGGCGTCAACGGTTTCGGCCGCCTGGTCGTCGGCAATGTTGACGTTGCGATCTCTGATTGGTCGCTATATTAATCCGCATCATTAACTTGACTATCCCAGAACAAAGTGGAGACGGCTTCGTAAATCGTCTCCACTTTTCATTTTTTCCCATCGTGTGGCCGCTCTACACCGAATGTGATTACCTCCTCATTTGATACAAAACTTCGATTCATTCAACCCGCCCTCAAAATCGCCGAACAGAGGTCAAACCACAAGACAAAAAGAATTGAATATTTTGCAGGCGAAACCATCGTATTCTCCTTGGAATTTTTTTAAAACAAAATAATCTATTATGTTACCGTTGAGAAAACGTTTTCTCTATCATCTCAAAAAGAAACGTTTTTACTCAAGGTGAATAACCTAATGAGATTCTCGGTTATGGGAATCTCAAAAATCCATTATAAGGAGATAGAGCAACATGAAAAAAGTTTTGATTGTCGGTCTAGCTGTATTATTCTTAGCACCCCTATCTGTCCAGTCACAGGATCTGGTCGTAACACCGCTCTGGGAACATCTGAATACGTCAGCGGATTCACCCTTGCCGATTTTGAAGGTGTATCCCGATGACGCGCCCCAAGACACCGCTTTCGACAACTTGCTGTGGGGAGAGACGCCGAATGATTCGTATGGCGGATTGAAACGCTTCGATGAAAGCCGCCTATTGCTGGCCGTTCGGGAAAACGGAATCAACGAGTCCGAGGCCGGTCACGATGCAGCCCTCGCGGCGGCGTACCCCGACCGTTCGTTGATCTGGATCGATCCGGCGGATGGTTCTCCGATGGGCGTGGCATTGGTCGTTGGTTTGAACCCCGTCGAGTTGGATTCGGATTTCCTGGGTGCGGGCGGAAGCACGAACGATTATTATTTCAACTTCGGCGTTTCCGATGATGGCGTGATCTTCACGAATTACAAGAATAAACTTCTGCGCTACGATCCGGATGGAAATGGTGGTTTTACAGGGCCTCAAGTTGCCTACACGGTTCCCGAGCAGGGTGAGCAATGGGCACAATGGCGTTTCGAGGATATCGAAGCGTGGGGTTCGGGATCGAACATTCAGGTTTTAGCCGGTGGTAAAACTTGGCGGGACAACCAAGGCTACCGCCAGTTCGCCGTGAAATCGGATGGAACGCTTGAACTCAAGTATTACATCGCCAACGTTCACGCGGATCATGCAAACGGCGGCCTGAGCAAACCCGCCATTCATGGCAACAGCGATCAGTTGTACTTCCCGGAAGAATATGTGGTTTATGGAAATCGCTATCCAGGCGGAGACGGTGGAACCGGTCATGTTTTCAACCGCTGGTACCTGCCGAGTGATGCCGATTTGGCGACCGATCCGATCGATCCGCATGGGACGATTGGTTACGTGCGCGATCTGGAAGATTTCTGGCTCCCCGAACGCCCCGCGATCGAAGACGTTCCAAGAGGCGAGGGATACCGCATCGATTTCTGTACCGATTTCGATACCGCGAACGGTCTCTCTTACGTCGTCGCTTGCTCCGCGCCGAGTTGGAACACTCCGAATGCGTATGAAGGAATCTATGCGCCCGGCTGGCTTGCCATCCATGACGCCAGTGGAAAGAATGAAATCGATGGTTCCATCATTTCCGCTTACAAAATCGATGTAACCGAACTGACGGAATCGAATTACTCCGATGGAACGTCGGAGTGGCACGGGACGTTGGGTGAAATCGATGTGAATGTCCCGGCAAATGCAACGCCCGATTCGTGTGAAATCTTATGGTCGGGAGCGATTTACGGATATGGCCGTTACGTCATCGGCGATATCGGCGAACCCACTCACATATCGGACTGGTCCCTGTTCTAATCGCCCGATCCCTTTACTTCTTTTGTTAACCTTATCGGCCCTCGTTTTCTCATAACGGGGGCCGGTTTTTTTATTCATTTTGACTGTTGTGGACGATCGCCTCCCAATGAGATACCTTCTCTCTTACGTCCAGGATGAATCCTATACCTTTACACCTTCAACACTCTTTAGTTAAATCCATTAGACACAACTTCATTCGCGGAGAGAAAAAACGCTCCGCCGCCGGACACGGCGTAACATAATACAATCAAACCTCAAACAGAATGGCGGTGCGAACCCTCGCACCGCCCAGTGGAGGAGAATAAATGTCTCGACAAATCACTCGGAGAAAATTTCTAGGCCGGTTGGCGAAACAGACCGGGTCGGCTGCGTTGGCGCTGCCGGTGGTGGCAACGAATCTCTATGCCAAAGACCGCGCCTCTGCCAACGACCGTTTCACCATCGGATGTATCGGCGTCGGCGGGATGGGCACGGGCAACATGCGCGCGCTGCTGCGTTTTCCCGACACGCACCTTCTGGCGTCCTGCGACGTGTATGAACCGCACCGCATGAGAGCCAAGAACATGATCGACGACCGCAACAACAACGAGGATTGCGCCACGTACAACGATTTCCGCGATCTGCTGAACCGCGACGACATCGACGGCGTCCTCATCGCCACGCCCGACCACTGGCACACCCGCATCGCCATTTCCGCCTGTGAAGCGGGGAAGGATATCTACTGCCAGAAACCGCTGACATTGACCATCGATGAAGGAAAAGCGCTGGTCAAAGCCGTTCGCCGCTACGGGCGCGTCTTCCAGGTGGGCAGCCAGCAGCGATCGAGCGGGAACTTCCGTTTCGCCTGCGAACTCGTGCAGAGCGGACGCATCGGCAAGGTCCACACCGTCCGCGTCTTCCTGCCCAACGGCGGAACCTGCGGCTGGGAACCCAACACATCCCCACCCAACGGCCTGGATTGGGACCTCTACCTCGGCCCCGCACCGAAAGTGCCCTACAACAAACGCCGATTTCTCTGGGATTTCCGCTGGTTCTGGGATTATTCCGGCGGGCAGTACACCGACTGGGGCGCTCACCACTTCGATATCGCCCAGTGGGGTCTCGGTATGGACAAGAGCGGTCCCGTCTCCGTAGAGGGCAAAGGCGTGCTTCCCAAAGACGGCCTCTTTGAAACCTATACCAATTTCAACGTCGAATACGAATACGCCAACGGTATTAAGATGATCGCCACCGCCCCCGAACACGGAACCCGCTTCGAGGGAACCGACGGCTGGGTTCACGTCTGGCGAGGTGGTTTGCAGGCCGAACCGAAGGAACTGCTCAAGGAAAAACTGGGGCCAAAAGATGTCCATCTCTACCATAGTCCCGGACAGGAACGCGACTGGGTCGATTGCGTCAAAACCCGCCTGCGTCCGATCTGCGACGTAGAGACCGGTCACCGCTCCATCACCTGCGCTCACCTCGGTAACATCGCCATGCGCCTGGGACGCAAACTGAAGTGGTGTCCGGTCAAGGAAGTATTCATCGGCGACGAAGAAGCCAACCGTTGGCGCTTCCGCCCCTATCGTGCCCCCTGGACGCTATAAGCGGTTAGAAACAAGGAGAATTCATCATGAAAAAATTTCGTCTATTATCCATCCTTCCTCTCGTTGCGATCCTTGCGATCGGACTTACCACGCAGGCTCAAGAAACCCTCATCCTCATGGACCAACTCGGTTCGAATAGCACGGACATTCGGGCAGAGGCCTATCAGGAACTCGTGCAAATGGGGCCTCCCGCGATCGGCGCTCTCATCGAGGGCGTGGGTGGAGAAAACCTGACCGCCGATAAATGGGCCAAGATCGCCATCGAGAAAATCGCCAATCAGTCCGCCGCTCCCGGCGCCTGTGAATCAAAGAAAGCGGTTGTCAACGAACTGCTGAACGTACTGCTGGATCGGCGTTCCTCCCCACAAGTCAATTTCGCATTGCAAACGCTGACCTGGGTCGGTTGCTGCAAGGCCGTTGGACCGATTTCGGCGTATCTGAACCGCCCCGCCGAGCGGGAAAAAGCCCGTTACGCCCTCGAACGAATCCCCGGCGATGCCGCCACGAACGCTCTGATCCGGGCCGTCGATCTGGCGGCGTGTTCGTGTTGGAAATCGGCTCTGATCAAAACGCTCGGCGCGCGGGGTGACGCGAATGCCATCGGAACCGTCGAACAGGCGTTCAAAGACATCAACCCCAGCGTTCGCCTGGTCGCCATTACGGCGGCGGGAAGTCTCAAAACCCCCAAAGCGGCATCGGGACTCTGGCGGTTTATGGCCAAAGGCAATTTCAACGAACAGCGGGCCGCGGCCAACGCGCTGTTGACACTCGCCGAGGATCTAGCCGCTATCGGCGAAACGAAAGCCGCTGCCAAGATTTTTATGCGATTCTACGAAAAAGTTCCCGTTCAGCATTTACGCTGCGCCGGACTGGTTGGATTATCCAAATCCCTCGGTCCGAATGCGTATCCGATATTGATCCAGGCATTACATGACGAGGACAACGAAATCGTCGGATCGGCCTTCGATGTATTCTTGAATAAAAAATGTCCGCATCTTACCGGAAAACTGGTCAAAACCTTGAAAGCGACGACGGGACTCGACCGTATTTCCCTGATTCGTTTATTGGCAATGCGCGATGACCCGGCGGCGGGTGAAGCCGCTTCCATGCTGCTCTATTGCTTCAATAATTTCGATGGAGACATCCGCAAAGAAGCGAAGCAGGCCCTCGTCAGCATCCCCGGAGCAGAAACCACCCGCACACTGATGTTTGCGCTGGATAAAGCGGAAACCGTGGAAGCGCAGGTCGAACTGCTGAATATGCTAGGCGATCGCGCTCCCATCGGAGCGATCGTAGTCTTCACCGACGCCTCCAACTCCAAAGACGCCGCAATCCGAGCCGCCGGCATGGAAGCGTTAGCCAAACTGAACCGCAAGCCTTAGCATAATTGACCCGAACGGAAACGCAGTCACAGTAAAACGGCCGTAGATTTCATTGTCTATCATCATACAAAATGGGAAGGCCCCTCCAAGGCTGCCTTCCCATTTTGTATGTTCGCTTGGCAGGAAGAACGGCAAGCCGGATGGCAAGGATTTATTGAAAATATAAGGGGTGAAAATCGTCTATTTCTTTTTCTGAAACAAAATAATATGGGCGTAGTAGGTGGGAAGGTTCTTCTCCAAACTGCCTTTTAATTCGTAGCGGGTTTCCAGGAATTGTCGCACGGGATCCAGCAAGGGAGCCTTCTGCTCGAAGATCTGCCGGTAGTATTTCCCATACATCAGACAGGTATCCATCGGCAGCGTTTCCCATAACGCGACCGTCTTTTTCATGTCCTCCAGCGTCAGGTAGCCCCGCGCGGCGGTGTTCATGAATGGGGGGATACGTACTTGACGTTCGCCCCGCACGCAGGGAGGAACGTCTTTGCCCGTTAACAGGTAATACGACGTGTTGGCGAAACAGAGCATATAAGGCGTCGGGCAGGAGCGTTCGAGACGGGCGGCGAAACTGCGCTCGTCATCCAGCATCATGTTGGGGTAGGCCCAGTTGGCACGATGCCAGTAGGACGCCGTCGCGAACAGAACCATCGCCACGGATGCGAAACAGGGCCAAGTTTTCAAGCCTGTCAGTGTTTGTAATCTCCCCACGATCCACGAGCACCCCCAGCCAGCCAGAAGATACGCGGGCGGCATGATCGCCATAACGTAATGCTGCCAGACGTGGCTCAGGGCGAAGAGATTGACGCCGAATTCCAGGATCAGCCAGAACACCATCACCCCGCCAAGCCGGTCGCGTTTCAACGCCGTTGCTCCCACGCCGGCCAGCGCCGCGATCCAAGCCAGCGGGTTCCAATGCGTCACGACGCGAAATTCGAGCCATCGCCGGTAAACCGTAAAATCGAAGACTCCAGCCATCGCGAAATTGGAATAGAGCACATCGTAAAGAAACGGCTCGAAGGCGCTCAGCGCGGCCAGCAGCAATGCAAAAAGCAACGGCAATGGAAGACAACCAGCGATAAACCATTTCAGGATCGTCCCAACGCCCGTTTCCCGTCGAAAGCACCACAGCACCCCCGCGAGCACCGGCAAGACAACAACCCCGGTCTGTTTGTTCAGCAAACAGAGCGAGGTAAAAACGCCTGAAAGGATCGCCGCCGTCCTGTTCCCCCGCCGCAGAGATAGGACGAGCAGCGTGACGGCCCAGAGTTCGAGAATCGGCGTCAGGGTCGAGACGTGCAGGTATTTGGACCAGATCGCAAAGAAGGGATCGAACGTCAGCCATCCCGCCGCGAACAGCCCCGCCCGTTCATCGAACAATTCCCGGCCCAGCAGATAAATCGCGACGACGGCGGACAGACTGAACAGGATCATAAAAATCCGCGCGGGAATAATGGGCGCGTCGCTCACGAGGAAGAATGGATACGACAGAAAAGAGACCAGCGGGGGTTTGTTGAGATGAACGTCGAGATGAGGCCAGTGGCCGCGCGCGAGTTCCCGCCCCTGCATGAGGTAATCGCCTTCGTCCACGTTGGTGGCATAGCCGATCGTCCACACGCGAATGAACAGCCCCACCAGCAAAATCGCCAGCAGCGGGGCAAGTCTTTTCCAATCATTCTTTGTATTACATTCGTCGTTCATTATTTTCAATGCGTCTCAACCGGGTCATTCGGTGCGGCGTCCAGGATCGTTTCGGTGATAACGGATTGGTGCTCTCGATCGTATAAATGACAGGCGACCGTCCGCTCACCGCTCCGAATCGTTTTCGGCTCCTCGATGGAGCACGGTCCAAAAGCATAGCGACATCGGGGGTGAAATCGGCAGCCCGGCGGTGGATTGATGGGATTGGGCACATCGCCTTCGAGCAGAATTTTCGTGCGCTGACGGCCGGGATCGGGAACCGGGACCGCTTCCAACAAAGCCTGGGTGTAAGGATGTTTGGGCCGGGTGAAGAGCGCCTGCGTCTCACCCAGCTCGACGATTTGGCCCAGATACATGACCGCCACCCGGTCGCTGATATGACGCACGACGGAGAGGTCGTGCGCGATGAAGAGATAACTCAATCCCAGCCGGTCTTTCAGGTCCATCAGCAGGTTGACGATCTGAGCCTGGATGGAAACGTCCAGCGCCGAGACCGCTTCGTCGGCGACGATCAGCCGGGGTTCGAGCGCCAGCGCCCGCGCGATACCGATCCGCTGACGCTGGCCGCCGGAGAACTCGTGCGGGCGGTGGGAGAGGTGTTCTTCGCTCAGGCCGACCCAGTCGAGCAGTTGAAGGCAGCGCTCCCGAAGCGTTTCCTTCGAGCGCTTCGGATGAAAAATTGTCATCGGTTCGCTCAGCGTACTTTCGACGGTCAGACGCGGATTGAGCGACGAGTAGGGGTCTTGAAAAACGATCTGCATCCGCTCGCGATAGGGTCGCACCTCCCGCTGCGAAAGCGTTAGCAGGTTGGGCGAGTCCATAAACCGAACGTCACCGGATGCCCCGTCGATCAACCGCAGGATCGCGCGTCCCACCGTCGTCTTCCCGCATCCACTTTCGCCCGCCAGCCCAAGCGTCTCCCCCTCGTGGATGACGAACGAAACTCCGTCGACGGCTTTGACAGACCCCGGCGCGCGCCCCATCACGCCCTGCCGCATGGGGAAATGCTTAATTAAACCATCGACGGTTAAAATGGTTTTCTCGTTCAATGAAACACCTGACGCAAGACTGAATTTAATTGAGAAGCAATACGTTTTATTCGCCGGTGTTTGGAGGAAAATACGTGTTAACGGTTGTTTGAACGTCCTCCAGCCAGCGTTCTCGTTCCTCCACCGTACTCGTTACGATCGTACGGTACATGGTTCGATAAAAATTGTTCACGCCACAGAGTTCGAAGATACATGGTTTCCAAAGCGATTCCAATGGATCGCCGAAGAGATTCAATTCCCGCTCTTCCGGTGTGTTGGCCGTGTTGAAGACCAAAGCCGCTTTTGCTTTGAGTAACCCGATCGGAACGCCTTCCCCACTGTCTCCTTCATCAAAACGGTACGCGACACCGGGCCGAATAACCCGGTCCACCCAGCCTTTCAATATGGCTGGAGGCTGCCCCCACCAGTTGGGATGGATGACGATGATTCCATCGGCTTCCGAAATTTCATTGCAATGGATTTCAATCGCGGGATCCAACGGCGCATCGTCTGGAATTTCACCATAAGGAAGAATGGGATCGAAGCATTCCTGATAAAGGTCGTGAAACATCACCTCATGACCGTTAGCCTGTAGTGTCTGCACGGCGGTCTCTGCAATGGCATGGTTGAAACTTCCCGGTTTGGGATGCCCAAGAACAACATATATTTTCATGATCCGTCTATTATCCAAAAAAAATCACTGCCTGTCTACTCGCTCCCACGTCCAGACGGCGATCGTACCAGTGGGTACGACCAGAATGTGAGTAAGAGATCGGCCAATTATGTTCGGTCCCTATTTTTTTCTGACACACCGGAATGACCTTCCCGGTCTATCGTGACGGCCAGAATTCAAAGATATAACAAATACTATTTATTAAATATCCTGAATATCCTTTCATCCTGAGCATCTTGATTCAGACAATGGAATACCCACTTCTATGACATGAATCATTCCCCCGCCCTCCGCATTGAGCCTTTTCAAACTTGGAATACAATGAGTCGTTACGCCATTTTTTCGAGGAGACAACCGTTTTCGTATCATGAAAATTCAACGCCCTATCGGCACGTATGACTTATCCCCGGACGAAACCGCGATCTGGTCGGAACTGGAAAACCGTATCCGCGACCTTTTCCGTCGCTACAACTACGGCGAAATCCGCACCCCCATTTTCGAATACACGGATCTGTTCAAACGCGGCGTCGGCGAATCCAGCGATATCGTTTCCAAAGAGATGTACACGTTCGACGACCGGGGTGGACGCAGCCTCACCCTGCGCCCCGAAGGCACCGCCGGCGTCGTTCGCGCCTACCTGGAGAACAGCCTCGGCCACAAAATCCCCGGCGTGACGAAACTCTTCTACATCGCCCCCATGTTCCGCTACGAGCGCAAGCAGAAGGGCCGCTTCCGTCAGCACGTCCAGTACGGCTGCGAAGTGCTCGACGCCGCCGGTCCGGACATCGATATCGAAATCCTGGTTATGCTCAACCAATTCTACACCGAACTGGGCCTCGACGAACTCGATCTGAAAATCAACAGTGTGGGAAGCCCGGAGTGCCGCCCGGCCTACCGGGATATTCTGGTCGAGCATGTCAAACCGAATCTGGAGAAGATGTGCGATGACTGCCACCGCCGCTTCGAAACCAATCCCTTGCGCATGTTCGATTGCAAATCGAAAACCTGCCAGGGATTTTTAAAGGACGCGCCGAAACTGACCGATCACCTTGACGAGGAGAGCGCAAAACATTTCGCCGAATTGCGTGAAGGGCTGGAGAAATTCTCCATCGCCTACGAAATCGATCCCCACTTGGTGCGCGGCCTGGATTACTACACCCGTACCGCGTTTGAAATGAGCTACGCCCCACTCGGTTCGCAAGGCGTACTCGTAGGAGGCGGACGCTACGACGGACTGGTCCAGTACCTGGGCGGCCAACCCACGACGGGAATCGGATTCGGCGCGGGCCTGGAAAGACTGCTGCTGATTCTGCGCGATACGAAAAAGGAACTGACGGCGCAATCGGGAATCGATCTGTTCTTTGTGATTTTAGGCGAACGTGCGGCACAAAAAGCCCCGGTTTTAATGTACGAGGCCCGCAAAGCCGGATTCCGTTGCGAGCGCGATTTCGCGGGGAAATCGATGCGCAAGCAATTTCAACTGGCCGACAAACTCAATGCGCGTTTCGCCGCCGTCATCGGTGACGACGAACTCGATAAGCATGTCATCGTTTTGAAAGATTTCTCTAACGGGACACAGAAGGAAATACCGTGGAGTGATGACCTGAAAGAACTAATCGACGAACTCGGTTGATCGATCGAAGCACAACCCTCCTCTAACTCAATGTCATTGACTTGAGTGAGGAATGGTGGGTCAAAAAGCGTGACCCACCCTACATTCTACTTGGTTGATTTTGCGGCAAACGTCCATAGAGAACCGGACGTTCGCTTTCCTACAATTGTGAGAATCATGCAAAGGGGGCCGCCAGCCGATGCTGTTCGAGTTGGAAATCCGGATCAAATACTGGTTAAACTATTTTCTCGAACGCCTGGGATTATCGCAACGAATCGATTTTCGCGATCTCAAGGACGAATTCGATCTGGAACGCTCCAGACAGTATTGGAAATTCGCGCCGAGTGGCTATGGCAAAGTCGATACTGCGAAACTCCTAAAAATGAGGGAGCGGAAATTCACCCAATTCTGGGAACAGCACGCCCAAAGCATCAGCCAGTATTATTGGGAGGACCGCTATATCAACGGTTTCTTTTACTCGTTGTTTAACGAAAAAAAAGTGCTTTCGTTCGGCAGCGGGATCGGAAACTTTGAGATTCAGTTTCTCGAACACGGTGCGTCCGTGACCTGCGCGGATATCGTCGCGGACAATCTCGGCGTCATCGAACGGATCGCCCGAACCAGGCGATTGGATCGCTTAACAACGCTTTTCATGGACGATTCCTCCGAGACGGATTTCGGCGGCCCCTACGATTACATCTACGCCCGTGGCAGCCTGCATCACATGCCGTTTCCCATGCAGAAAAAAGTTATGTCACGTTTCAAACACGCATTGAAACCAAACGGCGTCATTTTCTTAATGCTATATTCACCGAAATTCATGGAAGAATCCGATGCTCGGAACATACCGGAACGTTTCGCCCGCGCCTCCGATCCCAGCGTGGGCCGATGTCACAATCCGTGGTCGGAATGGTATGACGATGATAAAATTCGCGAATTGGCTGGAGAGGATTTTTATATCAAACACAAACAAATCTGGAATGAAGGTTATTATGTCTGGTATTCACTTCAGTGCCGTGAAGGTTCACAGGATGTTCCCGCCCCCACGACATTGGTCGATCTCCCCCGTGAGGTGCCATAACTACCGGTAGCCCATTGCTTCCAATTCTTCCATCAGTTCGGGCGAAAGAACCGGTGGTTCACGGGTCTCTGCGCCCTCCGTGAAATATACGGCGGGATAAGTTTGCTCTTGAATAATTTCAAGCAGACGTTTCATCTGTTTGAGTTGCCCCGGACGTTCGGAAGCAATGTTAACCGTTTCCCCAGGATCGCTTTTCAAATCGAACAACAGGATAGGTTCAGGGATGGGAACAGGCACACCGGTCGGTGTCTTATCCAAGCGGGCGTTCGGACTGGGAACGACGATTAATTTAAACTGATTGGTCCGAACGGAAATTTGAGGCACACCATACGTCATCGCTTCGCTGAAGGCAAACCGTTCCAGCGTTTCGCCTCCTTGAATGAGCGGTATCAAACTTTCCCCATGTGACAGCACTGGCGGCTCCCACCCCATCAGGTCGAGCACCGTCGGCATCAGATCGAGCAGGCGGACCTGCTGAGTGATTTTCTTGCCCGTATCGATCCGTGGGGCGAGTCTGGCGGGATGGTGAAGGATGAGCGGAACGAGTAACTGCTCGTCGTAGAGCGCGTGTCCGTGCCGCGCGGGACGGGGCATCCCCCGTTCGCCAAGATCTTCACCGTGATCCGATGTGATAACGGTTAACGTCGAATCGCTCAGCCCTCGATGTTCAAGTTCCCGCATCAGAACGCCCACCCATTCGTCGGCGTAACGCACACCACCGTCGTAGGCGTCTACATCGATCTGCCGGATATCCTCCCAGTTTCGCGGGATCGAGCGGTAATCCACATATTGCTGGTGTTTGTAGGGAAAATGAACAGCGTAGGTATGAACGAACAGGAACCACGGTTCATCCCGGCGGTCGTCAAGCCAGGCGCGCATCCGTTCGTGAAGCGCTTCCAGGCTGTAGGACATGTCGTATTCCACATCCTGGTAAAGGTCGAAGCCCTGGTTAAAACCGTACTCCCCGCGAATTCGTACTCCAGTCGTAAACGCGGCGGTGTGGTAACCACGGCGTTGAAAGCATTCGGCCCACGTCGTGTAGGCTTCCTGCAGCACGTTGCCCGTCTCGCCCGAACGATCGCAGCCCGTTTCCGACGGGTAAAGACCGGTAAAGAGCGACGCATGGGACGGCAGCGTCCAGGGGGCTTGAACGACCGTATTGAGAAACGTCACCCCATTCTCTGCCAGCCCGTCGATAGTGGGAGTCAAATTCCGCTCGCTGCCGTAAACGCCCACACGATCCGCGCGCAAGGTATCCAGCATAATCAACAGCACGTTGTCGTGTTTCTTCTTGGCTGGACTCCCGATCACTGGCTCCGACCAACACGCCACCAGCGGCTCGCCGTTTCCCTGCCGTTCGACTTCAAAGCGCAGGCGGATCGTTTTTCCCGCATAGTGTTTCAAAGAAATGTGAGAATCATGATAGCGAAATGCACGAACGCTTTCGTTGGCGGGGCAGAGTGTTTTCGACGCAAGTCGTTCTTCCTTCCCGCCACTCAACGCGGTGATTCGAAACTCGGCGGTGGCGGATGAAAGTGCGAACGGCGGCAGGATACCGTACCCGGCGTGCAGAATCCCGTCACGTGGAATCGTCGCCTCGAACGTCAGTTGGCTGGAGCATAAAACCGGCACGCCTACACGCCACTCGCCCGCCAGATCGATGCGCCGAACGGGAATGCTGGAGCCGGTGAAATCGTCCGGCGTCGGGAAACGGCGGTTGGTTTTGTGCATCATAAAACGGGTAGTGTTGACCATTTCACGATTCCAGCGCCGAATCAGATCATCATAGTTCGTTTTCTGTCCGTCCGCTTCGACTTGGATATCGGCCAGGAATCCCGTCCCGTAATTTTGGTAGAAGCCGAAGAAATTCCCATGATGCCAAGCAGGTTGAGTGTCGCAGACGAGGGGGGGGCTATCGTCCAAACGCAGAACCACTTTCCCATCGCCGACGGTCAGATCGATATCGGCCCAGCGCGATCGATCAAAATTCGTAATAGTACG
This sequence comes from uncultured bacterium, assembly GCA_964606645.1. Taxonomy (GTDB): domain Bacteria; phylum Hinthialibacterota; class Hinthialibacteria; order Hinthialibacterales; family Hinthialibacteraceae; genus CAZSIZ01. The sequence goes on from CAZSIZ010000018.1 coordinate 23,054, forward strand.
CTTGGCGAGCGGACGAAGATGCGGCTGGTGGTAATAAAAGATTTCCACGTCGATCCAATTGCGGATTCCATTCGCTTTCCATCGCACGCCCACTGCATTGCGCACGTTGTTCGTCATAGAAAAGACGATCCCGCTCCAAGTCTCTGGTTGAGTGTGCTCCAGCCAGGACTGGCAGGTGATACGAAATTCAGGATGACCGATGTCGCGAAACAGAAAAAACGATCCCCGCAGTTGACCAGTCACGATGCTTTCAAAACGGATCGCCTGTTTCCCATGCCAGGGCGTCACCCATAGCGCGTCGTGGTTGGGATAAGTCAATACTGATTTCAACTGACCGATATCGTCCGGGCGGTCGAGCAGTCCCGCGCTTTCAACGATTTCGGCGTCGGAAAAAAGATGGAGTACCGGCTTCTCAGGCTGTGAACCGCATCCGGCGAAACCAAGAATACCGGCGATCGAAAAAAATATGATTAAACGTCTAAAATCCATCGTCTATATCTTTCAAAACGTATTCAATCTATGGTATAAGAATCTTGATGTTTAGGGAAGCGATTGTGGTGCAGGCTGGAAATGCAGGCTGGAAGCCTGCGCTACAACAGTTAAAACGTCTTCGACCTCATGGACTCATTATGAAAATCGATAAACGGATCATTACCTTCATTCTATTATTCGCGGCCATTCAGACGGGATGGGCCGCCTCGAAGATGTCGCCGATTTATATCCAGGTCAAAGAGAATAAAATCAATCAACTCTACATCGCAATGCTGGACCGGGACATCGGCGAGGCCATCAAACGATCCGATCCAGTGAGCGGTTATTTGGCCACACCCGCCAACCCCGTCACGCCCGAAAACGTCTTTTCCAAACGATTTACCGCTTTGGGAAATATGCCTCAGCAGACCGCGAACCTCGCTGGAGCGATGGCTTATGCGTATACCATCCCCACATCGAAATACTACCAGGAACCGATGTCGCTCAATCGGGTCCGGCTTATTCTCGACACGTTCGCCAAACGGCAGAACGCGGATGGAGCGTTGAGCGCCGATCCCGATCCGCTTGAAAACACGTTGCAGACCGCTTTTCTGCTCGAACCGCTGATTCAGGCTTTTTCGCTGATCGCGTCCAATCTCCCGGACACCGAGCAACGCCGGTTTCGCGCGGTTCTGGAACAAGGGGTACGATATTTGTCGGAGAATGAAATCCACTCTCCATCGGCGGACGGTGCGGTCTGGTGCGGGATCATGGCGCTAGGCTCTCAGTTCACCGGGAAAGCCGGGCACTTGGATGCCGCCCGCCGCGCGTTCAAACGCATTCGCCCGATGGTTACACCGTCCGGGGGGATCGCCGATCCGCAGGGACTCGATTATTTCCGGTCGGTGCTTTCGATCCAATATCTGTTTTTATACCGCTTGATGAGCGGCGACATCGACGCCGACGAACCGCTCGTTCATAGTTTGAAATGGATCACACGGTTATGTGCCTCCGACGGTTTGCCCTTGAATGGTGTCAATTACTGGCCGATAAGTTTCCTGCGGACGAAAATGGCGAACCTCCTGGGCGCGTTGACGTACTATGCCGGCCGTGATCCCGAATTCGCCCCGGTGGCGACCCGGTACTTGGAATCGCTGATGGACCTGCCTGTCGGATTTTCGCTTGAGCATGGAGGCGGGTATTTTCTGCGAGGCGCTCAATACCACGACCGGCCTGAAACACTCGACCCCATCCCCTATCAACCGTATCTCGAATCCTATTCCTTCGGGAACCGTTCGCACTATTTTCTCGTGGGGAAAAACTATCAAACCGCGCTCGATCTCAGGAGCACCGTGCCGTTCAAAGGATTGCAGACGTGGATTTATCGCGGTCAAAAACCGATTGTGGCTCCCGCACCGAATGTGCGCTCCCGGATGCTGGCTTTCGGCTACGACTCCCACCGGATGAACGTTCCGGCGGCGGGGATGGCGGTTCCCTGTTACATTGCTTCGGTTTCACCCGATGTGGACATCGTGGCGGTTCCCGATGAAACCATCCAGACGGCGTATATCTTTTCCCGCGATACGACGGTTGTCGTTTACAGTCAGGCGCCTGGGCCGGGCTTGCTGGACTGGGCACAATACGCGCCGGTCTGCGCGTCGGTGAAAGAGATCAAGGCCGGTTCGATCACGTTCGAGGGAACGGACGCCCGCTTGTTGATTCCCAACGTCGTGCCCAGCGTCGAAACGCAGGGAGACGGAACCCGAATCCGTATGCGCTTCAACAGCGAATCCTTCTGGTATGCACTGGTAGGCCCACAATCGAAATCCGTTGTGAAACATGTCTTATCCGGTGTGTTTCTCGTCCATCTCAACGAATCCGGGCGTATCGTCAACTTCGCGCTCAACCTCTCCAGCCAGCCGTTTTCCGAAACGATGTTCTTCCCCGGCACCTCCATTCCGGTTCCCGCTTTGGAACCTTACGATGCAAAAGTGGTCCAGGGGGAATAAACCGCGTACTTAAGGCAAACGCCTCATTAAGAGTTCGTCATGCCATCCCTCCAATTTTTTTTAATAAACGCCTTGTTTATCGTAAAATTCGTTTTATGGTAATGAGTGGAGGAATGGTTGGATGAACGAACCGGATACTGGTTTTCGATCCTATTATACGATGTGTCTGGATATTCAGGGGAAGCCGTGTCTCGTCGCGGGTGGAGGAGAAGTCGCCCGTCGGAAAACCGTATCGTTGTGCGATTGCGGCGCGAAGGTAACGGTTGTCAGCCCCACGCTGGATTCCGTGCTGGAATACATGGCGTTTCAAAACGATATCGAATGGAAGAACCGCACGTTCGATCCCGACGATCTGAGCGGGATATTCCTCGCCATCGCCGCGACGGACGATCGAAGCGCCAATCGTCAGATCGCCGCGCTCTGCCAGCAGAATCAAATCCTGTGCAACGCCACTGATTCGCCCCATGAGGGCAATTTCACCGTTCCCAGCACGGTCGAACGCGGCCCGCTGACGATCGCCGTCTCCACGTCGGGGATCAGCCCGACGATGGCCGCCACGATCCGCAAGGAATTGGAACTCACTTACGGCGAAGAGTACGGCGCGTTTCTCAGTCTCCTATCGTCAATCCGGCCCACCGTGCAGCGCCTCTTCGATTCCCCCATGACTCGCCAATACGTCTTCGACCGGATGATCTCGTCCCGCGCGCTCTCTCTGCTACGTGACGGTTTGGCCGACGAGGCCCAAAAAGAACTCGAATCAATCCTCTACGACGCGAGACAGAATCACGTCTCGGCGAATCCTGAATCGGAATGAACACAGGAAAAAGCAGGCTTGAAGCCCGCACCACAATCCATATCTGTTTGGTTTCGATCGCGCTCTGCTGGATGCTCTCCTGTGGGGGGAACGATCCTGCGGACGGCGTGCTGGAATCCTACCGCATCACGATCGGGGAAACCCCGAAAACGTTCGACGATCAAATTCTCTACTTACTGCTGGCGCTGGAAATCTACCGGCTGCACGTCGGCACGTATCCACCGGAATCTATCAATCTCGAAGGCCTCATCAGCCAGCCGGAAATTGGGAACGCGACGGAGCGGTGGCGTGGCCCGTACATCGAATCGGCGGCAGTATTCGTCGATCCCTGGGGGCGGCGGCTACGATATACCGTCAACGAACAGGGCAAATACGACCTGCGCAGTTTAGGCCTGGATGGAACCGTCAGCGCCGACGATCTTCAAGCCAAAACCATGCACCCCGACGTCTTCCGCGAAATGGAAAAACTCCCCGCCATCGGCCCCATCCCCATCCCCCCGAATAAGTCCCCTCTCCCTCTGGGAGAGGGTTAGGGTGAGGGTATCTAAGCAAAAACGTATCAATTCTACAAAGACTCTTTATTATCAAACCAAGAATCCTACCCTCTCTCTTTGGCTCCGGCAGTTTAAGTAGGGTGGGTTCAAAGCGAACGAGCCGCACCATTGACCGGACCTGTTTGGTTCCGCATCCTCCTTGACTATGGATGTGCTGAAACAGACCGGGAAAAAAACGTGAAGTAGTATAGACAATTGAAATCAGGACTATTATGGTAAGCTTCATCAGCCAAAGGAAGAAATAACATGCCCAACGGCTGAGGAGGTGGAAAATGACTTACGTGGTTTGCGAACCCTGCGTGAATTGTAAATATGGAGATTGCGCCGAGACATGTCCCGTCGAATGTTTCTACGAAGGAGACGATCAACTCTACATCAATCCGGAAGAGTGTATCGACTGCGATGCGTGTGTCTCCGTCTGCCCGGTCGATGCGATTTTCCCCGAAGACGAAGTCCCCTCCCAGTGGCAGGACTTCATCGACAAAAACGCGAATTTTGAATATTCCGAAGAACGGCGGCGTGATTCAAAGGAAGGTGTAACCCACGGGTCGGACTGGGACGCATCGACCGCCGAACAATAAAAAATCCCAAAACACATCGCGGTTATTGCGGATGGGGCGGAGTATAGTTATCCGGCTTAAACCGGGTAAGAACGCTTTGAGATTGATACCCCACTTGAACCGTTTCTCCCCCCTGGATCACCGGCTCGAACGAATAATTCTCTTGAACGAACCAGCCGATCCGGTCGCACCAATACGATTCCACCGTTCCCTGAAATACGCTGACCGTCCCCGAACCATTCGATTCGATGCGGATTTCGGATACCAGATGCCGACAGAGAAACGCCCCGGCAGGAGTCACAATCCGCTTGTTGTATTTCCGCTTGGTCTTGACGGTCAGCCGGCTCGTCCCAAGCGCCGCCCCGTTGGTTGGATCGGTAATCGTTTGTGTGGAGGAATACTCCTTTTCGCCGTCGCGCAGTATATCGAGATAACGCACCGTTAGCGGGGGGGAGTATCGAACCGACAGTTCGCTCTCCCCGGACCGGAGCCGTTGGCGATGCAGTTGGAATTGATCGTCGAAATAGCCGGTTTGCACGCCCGGCGCTTTTTCGTAGTGCTCTTCGATCGGCCATAAATCCCCTGACCGTTCGTCTTTCTCCATCACGATAACCAACCGCCCGCCTGAGCAGTCCATCTCCCCGCCGCTCCAGGGGCGTGCTCCGATATGTTGATAGTAGAACGCCTGCCCCGCCTGGGGAGGCGAGGGTGTATCATCCAGGTTAATCGTTTTCTTCTTCGAGGAACTTCCGCAGGACACCCCCATCCCCAGAACCAACAGGGAAAGAGCAAGAGACCACGTGCAAGTGACTGCATGGAATCGTGGAGAAGACCATTTTCTTTTCGGCATCGAGCACTCGTTTCAGGTTCAAGCAATCAAGTTCCCTCTCCCTTTGGGAGAGAGTGAGGATGATAATCCTAACCCGGCAGAGCCGGAACTAAAGAGGCGTTTTTAATAAATGGTTCGGCTTCAATTGTCTGAAACACCGGGATTACCATCCCGGCCGATCAAGATGGTCAGGATGAAAGGATATGCAGGATGTAAAAAGTTTTTATCCTGTCCATCCTCAAATCCTGGTTATCCAGATTCAGACAATTCTTTTTTATGACCGTTTTGCGATCAATTTATCTGATAAGAGACTAATCCCTGCCCGTCTCAACGCTTGTCAATCGAGTCCTTCGCCCGTAACTTCGCCCGGAAGAGCGCACTGGTGTAGGCATCTTTCTCTTCTTCGGTTTCCGCGAATTTTTCCGGTTCGTCACGAACGTTGGCTTCCTGCCAGGGTTTGGAGCCTTCCGCGGGAAGCGTGTCCAATTCGGCCAAATCGCCTTCCTTGACCGTTTCGAGCCGTTTAAGAAATTCTTCCTTCTCTTCCGATGGCATGGGGGCGTCCACGGAAGCGCGGGTTTTGGCCTGCATCAACTGCCCCAATTGTTCGGTCGCCGGACCCACGGGAGCGGTACGTCGGACAAAGGGATAGATCAGCCAGTTCCACGCTTTCGCAAAGAATCTCTGCAGCTGCGGAACGTCGAAGAACACCCGACGCACGGCGACGTCGCAGAAAAACAGAGCGATCGCCAATCCCAGCAGAATCGGCCATAAAGCAAGCATGTCGCCGGTGGATTGAAGATCGTGCTCGAAGACGCTCTCTTCAGTTTCGAGAGCGGGTTTTCCGCTGATCTCCGACAGGCGTTTCAGCACGAGATCGTTTTGCCGGGTTGTATTGTGTTCGGGTGAATAGGGGATGGAAATTCCACTGGTGAGATACCCGTCTTCGCTGTCTTTACCTTTGAACGTCATATTGACGAGATGGCTTCCCTTTTGATCGGCGGGAAACGATCCCTCGTAGCGGCCCGGTTCGATCTGGCGTATTTCAAACGGACGGGCTTCGTGTCCGGGATCGATCGCCGACGCGGCGAAGGCCAGGTTGTTGACGAATTCTCCCTCATCCGTCAGCGCGTCCACAACGACTTTGACCCGGTCCCCTTCGAGAGCGGTTTGAACCTGGAAACTGTTCTGCTGGCCGGAACGCAGCGACCAGCGAACCAGCTGACCCCAGAACTGGTTGTATTGTTCGTTGCCGATCCAACTCTTCGCCCAGCGGGGTTTCGCGTCGCTGGTGAACGCCACCGCCTTACCCAGCCCGAAACGCCAATGGGCCAGCAGTGGATCTTTCTTATGTGTAATGAGAACCGTTTCGGCTCCGGTTTTGGGACCGGTCACAACGTAGCCGTCCAGTTGTGGGAACCCACTTTCAAAGCCCTGGATAATTTCGCTGATTTGCCGGATCACCGGTGTGAAGGGATCTTCGAGAATCAAGTTGCGCCGCACGATCGTGGCTTCCTTGATAAAGATTTTCGGAAGATTATTGTTATTCTTGACGTCGTAGAAATTCCCGCCCCCGTATTGTGCCAGTTCTTCCATCATCTGTACATCGCGTTGCGAGTGAGGGTTGATACAGACCGTGGTGATCGTAATCTTCGCTTCTTTAATTTTGTCGAGTAAAGGCCGGTTGGGTCTGGCCGGATCACCGTCGGAAAGAAGAACGATATGCTTGAGGTTCGCCGGTAGGTCCTTCAATCCGTCGTAGGCCATTTGCAGCGTGTTGTCGAAAGACGGCATATCACCGATCCCCGAAAACGGCAGGTTGATGATGGCCTGTCTCTGTAAGCGTTTATCCCCCAGCCGGGCCATGGGAAAAAGCCAGTTTGGGCCGCCTTGTTGGTAACTATAGCGCAGGAAACCCACATAATCGTTGCGCGAGAGCACGTCGATCGCCGCGAGCGAGATTTTCTGCGTCCAGGTATTTCCCTGCGGAATCTCGCAGGAATGCGTAATCAACGCCAGCGCCCCGCTCGGTATGACTTTCCGTTGTTTGATATCCATCTCCACCGGCAGCGCTTTCGCCAACGGTGAGTCCAGGTATCCGCCCGCCCCGAAACTCTCCGGTCCCCCGATCATGATCAGCCCGATCCCCAGATCGCTGACCGCCGTCTGAAGCATCTTCTGCTGTGGCCGGGTGAGATCGGATGCGGGGACATTGGAGACGAGCACACTGTCGAACATCTGTAGTTCCCGTAGAGAACTCGGCAGTGCTTCCGGCAGCCGCATATCCACATCGATACCTTCGGAGATCAACGATGCGGCCAGATAGCGCCCTTCGTTCGTTTCGCTTTCCAGCAGGAGCACGCGGGGGGTTCCTTTGACGATCGCGAAATTCTGCGCCCGGTTGTTGGAGGGTCGGCGGTCGTTCTCGGCTTCGACAGAGGCTTCGTAATTGTAAACGCCCGATTCCTCGATGCTGCGGGATATCATAAAGGCGTTTTTGCCGGGCTTCAGTTCAACTTCCTGTTCGGCGATCACCGTCCCGTTTTCCGTCAACCGAAGCACCCCCGGCCCTTCTTCCTGAGCGGAGATGAGGGTTTTGATCGTGAACGGTTCCTTCTCGCGAATGTGGGATGGAATAATAACGTCTTCGACCAGCACCTCCTGCGAGTTGGAATACTCAAGCGGCATGAGCCGAAGATCGATACCGTGAGCCTTGGCGCGCTGGGCGGCCCGTTCGGCGTCGCCCTGGGTCTGGTTGCCGTCGGTCAGCAGAACGATCCGTTTTTGCACCCCTTCGGGAAAAGCGGCCATCGCCAGATTGATCCCCGATTCGATATCCGTGCCGTCCGTGTTCAGAATGGCTTGGTATTCACGCAGGGTGACGTTCTCATGGGGATTTTCCTGGATCGCCGAGTCTTTGCCGAGAAAGATAATTCCCGCTTCATCGCCTTCGGGAATTTCCACTAAACGCTCCTCGACGTAGTTCAGGCTGAACATCTGCTGATCGCTGGGAACGCTGGTGGAACGGTCGATGACGAAGAAAACGGTCAGGGTTTCCCCGCGCTCCACCAGTTCCACCTCGGACAGCGCAAGGATAAACAGCAGGAGAACCAGTGTCCGCAGAAACAGCGTCAGCGTCTTTCGCCCTTTCCCCAGCACACGCACCCGACGGGCGGTATACCACATCGCCGGGATCAGCACCAGCAGCAAGAGAAAGTACGGTTGAAGTATTCGTATCATGGCTCGTAACCCGCCTCGATCGATCCCGTTGAATACAACCGAATCAACAGGTTTCCTCATTCTTGTAGGGGCAGGCCCCTGTGCCTGCCCATGTTAATCCAATCCTAACCCCCATCCATCTCCGCCTCAACCCGCCGCATCAACGGTTCGATCGTCTCTAACGAAAAATCAAACCGAATCCCCGCCGCCTCGAACAATTCGGGCAGCGGACGTGAACCGCCCAAAGTCAATGCTGTGCGATAGCCCGTCAACGCCGCGTTCGGGTCTTCTTTGAAACGCCGCCATAATTGCAGCGCACCCAGTTGAGCGATCCCGTATTCGATGTAGTAGAACGGGTGGCAGAACAGGTGAATTTGCCGCTGCCACGCATTTTCCCGCATCGTTTCATACCCGCTCCAATCAAGATCGTGGCCGAACCGCCCGTCCAGTTCCAGCCAGAATTCGGTCCGTTCCCGGCGGGAGTGGCCGGGGTGCGTGTAAATCCAATGCTGAAAGGCGTCGATACACGCGATCCAGGGCAGCACTTCGATCACGCCTTCCAGATGTTTCTGTTTGGCGCGCCCGGCGTCTTCGTTCGAGTAGAATTCATCCAAATAATCCGCCCCGAACAGTTCCATCGACATGGAAGCTACTTCGGCGAATTCGATAGGCGATTCGCGATACGCCAGCAAGGGATCGTTCCGGCAGGCCAGGGCGTGGAAAGCGTGGCCGGATTCATGCAGAAGTGTCTCCACATCCCGTTGCAATCCCGCCGCGTTCATAAAGATAAAGGGACGCCGCACTTCGTCGAGTGTGTATTGATAGCCGCCCGGGGCTTTCCCTTTGCGGCTTTCCAGATCGAGTTCCTTCCGCTCCAGCATCCCTTGGAACTCACTTTCCAGTTCCCCATCGAGATGGTGATAGATGCGCTTGCAGCCGTCGCTGAATTCCTGAGCAGTCTGAAAAGGCCGTAATGGAGGGCGTCCCAGGGGATCGACGGCCATATCCCAGGGCCGCAGTCGATCCAATTTCATCCGCTCCCGGCGGCGTGTGGCGATTTTTCGGGATAGTGGCACGACGCACGTCTCCACCGCCTGATGAAATTGAAAGCAATCCTCCGGCGTGTAATCGAAACGCTTGTACATCAGGAACGCGTAATCGACGAAAGTCGATAAATCGGTGTGGTTGGCAATCTCGTGCCGCAGCCGGATCAGTTCGTCGAAAACGTCGTGTATTTCTTCGCAATCCTGAAGGCGGCGTTTGGCCACACCTTCCCAAGCGTCCTGCCGACGGTCACGATCGGTCTCTTCGAGATATTTAGCCATCTGGGGCAAAGTTTGTTCCTGCCCGTCGAACTCTACTGTCATTGCCCCGCATAATTTCTGATAGCGCTGGCTCAGTTTGCTCTCTTCCGTTTGGAGGGGAATATTCTCCTCGCGGAATCGTTTGATTTCGGCTTCGATGCTCCGGTCCAGTACGCCGTAACGTTGGCGGGGCAAGTCGTTTCGATAGGAGCAGGCCGTGTATTTTTCGTTCAGTTTATGGCTGTACGATTTGCAGGGGGGAACGATTTTCTCAATGAATTCCAGGTATCTCTTTTCCAGTTCGGGATCGCCGGTCTGGCAGGTCATCGCGATATAGCGCCGTGCCTGTTCTTCCGACAGGCAGGCTTCCAGTTCGCTGCAATCCTCCAGCCACCGCTCCAGTGCTTCGACCGAGTCCAGGGATCGTTCGGAAAGTTCCCGAAACAAGGGCGCTATCTCTTCCCACTGACCGGGATCGGCCGATTGGGGAACAAACGTTCGTTTGAATTCCATCATCGCAGCTTTCATCAAGTATGTTTTAGTACTTCCAATCAAGAGAGACCGTTCGAAACCGTACAGTCTGCCCGAAACATTGTACCCCCACATTATCTCCAATACTCAATAGATAACGAATGACTTCACGGAAAGTATCCATCGGATATCAATGTACGGAGAGAACGCAATTTAGTCGCTCTCCATAAGATAATACGCGAATCAACCTGTTTTTTACAAGTCGATTGGACTGCACAAGATCGCTCCATAGCCCCTCCAGTTTGTATTCAGATCGACCCTGGTACTTCGATAAACTCAAATTGTCAGTTCTTTTCCTGCTTTTTCACCAAATTTCCCATACATCAAAATTGAATCCGCCATTCAAAAAATCCGTGAAATCCCCAAAATCCACTCTATCCGTGATTTAAAAAAATATTCGCTAATCCACTGATACAACTAACATTAAACCACCAATTCCTAAGATAGATGGCAAAAGTTGCGGTTTTTTTTCTATTAGTAGGGGGTTTTTTTTCAAAACCCTTTTTTACGAGAGATTTTTATTTTAATCCTCTCCAAAGGATGAATAATGAAAATCCCTCAAAGCGGGATTGGAATCCGTCTCGCGAAGGAGGACCGGCCGCAAACCGATTCCTCCAGGAAAAGAAAAAGGAGCAGCCTGGCTTCCGTTTCGAGGTATTTAATTA
>CAZSIZ010000019.1:0-33938 GCA_964606645.1 uncultured bacterium
AAGACATCCGGATCCCAGAGCGGTTCGTAGGGAATCTTGGCATAAGTCAACGCCTTCGTCAGGGCGTCGTCCCCGGGGGCGTTGTTGGGGGGGGTGTAGATCGCGACTTTGGGCGCTTTCTCAAGGGGGATCACTTCCATGTTGCCGCGTTCGATCTCGCGGTGGATCGATTCGATCTGAGCGCTTGTGACGGGAACGGCGGTGACGCCTTCCAGGCTGGCTTGATTGAGCGTGTTGTTGGTCTCGTAAATGAGGAACGAGCCGCCCCGGTAGTTAAGCAGCCATTCGCTTTTATAGACGCGTGGTTTCTGAAGCGCCCAAAAGGTAATCCCATAAGCTTTGAGGTGATCAGTCTGGCTGGAATCCATCGGGATCAGGAGACCGTCACTCCAGGCCAGCGTTGTGACGAGTAATACGATAACAAGAATTGGAAAACGTTTCATTAGGGTGTGTTCGATCCTGTGTCTGCGATGATTGGCCTAGCCGGGGAGAAAGACGTGACGGAGAAAAATGTGTCCGAGAAAGATGTGGACCATCGTCGATAATCCTGTCACCGTCAGCCAGAGCGCCAATACAGACAGTATGGCTCCCGCAAGCAGAATCAGGAAGCCGGGGACGATCAGGATCAGCATTGTCTGCTGGGCGTTGAGCTCGTGCGTTTCCCGGATCGCGATAAACAGCAGGCCGCAGAACGCCGCCGTAAACAGCAGCAGGTTCACGAAGGGAAAGGGGATCAGCCAGATGTAAAACGCCACGCTCGAATAGGCGACGCAACGGTAGGTGGCTTCGAAACTCTCCTGACCACCGCACAGCCGAACCAAGCCGTGCAAAATAATCGACGAGACGAACAGGGTGCAAATCCCGTAAATCATCGCCGGGAAGACGAAGATCAGCGACAGCCCCAGCGTTAGCGGCGCGATTAGCAGGGCGAAGAAGAGTTTCGGCATCAGAACGTTGATCGCGGCGAAGATCGTCGGTTCCAGGAAGCCGGTTTCCTCTTTCGCCTGGGTAAAGAATGCCGTCGGTCCGGTGATCAGTTTCCGCACTTCTTCGATGTAGTGCTGGATAAAATCGACAATGCGTTTTTTAAATATCGTTGCGTCGTTCATGGTTTTTCCTACATATATCGTATGATGGGTTGTGCTGTTGATCCCATCTTTTGTATTCTCGTTACATCCCAATCCGGTGGGTCGAAAAACGTGACCTACCCTACCGTATAGCCTAAACCGGCGTCTGGGGATATGATACGTGAAAAGCGGCATCCCCGCATAGAGCAAAACGCCATGAACGACCGGCCTACACAAGATACGCTCTTTCAGAGTTCCGGGCAACCCGAAACACGGGCGCTTGACCCGGCGTCCGTGCCGCTGGCAGAACGATGCCGCCCGGCGCAGCTGGAGGACATCGCCGGACAGGACGCGATTCTCGGCGGCGACCGCCCCCTGCGCAAAGCCATCGAACAGGGCCGCGCGCCGTCGATGGTCCTCTGGGGACCGCCCGGCAGCGGCAAAACCACGCTCGCGCGGCTTGTCGCCCATACGACCGACACCCGCTTCTGCCAACTCTCGGCGACCGGCAGCGGGATCAAGGATTTGAAGAAAATCATCGAAGAAGCCGAAAGCGTTCGCCGTCAGACAGGCAAAAACACCATCCTCTTTATCGACGAAATCCACCGATGGAACAAGGCCCAGCAAGACGCCCTGCTGCCGCACGTCGAATCCGGGCTGATCGTCCTGATCGGCGCGACGACCGAAAATCCGTCCTTCGAGGTAAACGGGGCGCTACTCTCGCGGGTCACGGTCTACACGCTTTCGATGCTGGAGCCGGAACACTTGCTCACGATTCTGCGCAACGGGATCGACGTGTTTCAGAAGGAAGGCCGCCCGGTGGAAGCGGACGAGGAATCGCTGAACGCCATCGCGTCCGTCTCGCACGGTGACGCCCGCGTCGCGTTAAACGCGCTGGAGCAGGTTGTCCATTACCTGGAAGCGGACGGGCAGCCATTGAAATTGACGCTTGAGTTTACATCCCATGTACTTCAGGAAAAACGAGTTTTGTACGACAAGTCGGGTGAAGAGCATTTCAACATTATTTCGGCACTGCACAAAAGCATGAGAGGAAGCGATCCACAGGCAACACTTTACTGGCTGGCGAGGATGCTGGAAGCGGGGGAAGACCCGCTCTACGTGGTGAGGCGGATCATCCGTTTCGCGGCGGAAGATATCGGCCTGGCCGACCCCAACGCCCTGCTGCTCGCCGTCGCCGCGCGGGACACGTATCACTTTCTCGGCTCGCCCGAAGGCGAACTGGCCATCGCCGAAGCCGCCGTCTACATGGCCACCGCACCGAAAAGCAACGCAATCTACACCGCCTACGGAAAAGCACAACAGGCAGTCAAAGAACACGGCTACCTGCCCACCCCCCTGCATATCCGAAACGCCCCGACATCGCTCATGAAAAATCTGGGCTACGGCAAGGACTACAAATACGCCCACGATTACGAAAACGCCTTCGCGGCGCAGGACTACCTGCCGGACAAGTTGAAAGGCAAACGTTTTTACGAACCGACCGATCGCGGACGGGAAAAGCAGATACTCGAGCGAATGGAACACTGGCAGAAGTTGGCTGAAGCGCAGCAGAAGGATGGCGAAGAAACGACGGACTCTGCATAGACGGAACTAAAGTGGGATTTATATTATCGATTAGCTATAGCATTAACACCCTCACCCTAACCCTCTCCCAGAGGGAGAGGGAAGATAGGAGATTTTATTTTGACTGGCCGAATCACGATTGCCGGACAATCACTTATTCAAAACACGCCGTTGAAAACCGCCGTCATGCAGGCGTTCACCGAACGTCCGCTTCGCCGGATGCAGATTCAGGAAATCGAACAGCATTCGGGCTTGGCCGCCAATGAGATCGTGACGGCCATCGAAGCGCTGAACGTGGACGGCTTGACTGTCGGAAGCCGTATGCCTTTTGAATACTACTACGATCCCCGCGAATCCGTCCTGAGTGCGGATTGTGTGGCCGCCTATCTGAATACCCGCTGGTGGGGGAAGAGAATCCTTGTGGGTGATGAACTCTCCTCCACCATCGACATCGCCAAAGCACTGCCGAACGAAGACGCCTGTCACGGAACCGTGATCGCCGCCAACGCCCAAACCCAGGGACGCGGGCGCCAGGGATCGGCCTGGACCTCGCGTCATGGCCGGGATTTGCTGATCACCTTTCTCATTCGATACACAGACTGGGTTCCCTCCCCTTCCCTGCTTTCGTTGTACGCGGCAACCGCCGTGGCCCGCGTACTGGAAACCGCTTACCACTTACAACCCTCTATCAAATGGCCCAACGATCTGATGGCGGATGGGGGAAAATTGGGGGGCGTTATAGTCGAAAGCGATCACCGCCACCAAACCGTTTATGTCAGTCTGGGATTAAACGTTCACAGCCGCCCATCGGATTGGCCCAGCGAGATACGGAATGAAGCCGTCTCTCTGACAATGCTGAACGACAGCGAATGGAAGCGCGACCGTATCTTGGCGCAATGCGGGACGACGTGGGAGACACTGTGGGAATCGATGCTGTCGGATCGGGGAGAAGCCGTTCGCGGCTATTGGCGGCGTTACTCCAATACGCTGGGACATCGCGCCCGCCTGCAGTACCGGGGAAGCGAACTCACCGGCCTGGCCAAGGACATCGACGACACGGGCGCTCTCCTATTCCGCTCCGATGACGGGGAGACGCTGACACTGGTCGCGGAAGAAGTTCAGAACCTACGTGTGGAGGAATAAGCGATTTCAATCGAGACCATTTTCAATACGGGAAGCGGTATTGGATGGGGGACGTGACTTTATTCGAGGAGATTTTGCTTAATCCTTCGGTGAGGAGATCGAGCATACTCGGTGCTCGTTTCTTACGTTCGACAACGGTAGGGGTTCCCTCGATCCCCGCCAGTTTGGCCGTTAAACGGATGGCGTCGTCCAGCGTTCCCAGTCGATCCACCAGGGCGATCTGCTTGGCTTGACGTCCAGTATAGATCTTTCCTTCCGACAAGGCTTTCGCCAGCGCAAGCAGGATTTTCTCGTCGATTTCGACCGGTTCCGGCTCGACCTCTTCTTCCACATCGCCGGTCGCTTCCGATATATCGGCATCCGAGGGCTGAGAAGTCGCTTCAGAAATATCGGCGTCCGAAGACTGGGATTCCTGAGACGCCCGTTCGCTTTGGAAATTTTTCATAATCTGAACGATTTCGCTGGTAATGGGATAAGCCGCTTCCGTGTTTTCGTCCCAATCCATCAGCAGTTTCGTCAGACTCTCCTTGCGCCCCTTGGCGACGGCTTCGACGAACTGGTTGTACGTATCGTCGATCACCCCTTGCATCATCTCGCGTTCCTCATCGGTCAAACCGCGTTCCATCGAACCAAAGTCCTTATACTTTCCGGCTTTGACGGTTTCGTACGTAATTCCGATCTTCTCCATAATGTCCTTGGCGATGAGAAATTTTGAGTAGACGCCGATGCTGCCCGTCAACGCGCCGGGTGTGGAGACGATCATGTCCGCGTCGCAAGCGACGTAGTAACCGCCCGACGCAGCCACCGAACCGAACGAAGCGACGACAATTTTACCGTATTTCTTCCGAGCGTCCGAGACGGCCTGGTAGAGTTCCTGAGACGGCCCGACCGCCCCGCCGGGACTATCCACCCGAAGGATGATCCCTTTAATCGAACGGTCTTCCCGGTAGTCTTCAATCTGATCGATCCATTCCTCGGCGTCGTAGATCACGCCTTCCACCCGAACCAGCGCCAACCGCTGATGGCCAAGGATGTTGGGCGTGGTCCCCTGCATCACGACGAGCAGCAGCGTAATGAAAATACCCGCCATGACGACGATGACGACTAAAAAAGAGAGTAGTATAAGGATGCCCGTGCTTTTCTTCATGGTCCGTGATACTCTTTTCCTGGTGATCCGTGCGGCGTGCAAACACCCTCCCGGCCACCGGCTGAGTTTTTCAAAGCAAATATAGTATAGTATGTTGTTCCATTGAAGATGAGTCCACTGACGATTTTCTTGAACGATCTTTTGGGATTTGTACCAATCGAAACAGGGGAGAAAGATGCCGATCGAATACGGGTTCATTTTGGGAGTGAGTCTGGCCGCCGCGTTGATATCGACTCCTCTATTACTCCGCTTGGCGATCCGTCTGGATATCACGGACCGTCCGTCAGGCCGGAAAATACACACAAAGCCGATTCCCTACCTTGGAGGATTGGCGTTTCACGTGTCGGCCACCTCAACGCTGGTCGCGATCTTTATTTTCTTCCCCAGCATCTTCCAGATTCAAGTTTCGATCCCGCGTTTGATGACGCTGTACGGAATCTCCACCGCCTTTATGATCCTGGGGATTTGGGACGACACCCACCCGATCCCCCCTTATATCAAACTGACGATCCAGGCGGTGCTGAGCAGTATTCTCGTTGCATCGGGATTCTCGATCGAGCAGATGACCAGTCCGTTCGGCGGGAGCATTCCGCTGGGCTGGCTGGGCTGGGTGCTGTCCGTGCTGTGGATTATGACGATCGTCAACGCGATCAATTTCATCGACGGCCTGGACGGGCTGGCGGCGGGAGTCGTCTTCTGGGCAGCCCTGGCCAATTTTATCATCGCGCTTTATCCCTGGCAGAACTTTGTCTGCATTATCTCGCTGATTCTGATGGGAACGACCCTCGGTTTTCTTCCCTACAATTTCTCCCCGGCAAAAATATTCATGGGTGACGCGGGCAGTCTGTTTCTGGGATCGCTCTTGGCGGGTTCGGCGCTGGTCAGCAACGTGAAGGGAGCGACGATGCTCTCTCTCGCGCTCCCGTTGGTGATCCTGTCGGTTCCGCTGCTGGATACACTGCTGACCGTGATCCGGCGCGGACGCCGGGGCTTGAACTTTTTCACCGCCGACCGCGAGCATCTCCATCACCGGCTCTTGCGCATGGGTTTCTCGGACCGGCAAGTCGTTCTGTTTCTTTATGGATTATGCTTTTTACTCTCGATGTCCGCCATTCTGGCCTCACAGCTGCCGAACCAGTACACCCTGCTGTTCGTGCTGGTCTTCCTGTTAGCCATTGGATGGGGTTTAGTGGTTTTTTACGCCTTCGAAAGACGAATCACCCTTCCCGAAGACGACGAATGATTACCGGCGTAGTTTCACGGCGATCGCGGCGAGCAGCATCAACGCGACAACCGCCGCAGAGCCTACCGCAACCGATCCCCAAATGGTGGGAGGGGTTGGCAGAATCGGGTTCATCTGATCCGGCAGGACCACCGGCGCATTTCCCCCTGTATCGGAAACCGGTGGCAGGCTGACAGCAATTTTTATCGAGTCCGTCGCAGGCATAAATCCCTTTTCATTGATGAGTTCATAATCGAATGGGGCATACTCCCGATAGGGAATGTGTCCTTCGATTTTGACGCCGTCCCGGGCCGTAGCGTTGATCTGCTTCCAGCCCGATATCTTCATAATATTCCGATCTTCGTAGGAGAAAGACAACATCGTGTTTCGTGGAAGGTCCGCCGGGAGAGGAGATGTGTAACCGATATCGATTTTAATGACGTTGATCCCGTTGTGTCCGAACGAGGCGTAGGCGTCACCCTGAATGAATTGGAGAGTCAATTCCCGGTCTCCCAGACGCAGGATTTGACTTTTACGGTATTTTTCCGACGCCTTTTTGACATAACTGTCGCGTTCGGAATCGCTGATGGTTCCATCACCGTCGGCGTCGAGTTTTCGAGTTTCGCGTTCGGTTGGTTTGATCCCCAGGATCACCTGATAGATCAGAATGAGGTTGGATGGGGTGAAGGTCAATTCGGTGTGGCGGTCGATACTTTCCGGATCGAGCGCGTGGGGATAGGCGGAAAGAGAGAAAATCCATAGCGCTAGAACAGAACATGCAAGACAGAAACTCCTCATAACGGCATATCCTATTGACCTGAATCCTCCACGGATCGAAGCACCAGTCCCGTCGGAATTTTCGGGTAGAAGTCCGTTGATTTTGGCGGCATCCGAACGTTTTCAAGCGAAAGATTGAAAACGGTTTCGGGCGGAATCCCACACATCAGAAACGCCGCATCCGCCTTGCCGGAGCGCACCAGCGACAACGCCTCGTCTTCACCACGAATGTACTGTGTCGTTTCCTGAAGCGTTTCCTGGCTCAAACCAAGGCAATCGTCAAGCAGAAAATGATGGAGTACCGAAACGTTGAGATGGCGGATCGGTTCGGGAACACCGCGCAGTGAAGGAACATCGGTTGACGGGTTGAGGGTAAGAAGAACCGCACGGTCTCTGCTCATCGCAACAACCGAACGATCCCATCCGTCCTGCGGGAAC
Organism: uncultured bacterium; assembly: GCA_964606645.1. Classification (GTDB taxonomy): domain Bacteria; phylum Hinthialibacterota; class Hinthialibacteria; order Hinthialibacterales; family Hinthialibacteraceae; genus CAZSIZ01. Next base: position 7,379 of record CAZSIZ010000019.1, read on the forward strand.
TGGCTGCGAACCGTCTCTCCCGTTGGATCGTCGATCGGCGTCACGCTGCAATAGGACTGTGCTTTATCAAGCAGACGGCCCATCCATCCATCCGGAAGATTCCGGATAACGCGATGGGTGGGAAGTACCAGCAAACCGGGATTGCACGTGGGAACGATCGCTGCCAGCACACTGCCCCACGGTTCGCTGCGAGGATCTTTCCCCGTGGCTTCCTGCATCTCGCGGCAGTAGTTCATCGCGGTTTCATAGCGGTGGTGTCCGTCGGCGATAACCAGCGTGCGTTGATTGACGAACTCGACCGCCGATTGCAGCGTCTTTTCGTTCGCAATAGAAAGCAATTCGTGTTCTTGGCCGTCCTCATCCTTGAATTTTGCTAAAAGCGTATCGGTTTGGCTGAATACGCGTTCCCAGTCTTCCTTCGATCCGTCACCAAGAAGAAATATGGGTGAGGGATTGGTCTTCATGGCTTGCATCAATCGCAGCCTGTCGGCTTTTGGACCCTCGAACGTGCGTTCGTGCGCGTGGGGACCGGAGGGGCCGCTCAGTTGAAGCGCAACATACAACCCGGTGCGCGTCCATGACGTTCCGCGATAGGAAAATGTTTGTCGGTAGACGTATAGAGAGGGCGATTCATCGACACATAAAATTGCTTCTTCCCGCCATCGTTGATAGCGCTCGGCGGCCTGGCCGTACCAATCCCCGGCTTCGTCGGCGGTGGACTGAGTAACCACGTCCACATCCTTACCGCTGGGTGGAGGAAGGATCAAACGGACGATGTTGCGCTCATCCCGCTGCCATAATTCCTGGCGCAAAGTCTGATCGATTTTGTCGTAGGGGGGGGAGATCACCTGGGATAAGTCATCGATTTTGCCGGTGTTGAACCTCAGCCCCTGGAAAGGTGCAATAACAGTCATCGATAATTCCAATCAGCATTCATTAAAAAATGGAGTCGGCTTTCAAATTTAATATAAACCGGTTTGCTTCAGATTGGTATGGACGCAGAGAATCTTTTCCGTGAACCGGGCATTCTCCGTCGGTTTCCGTGCCTTCGATGAATGGGATGGACTTGGTTTCCGGGCAGTCCGGAGAGGCGACAAAACCGCTTTCCAAACAAGTTTCCTGGAAAACGATCCCGGGGGGAGGGACAATATCTCCAAAAAGTTCGGGATGAAATTCGTGTGCCTTTTGCAGCATATTCATCCAGACCGGAAGAGCCACCTTCGATCCGGTGCGTTTGTAGCCCAGGGAACGGTTGAATTCATCATAACCGAGGTATACAACACAAAGCAGGTCTTTCGCATATCCGGCGAACCAGGCGTAAGCGCAGTTGTCCGTCGTCCCTGTTTTGCCGACGCAGTAAAAGGGCAGGTCGAGCGCGTCTTTGCCAGTTCCTTCTTCGATGACATTCCGCATCAGGCAAGTCACCAGATAGGCGGTCTGAGGCGTCATGCGCTGCGCCCCGGCATACGGTTGTTTGAATTGATAGATAGGGTTGGGTTCGTTACGCCGGGTTCCGGTCCGTGGATAGACCCGGTCGACTAGATGCAGTTTCATAAAATTCCCGCCGTTGGCAATCACGGCGTAGGCTTGGGCGAGATCGAGCGGGGTGACGCCGGAGGAACCGAGCGCGATCGTGAGATTGGGTTCCTTGATGTTGAGATCGAAGATATTCCGGCAAAACGACCGCAAATTTTTAATCCCGGCGGACCGGCTTTCCCTGAAATTGTCGAGCATCCAGACCGACGCGGCATTGAGCGAGTGGGTCAGGGTGTGATGGATGGTCACCGAACCAAAATATTGGCCTTCGAAATTTTGCGGTATCCAATCGTTGCCGTAATCGATCTCTTCGTCTTGAAGTATCGAAGTCAGGGTCCATTGTTTGTTGGGGTCGGAGAGCACGGCGGAGAAGAGCATCGGCTTGAAGGCGCTGCCGGGTTGGACCGTGGTGGCTTGGATGGCTCGGATAAATTCGCCCGAATTCTTTTTATCACCGAAATCGTAGCCGCCCGCCATGGCCAGTATCTTCCCGGTGGAGGGCTGGGCAACGACGATCGCGCCCTGGACGTATTTATCGGGAACCAGGCGTAATTCGATTTTCCCGCCTTTCTGGATGGCTTTGACACGAACGACATAACTCTTTTTCAAAACATCGAATTCGTCGAACCAGACGTCGCCGGGAATCACAGGGACGGTAAATGGTCCTTCCCCCCCCCGAACGTTTCGCACGGTCACCTGGATCGTTCCCTTTTCGGGATCGTAATCGGACAGGATCGAGGCGTCGTATAATTTGTCGACGATCAACCGGCTGGGATTGGACGAATTCAGGCCGTTATAACCGGGATTTCCCCAGTTACGCCCGTGAGTGCGCCGAACGCGTTCGTGATCGACGATCCCTTGCCGCAATGCGGTTTCGGCGGCGCGTTGAAGGTCTTCGTCGAGCGTGGAATGGATATCGACTCCCTGGCCGTATATTTTAATAGGCTGTCCCCTATTCGTTTTGATTTTGTCGCTTTTAAATTTCCGGAGCACGACATTCGAAAAGTAGGGATAAAGCGCAAGTTGCTTCCGGCGGGCCGCTTTCGTATTTAAACGGAATGGTTCATCGACCGCCTGTCGGTATTGCTCGACTGTAATCAGATCTCTTCGACGCATCTCCCGGAGGACCAGTTCGGTTCGGCGCTGCGCGTTTTTGGGGTGACTGATCGGCGAGTAGGCATTGGGAGCGGGAAGCATCGCCGCGAAGAGGGCGGCTTCCTTGAGGGTTAGTTCGGAAGCACTTTTACCGAAATAGAATTCCGCCGCGCGGGCCACTCCATATGTGATCCCTCCCATAAAGACTTGGTTCAGGTAGAATTCGAGAATCTCCTCTTTGGTATACCGCTTTTCGATTTTCAAAGCCAAAACGGCTTCCCAGAATTTCTGAGTGAAACTCTTCAGATTCATTTCGGGGAGATTGTAATTACTATCCTTGAGATAACCGTTTTTGATCAGGTCTTCGGCCAGCTGAATCGTGATCGTGCTTCCACCCTGCCGACGGTTCCAATTTTTGATATCGGCGTAAGCGGCTCTCGCAATGCCTCTGACACTAATTCCCGGATGGGTGTAAAACTCGTTGTCCTCCATAGTGAGAACGGCCTGGCTGAGATAGGGAGAGATATCCGAAAGACGGACCATTTGCCGGTTTTGTCTGGGATTAAAAAATTCGGCAATTAAGCGATTGTTGTTTCCCGCGAACATCCGGGACGGCATAAAAGGGCGGTAATCTTCTAAATATTCAATCGTCGGCAATTGATCCAGAGAATCATTGATCAAGCCAACAACAAGTCCGGCGATCGATCCCATGATCACCACAAACAATCCATAAGAAATCAAGACCCATCGTCTTCGCCGCTTTGGGGGAGAGGGAGTTTTATTCGCCGGCGGAATTGGCTTTTTCAATTCGGGTGTGTGTGTCACTGCTGCGTTTTGTTTTTTCGGTTCGGACAGATTTTTCCCGATGGGACGATGCGAGTGCTTCAACGGCGGCAGCTTCCGCGTACCGGTTCCCGATCGTTGTTTGTTATTTTTACCGTTTTGTTTCATGAATAAAATCGAATCGAATGGTTTGAAATCGTATCACAGGTATCATAGACACGACTCGGCCGATCGCCAATATCATTTTTGATTTCGTTCCATCGTACACATACACACATAGACGAATCGACTGGGGACGATATTCATTGCCCGCGTTCAATCGATCATTCTCAACAATACTTTTTTCGCACCTTTCCCGGCGGCCCGGTTCCATGCCTCCAGCGCCTTGTCGAAGGGATAGACCGCCTCGATCAAGCGGTCGAGTGGCAATACGCCTTTCGCGAGCAGGGACAACGCCGGTTGAAAGCGGCCGCACCGCGACCCGACAACCGTCACCTCATCAATCACCAACGGGGTTAGATCGAGAGCCTCCGAATGGGCCATCGTGCTCTTTAAGGCAATCATCCCCCTTGGCCGGACCAGATTCATCGCCAGGTTCAAGCCTTGTGTGGTCCCGCTTGCTTCGACGACGATGTCCCATCGGCGATGCCGGTCCGGGGAGAGTTCACTTTCCAAAACAGTCTCCATCCGGTCGTGAAGCAGTTTCATTTTTTTTAAATGACGGCCAATGAGAAGTGTTTTGCCTTTGTGCTTTTGAGCGATCACCATAGCGATTAACAAGCCGAGTTTCCCATCGCCGACGATACATACCCGATGATCCGGCTGGAACTGAATCTGTTCGTACAGTTCCAAAGCCGCCGCCAAAGGTTCGGTCAAAACTGCGAACTCGCTGGAGATTGAATCCGGAACCGGCAGGAGATTACGTGCTGGAAGTGTGAGCCACTCAGCCATGCAGCCATCACGACCGGTAATCCCCAAAACCGTCCGTTTGGCACAATGGCGCTCCAGTCCCTCCCGGCAGAGGGAACATTCCCCGCATCCCGCGTTGATCTCACCCACGACGCGCGTTCCAGACGGCCAATCGGCAGCATTGGAATCGATTTTCCCTACGAACTCATGGCCTAAAATACCGCTGAATCCCATATAGCCTTTGGACAATTCTAAATCCGTGCGGCAGATCCCTGCCATTTCAACCTGGATCAACACCTCGCCAGGCGGAGTGACAGGAACGGGAACATCCAAATCCAAGCAGATTCCATCCGGCGTACAACGTAATGCTTTCACTCCATCAAATCCTTTCACAAGGCCGAATCGAATGATTGAAATCGCCGATCGAAAAACGCGCGCAATCGATCCAACCTAAATAGTATTCAATACGATTAATACAAAAAAGGTCACGGTAGTAAAGAATTCAGAGTATGCAGATACGACTCTTGACTAGGCTATGAATATTTGATCTAATTCATAAATACTGAAATAACTTTTATTATGGTATAATAGGATTGGAAGTTTCCATTATAGGTGCGTTCGATGCTTATTAAACGCCAGGATCACGATTCGGTTTCTATTCTCACCTTTGAAGGTGAAGATCAAATCCAGAACCCCGAACCCCTGCGTGACACGATCATGGACATCTGCCGTGAAGACCGAAAAAATATTTTGATCGACATGGGAAATGTGACCTTTATCAGCAGTTCGGTACTAGGCTATTTCATCTCATCCTATCAACATCTCAAAGAAAAAGACGGACATTTGAAACTGCTGAACGTTCAACCCTGCGTCTACAACGTATTCGAGTTGACTCGCATCGACCGGATCATCGAGATATATAACGACCGCCAAACCGCCCTGGACTCATTCAAGTAGTACCGTTACCTCCGATTTTCATATACCTCGATAAAAAAAAGGAGGATTTCATTTGGAAATCCTCCGTGGCAATGTTTGGGTGTAAATCCCCTCTCCCTCTGGGAGAGGTGAGGGTGAGGGTGATAATGCTAAAAACTTATCGATAATACGAATACCTCTTTGGTTCCGGTAGCACCGGATTAGGTGTTAATTTAAGAAATCACGAATTTCACGGGACCGTAGCGGATGCCGCAGTTTGCGGATAGCTCGCTGTTCGATCTGACGAACCCGTTCACGCGTGATCCCGAATCGCTTGCCGATGTCTCCAAGTTTCCAGACCTTGCCGTTTCCGAAACCGTAACGCAGCCGAAGAATCGTCTCTTCACGCTCGGAGAGATGTTTCAGAATCTCTTCAAGCCGCTGAGCGAGCACGTGATGAAAGATCTCCGATTCGGGCGGCACGATGCTGCTGTCTTTAATCAGTTCGCCAATCGTCGTTTCCCGGTCTTCCCGGATGGGCGTTTCAATCGAAACCGGGTCTTGCTGCCAACCCATGAGATCGATAATCCGGTCCTCGTCGAAATCGAGCCGGTCGGCCAGTTCCGGAAGAGACGGTTCGCGGCCAAGTTCCTGGGTCAATTGGAAATTAGCCCGGTCTACTTGAGCGATCTGATCGGTCACACCAGTCGGGAGGCGGATGGTTCGGCGCTGTTGTTTCATGGCACGCGAGATGCTCTGACGAATCCACCACACCGCGTAAGTGCTGAACTTGGTCCCTCGAGTATGATCGAATTTATCGACGGCGCGTGTAAGCCCCAAATTGCCTTCCTGGATCAAGTCCAGCATGGGAACGCCGCTATGCTTGTATCGCTTCGCAACGGAAACCACCAGCCGTAAATTGCCCCGAATCATGATCTGGCGGGCATCACGGATCAGGTCCAATCCTTGGCGGACCAAACGGTAACACGCTCGTATATGTTTAGGCGACTCACCAAACCGTTCGCCCAATCGCTTTCGTTCGTCTGAATTTCCTGCCTTTCGCAATAGGTTGTATGCTTCCCGCAAACTACGGGCAAGTTTCCAAAGGGCGTTGATGTCCAAATCCATCTTTTCCACCGATTGGAACCATTTCTTGTGTCGGTTGACGAGTTGTCTCTCGGAAAGATTTCCCGACTCTTCTTCGGCAAATCCTTTACGAATGGCTTTGATGGAACGCGTCATTATCTTGATGGCTTTGTCCAGTTCCGTTTTCCGACGTGTTCGGCCTGCATCGGGATTACGAAAGGTCGTATGAGCGGCGCGTTCTCCCGTTTTCAAGTCTTCCACCAGCGATTCGAGAGCAGAAATTGCGACGCTGCTTCGGCTAAGCCCTTCGATGAGTAAGCGGCGGCCTTGCTCGATCTGTTTGTAAACAGCCTGTTCTTCTTCACGGGATAAGAGGGAGTAGTCACCGATCTCGCGAAGATATTCCTTAATCGGATTATAGGTGCTCCGCTCCACGGTTCTGGAACGGCGCTGTGAGATGGAGCGTTGTGGTTTCTGCAGAATCGCAGATTCGAAACGCTCACCGGAAGCACCAACAGAGTTGCTCTCTGAACCGACCGAATCGAAACGGTCTTCCATTTCTTCTGTTTTCGCCGTGTACATGATGCTCATCCCTTCTGATGATAATGACGTATTCCAAGTACAAAATTATTCAAATATTAAAAAATAGCAAAATGTGTACCATGAATCGATTGATTTCTTTTGTGTTCTACATCCATGGAACGGTGACTGCACCTCCAAAGTTACTTTCTTTTATCTATTTATTCGGTTATACTCATCGATTTGTAAAAATATTGGGGCAAATTCACCTTTATGTGTAATGTTATATTTCGTTGATTTGTATATTTTTACAATAAATATTATTTATTTAAAACTCGATAATACCTATTAAGTTTTTTGAAAATGATAATTTTCTCGATTTTTATTCAAATTTTGCGTTTCATTCTCGAACTCGAATCTCATACACTGTGTCAAATTGGATCACTTTATGTATCCAATTGAGTTACTTTGTGGATTCCAAATTCATAAAATGAGATACAATAACACACAAACATTATTATATTATAATGTTTGTGTGTCGCCTTAAACAATCCACCAAATAAACCGCATTGAGAACAGTTTGATTGATCGGTTTGAAAACTCAGGTGAGATAAGTGCGGCCCATGAGATATCGATCGATGCCTTTAGCGGCTTCTCGACCGTCGCGAATGGCCCAGACGACCAGCGATTGTCCCCGACTCATGTCGCCTGCTGCGAAAACACCAGGAACGCTCGTCATACTGCATTCATCGATCTGGATATTACTTCGTTCGGTCAGTTCGACTCCCAGATCCATGAGAAGACCTTCCTTGACAGGGCCGAGAAAACCTAACGCCAGCAAAACGAGGTCGGCTTCGACCGTGAAAGCGCTGTCCGGAACCTCATTCATGGGGCGGCGGCCGGTTTCGTCCGGATCACCGAAAGTCACTCGAACCGCGTGCAGTTTTTCGATTCGTCCATCCTTTCCTGAAAAACGTTTCGTGCAGATACACCAATCCCGCTTTCCACCTTCTTCCTGAGATGAGGATGTCCGTAGAATCTGGGGCCAGTACGGCCAGTTGGGATTGCTGCCACTGGTGGGTTCGGGCGGTTTAGGCAAGATTTCGAATTGATTCACTGTTTTAGCGCCGTGCCGATGTGAAGTGCCGACGCAATCCGATCCCGTATCGCCTCCTCCGAGAACGACAACGGATTTATCCGTGGCACTGATGAATTCATCGTCCGGAACCGATTCCCCTGTGACCCGCCGGTTGTTCGCGCTCAAAAATTCCATGGCGAAGTGGACGCCATCCAGTTGACGTCCTTCGATAGGCAGATCGCGGGGCTGTCCGGCGCCCCCGGTAAGCAGAATCGCATCGTAATCCGTTTTCAACTGGTCTGCCGTAATATCGACTCCTGCATGAATGCCGGTCTTGAAGACCACACCTTCAGCCTCCATCTGTTCCTGCCGCCGATCGACGATTGTTTTATCCAGTTTAAAGTTGGGAATCCCGTATCGCACCAGGCCGCCGATCCGTTCGTCTTTCTCAAAAACCGTCACGTCGTGTCCCGCCCGCCTCAGTTGCTGGGCGGCGGCCAATCCCGACGGTCCCGAACCGATCACGGCCACTTTTTTCCCGGTCAGAACCTTGGGCGGCCTGGGAACGATCCAGCCTTCCTGGAAAGCGCGTTCGGCTACGTTCAATTCGATTTCACGGATCGTAACCGGATCGGCGTTGATCGAGAGAACGCAGGATGCTTCACAAGGCGCGGGACAAATCCGTCCAGTGATTTCGGGGAAATTGTTGGTTTTATGAAGGCGTTCGCTCGCTTCTTTCCACCGTTTCCGGTAGACCATATCGTTCCAATCGGGACAGATATTCCCCAAGGGGCATCCCCAGTGACACGTGGGGACACCGCAATCCATACAGCGCGACGCTTGTTTGCGTAGTTTTTTATCTTGTGGACTCACGTGAAATTCGTTATAGTGCCGAACGCGCTCCTTAACCGAACGTTCGCCCGGTAGTTCACGTTTGACTTCCAGAAAACCGGTCGGCTTACCCATGACTCACCTCTTCCAACCCTTCCAGACGCACTTGTTCGGTTTTTTCCGTCAGATACCGTTTGTATTCCTTGGGCATGATTTCGACGAACTGGGGCAGGCAGGCTTCCCAGTGATCGAGAATTTTTTCAGCCACCGTGCTCTTCGTATACTCGAAGTGATTTTGGATCATCTCCTGCAGTTCTTCGATGGATTCATCATCGGAGATTCTTCCGAGATCGACCATCTTCCGATTGCATAGAGTGGGAAACGCGCCATCCGGGTCGTAGACGTAGGCGATCCCGCCACTCATCCCGGCGGCGAAATTACGTCCCGTGGGACCGAGAATCACGGCGCGGCCACCAGTCATATACTCGCACGCATGATCGCCCACCCCTTCAACGACCGCCCACGCACCGCTGTTCCGAACGCAAAAACGTTCACCGGCCACCCCCCGGAAATAACACTCGCCGCCCGTGGCTCCGTAAAGCGCGACGTTGCCGATCAGAATGTTCTCTTCCGGAACGAATGTGGACGCCTCGGGCGGATAGATCGCGACCCGTCCGCCGGACATACCTTTACAAACGTAATCGTTGGCATCGCCGACAACGGTCATGGAGATTCCGTTCGCCAGAAAAGCGGCAAAACTCTGACCCGCCGAGCCGGTGAAATTGACTCGAATCGTATCGTCGGGCAAACCGTCGAGCGTATACCGTTTCGTCACTTCATGGCTGAGCATCGTCCCCACAGTTCGGTTGGTGTTGTAGATGGGAAGATCAATCTCGACCTGCGTTCGATGTTCGAGGGCTTCGTGCGCCAACTCGAACAGTTGATTGTCCAGCGCCTTGTCCAAACCGTGCTCCTGATTTTCCGTACAACGAGTCATGAAAGGAACATCCGGTTTTTCCAGGATAGCGGACAAGTTCAGGTATTTGCCCTTCCAATGATCGAACGATTCGTCCGGTTCCAGCAAATCGAAACAACCGATCATATCGTCCATTTTTTTGATGCCCAGTTGGGCCATGATTTCACGCACTTCTTCGGCAACGAAAAGGAAGAAGTTCACGATGTGTTCCGGCTTGCCGGAATATCGTTTGCGCAGTTCGGTGTTTTGAGTGGCGATTCCGACCGGGCAGGTGTTGAGATGGCATTTGCGCATCATGATGCAGCCGGAAGCAATCAACGGCAGGGTGGCGAATCCCATCTCTTCCGCACCCAGGCAGGCAGCGATCGCAACATCACGTCCGGTTTTCAACTGACCGTCGGTCTGAACGACGATCCGGCTGCGTAGGTCGTTACGCACCAAGACCTGCTGAGCTTCCGACAGCCCCAGTTCCCACGGAAGCCCGGCGTGTTTAATCGAGGTAAGCGGCGACGCACCGGTTCCGCCGGAATCACCGCTGATGAGCACATGATCGGAATGCCCTTTTGAGACACCGGCAGCAACGGTTCCAACCCCGACTTCCGCAACGAGTTTGACTGAAATACGTGCCGCTGGATTGGAATTTTTTAAATCGTGAATCAATTGAGCCAGGTCTTCGATCGAATAGATATCGTGATGCGGCGGCGGTGAGATCAACGTCACGCCGGGGGTGGAGTGCCGTACGCGGCCAATGGCTTCATCGACTTTATGACCGGGCAGCTGGCCGCCCTCACCTGGCTTGGCTCCCTGAGCCATTTTAATTTGCAGTTCGTCGGCATTGGTCAAGTATTCGATCGTGACACCGAAACGGCCTGACGCAACTTGTTTGATCGCACTTCGCTTGCTGTCTCCACTGGGCAGCGGTTTGAAGCGTTCGGGGTCTTCCCCGCCCTCGCCGGTGTTGCTCTTACCGCCCAGGCGGTTCATGGCGATGGCGAGAGTTTCGTGAGCCTCCTTGCTGATGGAACCGAACGACATCGCCCCGGTGACGAAACGCTTGACAATCTCCGACGCCGGTTCGATCTCATCGAGAGGGATCGGATTCGCCCCGCCTTTGAATTTAAGCAGACTGCGAATCGCCAGACGATCTTTATCCACACCGTTCGCCAATCGGGAAAACGCTTTGAATGATTCGTAACTATTCTCCCGGACGGCGTGCTGAAGTTTCGAGATCAAATCGGGATCGATCGCGTGTTTCTCTCCATCGCGCCGCCATTGGTAATAGCCGCCCCGGTCGAGATCGGAGAAGAACACGATATCCTGATGATAGCCATGCTCGTGACGCATCATCGCCTCTTTGGCGATCGTCTTCAACGGGATTCCGTCGAGCCTTGAGGCCGTCCAAGTGAAATACTCGTCGATGACGTCCTTACCGATTCCAACCGCCTCGAAAATTTGCGCTCCGCGATAGCTTTGAAGCGTGGAGATGCCCATTTTCGATATCACTTTCAGCAATCCCTTACCGATGGCTCCGATATAATTGGCAATCGCCAGATTTTTGTCCTTGATCTTCTCGATCCGTCCATCGTCTATCATCCACTCGATGGTTTCGAATGCGAGGTAAGGATTGATCGCGCCCGATCCGTATCCGGCCAGTAAAGCGAAGTGCATCACTTCACGCGGTTCGCCCGACTCGGTAATCAATCCGGCTTTGGCGCGTCCCCCTTCCCGGATGAGATGATGGTGAACGGCGGAATTCGCCAGCAGCGCCGGGATGGGTATCCAATCCTCATTCATCCCCCGGTCGCTGAGGATCACGATCGTTGCACCGTCCGCGATTGCCTGACTGGCTTCCCCGCAGAGCCGGTCGAGCGCCTTTTTCAATCCAGCCTCGCCATCCTCCCGGTTAAATAACGTTTTGAGCGTAACGGATTTGATTCGATCCTCGGGCGCGTGGCGGATTTTCGCCAGGTCTTCATTTGTCAGAATGGGTTGAGGCAGTTGAAGCCGGTGGCAGTGTTCCGGCGACTCATCCAGCAGGTTCCGTTCCCGCCCGATGAACGTCTTCAGCGACATAACCAGATCTTCGCGGATCGGATCGATGGGAGGATTCGTGACCTGAGCGAACAGTTGCTTGAAATAGTTGTAAAGCAATTGGGGGCGGTTGGAAAGAACGGCCAGCGGGGTATCGTTCCCCATCGAGCCGGTCGGTTCCTTTCCATCCCGCGCCATAGGACCGATCAGGAATTTGAGATCGTCTTCCGTATAGCCGAATGCGCGTTGACGCTGGTAAATCGAATCGTCCTCGACGGGAAGCGGTTCGGACGGTTCGGGAAGATCGTCAAGCGTCACCCGGTTTTCTCTCAACCACTGGCCGTAAGGTTGATGGATCGCCCGTTTGTGCTTGATTTCCTCGTCGTCGATGATGCGCCCTTCTTCGGTGTCGATCAGGAGTATCTTTCCCGGTTGCAGACGTCCTTTAAGTTTGATGTTTTCTGGATCGATCTCCAGAACACCCATTTCCGACGCCATCACGCAGAAATCGTCTTTCGTCACAACGAAACGCGACGGACGGAGACCGTTCCGGTCCAGCACCGCGCCGATTTGACGCCCGTCGGTGAATGCGATGGATGCGGGACCGTCCCACGGTTCGATCAGGCTGGAGTGATATTGGTAAAAATCCCGTTTCTCCCTGCTCATGGTTTTATGATTTTCCCAGGCTTCGGGGATGAGCATCATCACAGCGTGATCCAGTGGACGCCCGCTCAGAACGAGCAGTTCAAGGACGTTATCGAGGTTGGCGGAATCGCTGGCCCCTTGAGTGCATACCGGGAATAATTTTTTAATATCGTCGCCGAAAAGTTCCGACTCGAACATGGACTGGCGGGTGTACATCCAGTTGACATTCCCCCGCAGTGTGTTGATCTCTCCGTTGTGAGCCAGGTAGCGGAATGGCTGTCCTAAATCCCATGTGGGAAACGTGTTGGTGCTGTAGCGCTGATGCACCAGAGCGATCGCGCTTTTCATATCGGAATCGTTCAGGTCCGTGTAGAACGCCTTCACCTGATGGGCGTGCAGCAAACCCTTATACCCGATTGTCTTACAGGAGAGCGTCGGGATATAGAAATAGCCGTAATCGGGCGTTTCCGAAACTGCTTTTTCGATTACCTTTCGGATAATGAATAGTTTCCGCTCGAAAACATCGATGCTGTCGATATCCGGTGAGCGGGCGATGAAAACCTGACGGATGACCGGCATGGTGTAGCGGGCAACATGGCCGATGGTCCGGCCATAGGTGGGAACGGTGCGCCAGCCTAACACGGTCTGGCCTTCGTCCTTCACCTTTTGTTCCACCAGTTTTTCCAATCCTTCCCCCTGTTTGACATCAGTAGGGAAAAAGACCATTCCCACGCCGTATTGACCGCTGCCGGGTAGATCGAAAGGAAGAGAGGCACACGCTTTCCGGAAAAATTCATCGGGAATTTGCAACAGAATCCCCGCCCCGTCTCCCGTGTCCGGATCGCGGCCGCTCGCGCCACGGTGTGTCAGATTGACGAGAACTTCCAGCCCCCGATCGATGATGTCGTGTGATTTTTTCCCTGTGATGTTCGCGACGAAACCCACTCCACAGTTGTCGTGTTCGAAGGAGGGATCGTAAAGACCGGATTGAATCGACCTGAACCCTGTTTCCATTGTTACCGCCTTATCGTTCGATTCATCAAACCATTCTCAACAATATACTCATTTAACTAAAGTTACATGCTGAGAACCGCTCAATCTTCAGGGAAATGAACTTTCCATTCCCCTGCAAAAACCGGCTATTTCTAAAGCAATCCCGTCAAGGGAGCATAATAAAGAGATTATATTGGAACTTAATCGCATATAAGCGAATATTAACGTGCAGGTGTGCCGATATAGCACGATCGGGCGTCTTCCACTTATTCGTGGGTTAAGATATTCGCTGCAGGATCGGCTGAAAATAGAGCGTCCAGCCAGAAACCTATTATACTGAATGTTACTATCATCGTCCAGACTTAGAGAATCCTTCTCCCAGCATGAATCCAATTTTATACTAATTTTCACGATATTTCCATCGATTGATCGAGTTTACATATAATTAAGGTAAATAATTAACTCACATAAAATATAATAAGTAAATACAAATAGTTACAAATAACGTAAAAGCAAAATTCCCATACAATAATTAATGTGAAAAAGAAGGGATTGCGCTTCAATGAATTAACCATCTCCTGATATACAATCCAAACTTAACACTCTTCATACAACTATTGATCTCGATTCTTACATAGGTGAATTCAGTTCAATTCTTTCTTATCACCGGATCTTATATTTCCGCTGAATGTCCTATTATTTCCCAAAAAAAATCAACATTCCCGCACGCGGCATATAGACAAACCAGGGTCTTCACCATTATATTACTCAAGTCTTATTTAATCTGATTTGAACTGATTATCATTCAAAAACCGATATAAAAATCTTAAAAAGAGAGCGACGTTATGAGAGAACAGTGGAACGACAAACCCAGTGGATTTCACCCTGGCAGCACCCCCGATTACCTGCCCGTGGAACACCTCCGCGACTTGCAGCTGAAACGTTTCCAATCCGTAATCGAACTGTCGTACGAGAACGTAGCGATGTTTCGCGGACGGATGGAAGCAAAAGGCATGGAACCGGGCGATCTCAAGTCGCTTGATTATGTCAAGAATCTGCCGTTCACTGAAAAATCCGATCTGAGAGACGCCTATCCCTACGGCCTGTTCGCCCGCCCGATCAACGAAGTCGTCCGGCTCCACGCCTCCAGCGGAACGACCGGCAAACCGACCGTCGTGGCATACACCCAGGAAGACATCGAAGTATGGACCCAGGTGATGCTACGAAGCTTCGCGGCGTGTGGGCTGCATCGCGGCGACATCATCCAAAACGCTTACGGGTACGGCCTGTTCACGGGCGGCCTCGGTGCGCATTATGGAGCGGAAGCACTGGGCGCGACCGTGATCCCGATTTCCGGTGGGAACACCGACCGGCAGATCATGGTCATGAAGGATTTCGGCGTGACGGCTCTCTGTTGCACCCCCAGTTATTTCCTCCACCTGATCGAACGCGCTCTGGAGATGGACATCGATATCAAAAACCTAAAAGTACGGGCGGGAATCTTCGGGGCGGAACCGTGGACCGAAGGCATGAGAGAGCGGATGGAAGCTGCCAGCAGCCTGAAAGCCTTCGACATCTACGGTCTTTCCGAAATCATCGGACCGGGTGTTGGGATGGAATGCCTCTGCCAAGCCGGACTGCACATCTTCGAAGATCACTTCTATCCCGAAATCGTCGATCCAGAAACGGGTGAACCGCAGCCAGACGGATCGGAAGGCGAACTCGTCTTTACGACTTTGAGCAAGCGTGCCATGCCCGTCATCCGATACCGTACCCACGATATCACCGCCATCAAACCAGAGCCGTGCGAGTGCGGCCGCACGATCCGGCGGATCAACCGAATCGGACGGCGCAGTGACGACATGTTCATCATTCGCGGCGTCAACGTCTTTCCCTCGCAGGTGGAAGCCGCATTGCTGAAGGTAGAGGGAACGCTGCCACACTATCAGATCGTTCTCAACCGCCAAAAAGACCTGGATCAGATGGAAGTGCAGGTCGAGGTAACCGCCGAAATCTTCAGCGATAAGGTGCGCGCTCTGGAAGACCTGAAGAAGAAACTCTCCTACGAAATCGAACATATTCTCGGCATTCGCGTCAACCTGGGGCTGGTCGAACCACATACGATTCCACGCAGTGAAGGAAAAGCCAAACGCGTGATCGACAACCGGAATCTTTAGGAACGGGGAGAGGGGCAAGGGCAGGCACAAGACCTGCCCCTACATTCGTTGAGGAGGACCGGAAACTATGAAACTTCACCAGCTTTCACTTTTTCTCGAAAACAAAGCCAGCCAGATGACCGTTCCCTGCAAACTGCTGGGTGAAGAAGGAATCAGCATTCTAACCCTGACACTGGCCGATACGGAACAGTTCGGCATCCTGCGGCTGATCGTCAAGGAATGGCAGAAAGCCAAGGAGATACTCGAAAAAGAGGATTGTGTGGTCAAGGTGACCGAAGTCTTGGCGATCGAGGTCGACGATCAACCAGGCGGTTTGGGGCAAATTCTCTCCAAAATCGACAAGGCCGGTCTCAACATCGAATATATGTACGCCTTCACGTTCGGCCGGGGTGATAAAGCGATCCTGATCTTCCGCTTCGATGATGTCGATTCCGCCATCCCCAAACTTCAGGACATTGGCGTAAACGTCATCGGTGACGTGGAACTGTACGAGCACATTGAGACCTGACGAACGGAGACTGGGAACCCGTAACCATTTCAGAACCACTTCTGAACGATCACTTCTATTGATTCAACTGAGACGAGACCCCCCGAAATGAAAGCCAATTCAACGTTTGTCATCGAAAATAAAATCTGGGATCCAGTTGAGACGATTCCGAGAGACGAACTGTGCCAATTACATGTCGAGAAGCTGCGCGATTGTGTTGAACGCGTGTCGAACGTTCCCTTCTACCGGGACGCGTTCGCGAAAAACCGAGTCACGCCGGATTCGATTCGATCCCTCGACGATCTGCGCCGTCTACCAATTACGACAAAAAGCGATCTTCGCGAACACTACCCCTTGGGATTCCTGACCGTCCCGCGTGAGGAAATAGCCCGGTATCACGGCTCATCGGGAACCACCGGAAAACCGACATTCGTCGCCTACACCCAGGGAGATTTAAAACGCTGGGCGGACCTGTGCGCCCGGTTTCTGACCGCCGGTGGGCTTCAAGCCAGCCATACCGTCCAGATCGCATTCGGATACGGCCTGTTCACCGGGGGCTTCGGACTTCATTACGGTGTGGAAAAAGTAGGGGCCGCCATTATCCCCGCCGCCGGGGGTAACACGGCCCGGCAAATCGCTTTGATCCAGGACCTCCAATCGGACGCGCTGATCTGCACTCCCAGCTACGCCCTCTATCTCACCGACGCGATCCAGAAGGAGGGACTCGATCCTAGCAGTCTCGCAGTGCGCTTCGGACATTTCGGGGGTGAACCTTGGACCGAAGATATGCGTGGCGCGATTGAAAGAGACTTGAACATCTTGGCTTTCAATAACTACGGCTTGAGTGAGATCATCGGTCCGGGAGTCAGCGGCGAATGCGCGGCGCGCACCGGGATGCATATCCAGGAAGACCATTTCCTCGTCGAATGCCTCGATCCCGAAACGCTTGATCCCGTCGAACCGGGCGAGCGGGGCGAACTGGTCTTCACCACCCTGACGAAAGAAGCCATGCCCCTGATCCGCTACCGCACCCGCGATATCGCCTCACTCGACGTTTCGCCTTGCCCCTGCGGACGAACGACCGTACGGATGAGCCGCGTGGTTGGACGAAGCGACGATATGATGATTATCCGTGGCGTGAACGTCTTCCCATCACAGATCGAAGAGGCGCTGCTTCGTGTGGAAGGAACCGCGCCCCACTACCAGATCGTGCTGGAGCGGCCGGGTGCGCTGGACGAAGTGACCGTGCGAATCGAAATGCGGCCACAGGATTTCTCCGACAAAATCAGCGAGATGCACGCCCTGCGTTCCAAAATCGCTCGCGAAATCCACTCCGTCGCCGGAATTCGGGCAAAAATCGAACTGGTCGAACCGCACACCCTCGAACGGTTTTCAGGAAAAGCTCAGCGTGTTACCGATCTGCGCAACAAAACTGATTGATCCAGAATTCAAATCAAGCCTGAGCTACCACCGAGTAATAAAACCAAAGTTGATACCCCGACGGATGGGGGTGCGGTCGATATCCTGGTAGGTGAGAGAGACAACGATTCCCAGCCGGTTCGTGAGAAACTTGTGAACACCGAGCGAGAAGAAATGCGTGCGTCGGCTTTCGATGACCGGCCCAAGCCCCAGCGTCACCGACTCATTACCGAATCCGGTCTCGAACTGAATGTAGTCGTCCTCATTCGCTAAATAGCGTCGGATCGAAAATGATTGCGAGAGATCGATCCCATCGCTTTCAGGAAGAAAATACGTTTTCTCGCGTAGATACCAATCACCGATATACTTACCCAGTGAAACACTGTAGAGATCGACGTTATTGCTGGAATAATCCATGTGGCGGTATCCGCCCGACAATTCCCAGCCCTCTCCGAAGCCTTGATACAACTCCGATGCGTAGTCGAGCCGGGGGAGAACACCAGCATCATTCGTCACCTGGAAACGCAGGTTGGCGTAAGCGCGAGGCCAGAGATCGAGATAGCCGTCAACAGCCAGAGCGTCATCCCATTCGGAAAAGCGTTCAGTCTGGATCGACTCCAGCGCCAGCGATCCGTGCTCGAACGTTCGGCGCAGCATCGACTTGACGGTATGCCAGTCCGTAACGGACGGAGAGAAATTCAGATAATCGTACGTCACTCCAAACTGCCAGGGATAGATACGGGTCTGTTCGAGGTCCGCCAGTATCTCAGCGATTTTCGCCGGATCGCCGCCCAGAGTTTCCGCTTTCTTCAGATCGTTTTTCGTCTCTTCATACTGATTAAGTTCGCGGTTAGCCTGTGCGCGGGCCAGATAGGGCGCGGGATCGTCCGGGCGTAATGCGATCCAGCGTGTATAAACCGTTACAGCCTCGTTTGGCCGGTCAGACCATCGGAACACGTCTCCCAGAGCCGACCAGGCATCAGCGTAATCCGGGAACCGTTCAGTGATCCATTCCAGATCGGCTTGCGCTTCGGGATACTGCTTCTCCCAGGCATAAGTGCGGCCTCGGCCAAGGCGGAGATCGGGATCGTCTGGGTGTTCGGCGATCAATTCGCTATAGACTTGAATGGCTTCCCGGCGGTGTTCGGAAAACGAGAGCGCCCGCGCCAAACCGTACCGAGCATCGTAGGAACTCGGTTCGTTTTCGAGTTCAAGATTGTAGTAACCGACCGCGGCTTCGTAATCACCGCGTTTCATGGCCTCCGCCGCTTCTTCCAGATGAGAGGGTATCCCGGCGGCAGCAATGATTAAACTGACAAGAAGCGGTATCATTATTTATTCTCCGTTGCGAATCCTTTTCGTTCCATTTTACCCCAACCTTTGCGTCGCAGAAGTTTCGAGAGCGTTCCCCTAAATCGCCAATACTGCGACATCTGCCGGTAACCGAAATTTTCGATAATCGACAATGCAAACAGATAGAGCAAGTCTCTCAACCGGTTGTAGCGCCGGTACGACAACTCCTCCAAACAGACCGCCGAGACGGATAATACGATCCCCAAGACAAATGCCGCCAAGAAAAAAGCTAAGGCGAATTTGAAATCGATCGTCCCAAAAGCGATAGATGTCGTAAAAGAAATGTACCCCGCAAATTCAACGACGGGACCGAGCATTTCCAGAAAAAAGAAATAGGGAAAAGCGAAAAGTCCGATCCGTCCGTATCGGGGATTGAACAGCATGCGGATGTGACGTGTAAGGCTTTCGATCAAGCCCCGCTGCCACCGGTCGCGCTGGCGTCCGAGAACTTGAAGCGTTTCGGGACACTCGGTCCAGGCGACGGGATCGGGGACGAATGTCACGTGATACGGGATCCCCCCTTCCCGGCAATGGCGGTGAAGACGAACGACGAGTTCCATGTCTTCCCCAACGGTATCGGTGGAGTACCCCCCCGCATCGACAACTATCGAACGCTTAAAAACACCGAACGCGCCCGAAATGACCAAAGTCGATTTCATCACGTCCCACCCCATGCGCCCAGCCAGAAATGCGCGCAAATATTCAAGCACTTGAAAACGGGCAAGCCAATTCCTGGGCAATTGGACGTTCGTCACCATCCCAGCTCGCACGGCGCAATCGTTGACAATTCGGATAATCCCCCCGGCTGCGACTGTAGTACGGTCTTCAAGAAACGGCCGAACGATGCGGATCAAAGCATCGCGTTCCAGCAGGGTGTCCGCATCGATCGCGCAAAATAGCGGCGTGCGGCAGTAGTTGATTCCAGCGTTGAGCGAATCGGCCTTACCGCCGTTCTCTTTATCGATCACCCACAAGTTGGGATGCCGCTGGCTGTGATAGACGGCGCGTATAGGAGCCGTCTTTAATTCGGAAACCGGCGCTCGTGGAGCGACATCGAGATCGAATGCCTGGATCAGGCTATTCAAGGTTTCATCTTTGGAACCGTCGTTGATCACAATAATATCGTATTGGGGATATTTCAGCGTCAGGAGCGAACGGATGGCCTCAACACATGTCGCTTCCTCATTGAAGGCGGGAGCCAACAGCGTGATGGGCGGTGCCCCTGCGGAATGGATCAATTCATTCATGTCAACGAATTTCATTCGCAGGGCGTATTTACGTAGATAAAAAAACGCTAAAAAACTCGCGACTAAATAAGAGAGATTGAGAATCACGAAATATATCAACGCGATGAGGTTGATCGCTTGAAGGCCATGCCAGAAAAGAATGTCAGTCATGGCCCATCCTCCGCCAATACTTGCTGAGCGATTACCGAGTGTTTGTGTTCGGATTGGGTCAGAGTCTTTAACCGATCTCCTCCACCAGAACTTTTCAACGCCCGGGCCGCCTGTAAAGCCACCCAGGGAGAAGAATCGAATACCATTTCCCACATTCGGGGCCGGTCTTCCAATTCCCCCAATTCGCCTAAAGAGCGAACAGCGAGGCCACGAATGAGTTCATCGGACGACTCGGTCAAAGGACGGATCGAATCCAGATGATCCGGACGTCCGAGCCGGGCGAGAAGGCGCAAACCGGCGGCCAGCAACTCCCGGTCACATTCTTCGGACAACACCGACACGGCGATATCGGCGGCATGAAAATCGTTGAGTTCACACAACGCATCCGCCGCGATCCGCCGATCGTGATTCGGTTTGGAGGATTCGGTCAATACGTTTCGAAGGTCGGGCGTAATCTCCGGTCCCACGGCGACGAGCATGGACGAAAGATAAGCAGGACTCCAATTTTCAAAACGATGGAATCTTCCGAGAACGTGCCGAACGTATTCCGGGTGTTCTTTCCGGGCCAGCGTTCGAGCGGCAACCATCGCAACCAGAGGAGAGCGATCGTCGAGCATGGCGATGATATCCGAATCGTAGTCCCGGATTCCCAGCACGCTGATAATTTGAATGGCCTGCGCGCGTCGTTCGGAAATTTTCGATCGCAAACCTTTGACAATTACGGGAAGAAAAGGTTTTGCCAGCTGAACGAGAATTTCGATTTCTTCCCCGCGAAGCCGCCGGGCGTAACGGAGCAGATATTCGATAAAATAACGCCGCTCTCTTCGCCGGATTTTCTCGATTAAATTGTCCGGCGGGACGGCTCCAGCCAGGATTTCCAGGATGATCCCATCCCATTTTGTTTCGAGAGAGGTCCAATACTTATGTTTGAGATAGTTAGCAAAACGGAGAAAAAAAGCGTAGATTAAAAACAGAATTGCCAGGATAAAAAGAGACGCGATCAAAATCGACAGACCGATTAGAAGCCGATCCCATAACGCCAAGGGTTCGATGAAATAACGATTGAGGAAATCCACATTTCCTCCCCTTGGAAGGGACATCAAAAACCGAATGCCTTTTTAACAGAATCGGCCAGTTCCATTGGATTGAAGGGTTTGAAAATCACATCCTTCGCGCCCAGTTCACGCAATTGTTCGACTCTGGCGGAATCCGTCATCGCGGTCAGGAAAATAAAAGGGATTTCTTCAAGCAGTGGTTCAGAACGAAGGCGCGCAACGATCTCCGGACCTTCCAAATCATTCAGATTGTAGTCGAGAACGAAACCGTCGGGCGGATTCTCCTTCGCGACCGCAAGCCCTTCCTCGATGTTGCCTGCTTGAAAGACTTTATAACCGCCGTATTTCCCCAGGGCAAGCACAGCCAGCATCAGAAGATCGTGATCGTCATCGATAATGAGCAGTTTCATTATTGTGTTTTCTTTATTTGTATGTTTCGATGATTTTAATTTGTTATAGGATTAAAATCCAGATAGGTAGTCTATCGGAAAGCAAATAGCCCAACAAGTAATACCTGAATTTCCTATCAATCCTTGAGGAGGCGGTGAATCCGCGCGAGCAATTCGACCGGGGAGAACGGTTTAAGAATGTAATCATTCGCCCCCAATTCAAAGCCACGGGCAATGTCCTTTTCACTGCCCATCGAAGTGAGAATAATGATAGGCAGCGTGGCGTAGGAGGGCATTTTACGCAATTCTTCCAGCAGTTCGAAACCATCCATCACCGGCATCTTCACATCGAGGACAGCCAGAGAGACATCCGTTCGTCGCGCTTCCTCCAGAGCGCTGGCCCCGTCCGTTAAATGGATCACGTCGAACGAATCCCGCGTCAGGCGGTGTTTGATGATGGAGGCGGTCAGATCGTCATCTTCAACTAGAAGAATCGACCTTTTGACAGATTCGAGCTCGTCCAGAACCGACACGATCCGGTAACGGCCTGAAGACTGGGCGCGATACAAATACGGTTCCGCCATCGTAATCGCTTCCTGAACCGGAATGTGGTCCTGAATTTCGATCACGCCCGCCGTGAATATGACGGGTTGGCTATGGTCAGGAGATGGCTTCCTGAATTCCTCCAGCGTCTTTTGCAGAACTCCCACCGCCACATCCGGCGGCGTATCGGGAAAAAGAATCCCAAACACCCTCCCCGACAAGCGGGCAATGTAATCCCCTTCGCGGAGCGATTGAGAGATCGTCAAACCGGCCTCTTTCAGGATGGCGTCTTTTGATATGACATAGTTTGGTTTGTGTTGGGTATCGAAACGGTCCAGTTCAAGAAGCGCGAGGGATAAGTTGACTTTCTCCTGGCTCAGTTCGCGATTGTACGTTTCATAAAACGCGGGACGATTGGGAAGACCGGTCTGGGCGTCCCGCTTGGTTTCCCGCACGAGAGCCGCCGTACGCTGCAACTTAACCGAAACCTCCGTAGAAAGCCGCTTGGGATCGAAGGGCTTCTTAAAACATTCGTCCGCGCCAAGAGCGAAGCATTCGGACCGGGCTTGTTCATTCATCTGAGCGGACAACACAAAAACGGGAGTGGCAGCCGTTATTGGACTTTCCCGCAGCTTGACCAACAGGTTGCGCCCGTCCATATCGGGCAGCATGAGATCGAGAATAATCAACGAGACGTCTTGTTCGTCCAGAATCGTTTCGGCTTGCGCCACGGTCTCGGCGATAGGAATATCCCGATTCGGAGCGCTGAGTGTCAACTGGATCAGTTGGGAGATATCGGTGTTATCTTCGATTATCAGGATGGTATAGCGTCCGGTATCTCCATCAGAGGCGACTTCCCGCAACTTATCGAGGAGGGCGTCAAGACAGGGAACGATATCCGAGCCGACCGCGTCTTCCAACGCCGCCGCCGACTCGGTGATTTCCGGAAAGCCATACGATGCGCCCGATCCACGCAACGTATGCGCGATGCGCCGGATCGAATCGATCGACTGGGGGCTTTGGTGAAGTTCTTTTTTCGCCGTCTCAAGCGCATCGATCCGGGTCGCTAGACCCTGCCGATACAACGCCTGAAGTTCGGCCATGTCGTTGTCAGTCATGAGGTTTCCAAACCAAATCCACTTAAAATCATTGCAATGCAGTTCAATCGACAGGAAGTATCAAACCTTTCGGAAGGCGGTTGAGATACGAACGCAGGGGCGTCTCGTTCTTGGTATCGCCTCCGGTTACGAGAAAGAAACAATTCCCATCGGTCAAACCGGCGTTGACATTCATGGTGGGAGTACGGTCTGCGGTGAATTGTGCTTGAGTCAGCGCGGTCCAATGCCCGTCCACGGTTCGCACCCAGCCGTTGCCGTAGCGTGCGCGGTGGCGTTGCGTGGCGCTGACTCCGTTACGCCAAAAATCTTCGACGAATGAGTAATATCCCTTAAGATAATCGCCACCAGTTAATGTTTGAAAGCTGGCGAGGTGCTTCCATTCGCTTTTTTCGTTGAGATAGAAATAGGCGGCATAAGTGGTCCAGTCTCCGTCCACCGTAGCCTTCACCATGCACTTGTACGTCTCGCCCACTTTCCACTCATAGGGGAACATGCTTTTGCCGCCCGTGCCCTCGTTGCCGAAGCGGCTGATGCGGACGCCTTCACCCTCGTGAAGCACTTTGACCCGCTTTTCAGTCTCCACCTTGCTGGGATCATTCTGCTTGCCGGGATCCCACACCGAAAAGATCACAACCTTATCCTCCGGTGAGCGAATCTCCTGGATACCGAAATAGCCATGATTAAAACCGCATACGCAGAAGTAGGTTCCCCGCTGTGACTCTTCCACCGTCACTTCATTATAGAAAATCGTGGCGTCGGGAGCGGGATAGCGGAAGTGGACCGAACGAGCCGCTTTCGGCTTACTTTCCTGGGCGGCTTCGATTTGCGGGATAAAATGCAATAAAAATAATATTACAATTGGCATAGCAGCCAACAAACAGGTTTTGATTTTCATAATGACCTCGGCAAACATTTAAGAATTCGTTTTCAGTCTTCCTAACCCGGCAGATCCGGAACCAAACAGGATTGTCAGTTATTTTGTGGTGCGGGCTTCCAGCCTGCAATATTTCTTAAAGAAGCAGGCTGGAAGCCTGCACCACAATTGTTTTGTCCTTTTTGCGACCAATTTTACTGATGAGGGACTTACAAGCAATTCAGTCCCAGCGGTTGCCGAAGGATCGTTTTTCGATCCGACCGGAACGAATCCATTCACGAATCTCCCGGCCCGTGTTGGGATACATCGTAAGGTGAGGTAAATCGTCGATGTGGTGCCATTGCACATCCCGTAGAATTTTGCTGTCTTCGACTTGAAGTTCACCCCCCGTGCGTTTGCCTACGAAATAATAGTTAATGACGTGACGGTGTTCGTCGGGGGGAATCGATTCGGAGATAAACAGCAAATCGCCGATCGTCACTTCGTAACCGGTTTCCTCGAGGAGTTCGCGGCGGCCGGCCTCGGCAATCGTTTCGGCATACTCGACCCCCCCGCCAGGCAGGAGCCAATAGCGTCTCCCATGTTTTTCGTGCTGAACGAGAAGAATCTTTTCGTCTTCGACGATAATCACTGCCACCCGGTTTCGTATCAATCGATCGCTCATCGTTTGGTTCAGCCTCTCTCAGGTTTTGGCTGCGCATTCGTGTGTGGCGGGCGGTTCGGGTGTATGCTCCGCATCGGCGGCAATGGGATGCGGCTGGAGTTGCTTTTTGAAAATCGGACGCGCCACTTGTTTCATCAAAGCCAATTTCATTTTGTAGAGATAATAGGTCAGCGACGGTTCGACCAGATATTCGGCGTCGGACGGCTGAACCACCAGGCTGACCTCGATGTTCGGGGCCAGGCCGACCGGCACTCCGTTTTTCATACAGGCTTCGTAGACGTGGCGGAAGACGACAACCATGTCGTCGAAAGAGGGGGAAGGCCAATCCTCCATTGCCGTGCCCTGAACCGGACGGAAAATACAAACCGTCGGAAACGCGCCGATGCCGGTGATGTAATCGATCGCCTTAAGCGTGTCTTCGACCGGCTCGATTCCCGCAATGATCTCACCGGAAACGCGGCCTTTCCCCAACTTGCTGCTGGTGTATTCCATCGCTTTGAAAAACGTGTCCTGGCCGATGAGTTTCTGTTTGCCGGGAAGATACCTTGAGAAATATTCGGGATTGTGAAGCTCGTAACAGAAGGAGATGTGATCGCAGCCGCAATCGAACAGCCAGTCGTATTTCCACAGATCGCGGGTGGGAATCGCCTGAACACCGGTGAGCAAACCCACCCGTTCTTTCATGGCCTTCACGAAGGGAGCGCAAAGGTCAATCCCCTTGCCGTGTTGGTAGCCGGTGTTGAAATGGACGAATGTCGTACCGGATTTCTCTTTGGCCGCCTGAGCCACTTCGATGACTTCATCGACGGTCTTTTCCGCTTTGTCGGCTCCATCAACTCCCACGTTCAAGCCCGTGGCGCAGAAACGGCAATTGTCCTTCGGATCGGAGTCCCAGAATGCACAGACCTTGCTGAGGTAAATCCCCAGATACGTTCCCTGTAAAACTCCGATTTCTCTCATCAATACGCCGTTTGAGGTTTCCTGGGAATACCAGTCCGGCTCAGGTGGAATGTGGACCGAATAGGATTCCTGATCCTTGGAATGGAAGACTTGATACCCTCCGTCCGCGCGGCGAAGTTCGTAGGGGCTATAGGCGGCAAACGGTTCGATGACGGGTACGTTCAGCCATACGTTCCGTTTCGCGGGAATCATGATCTCCAATCCACTGCCCAAACCGGCCCGGGCGCGCGCAAACAGACGGGCATCCTCACCCAGGTTACACGACTCGTGAATACGAATCCCCTTACAGAAGAGGTCGATCTCCAATTCTGCCGGATTCAGGCGGCGACCATGCGAAACATATCGATCGTTCTTATCGTTCATTCAGTAATTACTCCCTATCATAAGAGACTCGAATTCATTCGCGTCTCGATCCTTCGCCAATATCAAGGATTGGATCGTTCTCAACACCCGAAAAGAATCCAGCATACGGTTTCGCACCTTGACACGCCTTCTCGAAGGTTGACTTCTATTATTTTACCACGTGGCGGGATAAGTAAACAGCAGTGTGAAGCACACGTTACGGAAAAATGGAGATCACTCCTGGCCGGGTGTCCCCTCTTTCAGAAACAAAACGACGGCCAACTCACGGTCGGCGGATGAATATTTTTTTTGGTATTTGGAGATTTCTTTGGGATCCTCGGTAATGCGCTCCACGTAATAATTTCCAACGTATTTCCATTGATAA
>CAZSIZ010000020.1:0-13050 GCA_964606645.1 uncultured bacterium
ACGAAAACGAGATCGCCCAGAGCGAGGCCGCGACCGGAAAGCGTTTCGCCAACGTCTGGATGCACTGCCGTTTTCTGCTGGTGGAAGGCGAGAAGATGTCCAAGTCCAAGGGCAATTTTTTCACCCTGCGCGACCTGATCCAGCAGGGGCATCACCCGATGGCGATCCGATATTTCGTTGTCGCCAGCCACTACCGCAGCCCGATCAACCTCACGCAGGAGGGGCTTAAAGCGGCCCACGCCTCCTGGTCGCGTGTCATGGATTTTCACGGGCGCATAAAGGAGACGCTTGAGAAGGATCAATCGGGAGAGCGCATCAAGGCGCTGGATGAGGAGCGGGCGCTCTGCGTTCAGCTTTTCGAGAAATACATGGACGACGACCTGGACACCCCCCGCGCGATGGCGGCGCTCTTCGATTTTATCCGTGAGTCCAACAAGATTCTGGATGCCGGTCCCATCGCCAAGGAGCAAGCGCAGGAAATCCTCGATACACTAACCCAATTCGACACCGTCATCGGCGTTATTCAAGAGGAGGAGTCCATCCTCGACGAGGAGATCGAATGCATGATTTATGAACGTGAGGAAGCTCGCAAGAACAAAGACTACGCCCGCGCCGACGCCATCCGCGAAAGATTGGCGGACCAAGGGATCATCCTGGAAGACTCAAAAGAAGGCGTCCGCTGGAAACGGCGGTGAATTATGTTTTCCTGCTTTTAATAACCAATGGCTTTCTATATCCCCTACAGACCGCAACGATTTAATCGGTTGGATGAATCAATGGCGATAGATGTCCTTTCGGTCTGCGAGCCGTAATATCAAAACGATTAAGCGATCGTCTTCAATGGTGTAGATGACGCGAAAATTGCCGATTCGGATGCGATATCGATTTTTTTGCCTTTTATTTTGAGTGAACCATAAGGGCGTGGATTCGTGGATAATGCAAGTATAGCCGGTTTGATTCGTTTAATAATTGCAGGCTCAAGTTTCTCGAGTTGGCGTTCGGCTGCAGGTCTGAAAATGACTTCGTATTTCATTGCACACCCAATCGTTTGAAAACATCTTCAGCCGGTGTGCCTTCGCCCGTTTTTTTCCATTCTTCATATTCCTTATCTGCTTCACGGCAGTCTTCTTCCAAACCAATGTCATCATCCAGTTCGTATATGAAATCGACCACTTTCTGTCGCTCTTCCGCAGAAAGTTCTTTGATCTCCAGAATGATTTTTTCGGCGGTTGTCATGAGAGCAATCTCCATTTTTCAACGATGGTATTCTTCCTTATTATAGTATGAAATCCTGGAATAATGTAAAGCGATCATTTTTATTTCAATATAGACTCACTATCTGTGATTCGAACGACTATCCCTCGTTTAAATTCGCGTCATTCAAATAAACAACTTTCAATCACTGAAAACCAATAAAAAAAACACGCTCCAATCCGTGGGATGGAAAGGAGCGTGATTTGGGTTTGTATGGTAATGTAAGTTGTGAGGGTAGTATGAGTGAATCGCGGAACGAGGAACGTCCGCCACGGCTTCCTCGGTCACCGCCGGCCACCGCGAGTCGACAAGCTGTTTTCAGGTTTTAGAGTATACCGGTAAAAAAACTTCAGGTGATGGAATCATGGCGAAGATTGATCTGACGGACAAATGGGTCCGGGAAAATGCCTCCGTCCCCGGGCGGATTTACTTCAAATGACTGACTTGTTACCAACAATCGAAACTTAATTGCTGGCAATTTACGCCGTTCTTTTCAGGGTCTAACCCAAACGATTTGTCCGGTGCTGGTTAGCCCATTCGATTGTTCGTAATAGATAAAAGCGGGAGAATCAACGATTCCATTCGGCCCCACACTCCAGGTTTCATAAGCAAACGGTTTGCCTCTTTCGGCCCGTTCGATATTTGCTTTACTCTGACGATGCCGTTGATAAAAGTTATGCCAGATAGACCCATCCGGATGGTAGAGGGGATCTTTATGAAACTCTCCAAACGACCATTGTCCTTCAAAGCGTGTGCCATGCGAGGATTCCTGGAATGGATCGGTCGGAATCTGCGACACGTAAGAAATCGGTGTTGTTAAAAACTTGTTTTGCCAGGCTGTATGGTAGTGGGGATGAAAACTGTTTTGATCCATCCGGTATATCTCACACGCTGTTGTAAAAGTGTTCAAATTTGCATTCGCTTTAGAAACCCTCGCTCGAATTTGCGCATTGAGAAAATTCGGGACGGCAATCGCCGCCAGAATTCCAATAATCGCCACAACAATCAGCAATTCGATCAGCGTAAATGCGAAAGCGTTATCGTGTTCTTTGTACTTTCTCAAAATACATCTCCTTGCATGGTATGAACGGGTATTGAGTCAATTACTGCGGATAAATCGCCGTTGACATCAATACCCGTAATACCAAATATCCATGCACCAGTTTTAAATACTCAATACGAGTTATCAATACAGCATAAATTCACAAACGGCAGTATCGAGAATTTCGATTGAGACATTATCGACTTCGGCAGTGACGAGATCCTCCGGACTTAGTATTCCTTGAGCCAGCGAACTGTAAATAGCGAAGCCAACCGGGATTTCATTGGGAAATTCCATATCCAATTCATGGTAGACGAACCAATCGGTTCCGTCTAATGAATATTCGGCGACGATCATTCCATCCAGGACCGTTCGGGTCATGCGGAACCAAATCCCATCGAATCCATTGACGTCAACACCGCTGGAATCCTGCACGACGATGTAATCAGAGGCCCCACCTTCGGTGGAACGCCAAGTCGAGAATGGCAGGCCGCCCTGGCGCATGGAGGGATAATAGTTCCGGGCGTTGGCTTTCCATGAAGGATCCCGCACCATCATACCGATTCGCGCGTTGGAACCCGGATTCGGTTCAATCCATGTGAACTGTGCTTCAAAGACGAAGCTTCCCTGGATGTTTGTAAAAACGAAATACCCGCCGTCGCTGCTGCCCCAAATATCGTATCCGCTTCCCATGAGTGTATAGACACCGTTTTCGTAAGTCACGTTCCCTTTGGCTTTTCCATCAACGGCGACCCAATCAACAGCGGAACCGAAATCTCCTGCGCCGGGAGAAATTTCAACGAGGGATCGATCTCCCAGGATTGCACTTTCGCCGATCGTTCCCGACCAATCCTCCCAAATCGTATCGCTGGTTGCGGGAGTGACGACTTGGTAGGTGAGAGGCCCGTTGCTGACGGCGATGTCATTCCATACGACCGCGCCGTCAACGACCTGTCCGCCGTTGTTGATATTCACGGCGTTGAATCCGGATGGGATGTTATCAATGATGGTAGGGATGATTTCCGAGTTGTCTGGGGTGAGCAGGGATATTGAAACATCCACAGTTTCTCCGGCGTTTGCAATCTCACGGGCTATCGTTCGGGAACCGATCGTCGATTCAATACTATTCAGTTCAACATCGCTGAAAATGCCGAGCGCGAAATTTCCATCTTCGTGAGCGGTAACCGCCAGCCCGACGTAAACGGGATCTTGCAGCTCAATCGTCTGGGTGTTCGACAAGACCCATTTGCCTTCCGTCACGTCGTAGTAAAAAGTTTGAAGGTTGTTCTCAACACGGACGATCCGCAACGCTCCCTCTTGAACGTCCATGGGTATCAGCTCATTCGACCAGCCAGAATCACTGTCTACGTTGGCGCGCCATTGTGAGGAAACCTGGAAATCGGTTCGGACATCGGCAAAATAGTTCACCGCCCCTGGCTCAAGCGAATTGCGGATCATTAATCCCGCTTTCATCCAGTTACTGGATGAGTCCAAGGATAAAACCAGGCAATTTGCGGTAATTGCAAAGGGGCCGGACATTTCGGTATAGGCATAGTGACACTCATCGGCTGTTCCCCAGATATCCTCGCCACTGGCTTCGATTTCATATTCACCACTGTCAGTGACAATCGCATTCCCAGGTTCAGAAACATCCCCAATGTCTACGCTATTGTCGAAGATACCAATCTGCGCGGAAACGGTTACACTGCTAAATACGAAAAGAAAACAAAATCCATGAAATACTGTTTTAACACACATAACGACCTCCAAGTTGTGTATAAATTTGTCTGCAGAAAATATCAATATTAAATAACATCTAAATGACTGTCGATAGATAATTTGATCAATTATATGGATATTTTGATTAATTCTGTGCTATAGTAAAGTAATGATTGGCGGGATTTCTGTTCTCATTCTGTCTTGATATTACAAGTCAAGTAATCATAAATCATCATAATTGAATGGTTTAGATAATAAGCAGAAAGTAAATTCAATCTCAATTATGGACTTTTTGATCAAAACAAGGACTCACTATCTTCCCGTTACGGAAAAGGGTAAAGCCTGGGGAAACTATGTCGTGGGTGCGGGATGTTTCAGCGTTCCGCCCGGCAATGGTTACAATAACACTCCCTGTCAGAAGTACTCTTTCCATTGGAAAAAGGGGCGTGTTCTGCAGGATTTCGCTCTGGTTTATATCACCCGCGGTGAGGGATTTTTCTGTTCTGAAACCTGTGGCGAACATCCCGTCAACACGGGAGACGTGCTTATGCTGTTTCCGGATGAGTGGCATACCTATCACCCATCCTTAGAAAACGGCTGGGATGAATACTGGGTGATTTTCAACGGAGAGACACCCAGCTATATGCAAAAAAGTGGAATTTTATCTCTCGATAAAGCCTTGCTTAAGCCAGGTCTCGATATCAGCCTGCATCAGCAGATGATCCGAATTCTCGATTCGATTGAATCGAAGCGCATCGGCTACGAACAACTGATCGCTTCTGAAACCACGCACGCGATCGCATCGATTCTCTCTTTGGACCGGATGAAACCAGGCAAGAGTTCCCGCCTCGAACAGAAAATCCACGAAGCGCGTTGTTTGATCGACGAACACCATCACAATGATATCGATATGGAAAACATCGCCAAACAACTCAACCTTAGTTATTCCTATTACCGTAAACTGTTCCGTGATACGGTTGGCCTGACTCCGCATCAATATCTGCTCCAGGTACGAATCAACAAAGCCAAAGAACTGCTGGACAACTACGATCTATCGGTCAAAGAAATCAGCGCAAACGTTGGCTTTACTGACGAACTTTATTTCTCCCGGCTGTTTAAGAAAAAAACAGGGATTGTCCCATCGAAATGGAGATATGTGGAGAGGGCGTAATGATTAGTAACATTAATCAACATCAGGAACGACAAGTTGTTCGACAACTATCTTATTACTTATATCATTGTTTTATTACCGTTGGGGAATTATCGGGAACGGTTCGATTTGATGGTTGATATTAAGATCGCCGACGTAAGATCCAAAAGGCATGATGACTCTCCATTCCGAAAATTTTGATCGTCTACGGATGTGCTCCCCTCTATCACAAGAAAGAATTCTACCACAACCTTCACTGCTCGATCGCTAAAATTCCTTTCTTGGCGTTTCCTCTGCATTAAAAAACGTGTTCCCTTCCAAGAAGCGGAAAGGAACACGTTTTAAGTTTGTCAATTCGTTTTCGTAATCGATACGATCGAGATGGCTTTCATCGAACGCTGCGTTTAGTAGCGTCCGCCGCCACCGCCGCTGCGTCCACCTCGGTCGCCGCCGCCACGTCCACCACGGTCTCCACCGCGTCCACCACGGTCGCCACCACGTCCGCCACCGCCGCGTCCGCCACGGTCGCCGCCGCGTCCACCGCCACCGCCACCGCCACCGCTACTGCGACCGCCGCCATTGCGGTTGTCTTTGTTGCCGCCCGGTTCGCTGGGAACGCGTCCCGTATCACGATCCGCCGCGACTTTGCTGAGGTTGATACGGCCCAAGTCATCGATTTCGATGACTTTCACTTCGGTCTCGTCGCCCTCTTTCAACACGTCTTCTACATACTCGACGCGGCCAGGGGCCAATTCCGAAATATGAACCAGGCCCTCTTGGCCGGGAAGGATTTCGACGAACGCGCCGAAATTGACGATACGGGTCGCTTTGCCTTTATAGATTCGACCGACTTCCACTTCTTCGGTGAGATACTCGATCCACTCTCTGGCTTTCTTGCCGGCTTCTTCATCCGCAGAAGCGACCACGACTTTGCCTTCATCGTCGATGTCGATCTTCGCGCCGGTCTCGGCCGTGATTTTGCGGATCATCTTCCCGCCCGGTCCGATCACGTCGCGGATCTTTTCGATGGAAATTTGGATCACGTGAATCCGAGGCGCATGAGGACTCATGACCTCGCGGGGTTTATCGATCGCGGATTCCATGACATCGAGAATATGAATCCGACCCTTGCGGGCCTGTTCCATCGCCTGCGCCATGATCTCCCGCGTAACACCGGAAATTTTCAGGTCCATCTGGAAGGCGTTGATACCTTTTCGCGTACCGGTCACTTTGAAATCCATGTCGCCCAGGTGATCCTCGACGCCCAGAATATCGGAAAGGATGGCGTATTGACCGTCTTCGGCGATCAGCCCCATCGCGATCCCCGCCACCGGCGCTTGAATCGGCACACCGGCATCCATCATCGACAGCGTCCCGCCGCACACGCTGGCCATCGAGGACGACCCGTTCGA
Organism: uncultured bacterium; assembly: GCA_964606645.1. Classification (GTDB taxonomy): domain Bacteria; phylum Hinthialibacterota; class Hinthialibacteria; order Hinthialibacterales; family Hinthialibacteraceae; genus CAZSIZ01. Next base: position 6,578 of record CAZSIZ010000020.1, read on the forward strand.
TTCGAGAATATCCGACACGATCCGAATCGTATAAGGAAATCCTTCGTGATCGGGAAGCACGACTTTCAGCGACCGTTCGGCCAGCGCTCCGTGTCCGACCTCGCGCCGTCCGGGTCCACGGATCGGCTTGCATTCCCCGACACTGTAGGGCGGGAAGTTGTAATGCAAAATAAACTGTTTGTAGAATTCATCCGCCAGCCCGTCGACCTTCTGTTCGTCGGAAATGGTTCCCAGCGTCGTCGTGACCAGCGCCTGGGTCTGTCCCCGCGTGAAGATCGCCGAACCGTGGGTTCGGGGCAGCACGCCGAGTTCGCAGGTAATGGGCCGGATCTCATCCAGTGCCCGTCCGTCGCTGCGAAGGCGTTCGCTGAGGATACGGCCTCGCATGATCTCTTTTTCCAAGTCGTGGAAAATCGATCCGATCTCAGACTCCGCCTTGGCGATTTTCTTTCGCTCGTTGGCGATCGCGGATGGATTCGAGCTGGAAATCTCGCCCCGCTCGATCGCGGCGATCAGGTTGGCATCCAACTCACCACAGATCGTCGATTTGATTTCGTCACTAATCACATTCAGCGCCGCCTGCCGTTCGTGTTTGTCGAGAATGATGTTGGCTTCCTTGGCGCGGTCGAGAGCGAGTTCGCGCACGCGGGTCTTAAGCGCTTCATCCACTTCGGGCGGGGTGTGTTCTTTTTTGGTCTTCCCGCATTTCTCACGCAGTTCTTCGATCATGTCGATGACTTCACAAAGCACCTTCTGTGCGAGGTCGAAGACTTCGAGCATGGTCTCTTCGGACGCTTCTTCCGCAGCACCCTCCACCATTTGGATGGTGTCGCGCGAACCGCAGATGACCATATTCATGGTCCCTTCCTCGATTTGAGAAAGAGTAGGATTGACGATCAATTGGCCGTCGATCTGGCCGATGCGAACGGCGCCGACCGGTCCGTTGAATGGGATATCCGACACGGCCAGGGCAGCGAACGCGCCGACCATCCCGCAGACATCGGATTCATTTTCCTGATCGAAGGAAACCACGTTCAGCAATACCTGAGTCTCATTCTTCATTCCGTCTGGAAAGAGTGGCCGGATGGGCCGGTCGATACAGCGCGAGGTCAGGGTTTCTTTATCGGAAGGGCGTCCTTCGCGTTTGAAGAATCCACCGGGAATCTTCCCGGCAGCGAACCGGCTCTCTCGGAAATCGACCGTCAGAGGGAAGAAGTCGATTCCTTCCCGGATTTGGTCCGACATGGTGGCGGTAGCGAGTACGACGGTTTCACCGCAGCTGACGAGGACGGCTCCGCCCGCTTGTTTGGCGATGCGGCCGCATTCGAGTGACCACAGTTTTCCTGCGATCTCTTTGGAAATAGTTACTACATTGTTGTTCATTGGGTATTCCTTTCAATTCGTTGTGGAAGCGTTTTTCGCTTCGATATGAGTGGCCATCACCGATTGAAAGGAGGCTGCGTCACTCTACGGATAAACAAGTAGAGCAGGGGATAGAGATATCCCCTTTTGGACGTATGGTAGGAAAGCAGCAAATAGAAAAACCCGCATCACCCTGACTAGAACGTTCAAGGTTTTAGTGAACCTTAGACCTTCTAATCGGGGTGGTGGTATAGCATTCATCTATTGGCCTTATCTTTCACACCGCTTCCTTCTATCGATGCGACCGAACGGACCCGAATCTAACGACGCAAACCAAGCTCCTTGATTACCTCACGATAGCGATTCACTTCTTTCCGCTTCAGGTAATCCAGCAAACGGCGACGTTTGCTGACCATCATAATCAAACCACGACGTGAATGATGGTCTTTCTTGTGGAGTTTGAAATGCTCGGTCAGATTCCGGATTTTTTCCGATAGGATGGCGATCTGAACTTCCGGCGAGCCGGTGTCCGTATCGTGCACCTTATACTTTTCAACCAATTCCTTCTTTTTATCCAGCGTAATCGACAATTCCCGTACACCTCCTTTTCAGTGTAAAATTTGATTGTCTGAATCTCATGCAAAATCCCCTCTCCCTCTGGGAGAGAGTTAGTTCCTAATCAACACAGGAGTCTGTGCTCTTACATTGGCAATCCTGTGGTTGCCCTGGGCAGGCACAGGGGCCTGCCCCTACATCGATAATACGAATCCCTCTCAGGTTCCGGATTTGCCCGGTTCGGGTGAGGGAAAAGACTTAAAATTATAACTCCAAAGCACTCATTAATAAAAATCGATCGGTTAGTGAAACACCTTCACCGGTTTGATCACCCGCAGATTCCCCGCCAGTGAATCCAGATGTTCCGAATTCATCAGCGCTTCCCCCACGCCGACCAACGAACCGTCCCGCCCCGTCACCCGCACAAACATCCCCGCGCGAAACTCGCCGTTTCTCCGGGTAATGACACCCCCGGTCAGCGAGCGTCCGCAGTGCATCGACGCTTTTCCTTCCGGGCCGACATTCACCGACGGAAGCGAATCGAGGGCTTCGTTCATCCGAGTCAAATGCGCTTGCACCGTTTCCGGATCCAAGAGCGAATCGAGCTCGACCGATCCATCGATATGAAACGCGCCGCAACGAATTCGAACCAATCCCGACATCGCTGCCCCGCAACCCAATTCCTGCCCCAAATCGTGACAGAGGGTACGAATGTAGGTTCCCTTGCTGCACGACACCCGGAACCGAATACAAGACGCTTTCATCTCTTCTAACAATGTTAATTCGTGGATGTGAATCTTGCAAGGTTCTCGCTTCACTTCGACGCCTTGACGCGCCAATTCATACAGACGCTTCCCTTTATGGTGTTTGGCGGAGATCATGGGAGGGATCTGCAACTGTTCACCGGTATATTGATCGAGAATGTATTCCAGGCGGTCGCGGGAAATCTCGCTCACGGTATTCTCTTCCAGGATATTCCCGGTCGTGTCCTGGCTGTCGGTCACCAGGCCCAGCTTCATTTCCACCGAGTATTCCTTATCCTGCGCGATGAGAAACTGGACGATTTTCGTCGCTTTTCCCACGCAGATCGGCAGCACTCCGGTTGCCATCGGGTCCAGCGTGCCGGTGTGCCCCACCCGCTTCACTTTCGCCGCGCGGCGTACCCGGTCCACGACATCGTGCGAGGTCATGCCCGCCGGTTTGTTGATATTTAATACGCCTGTCAGATTCCCAGTCGTTTTCATGAAATTTCCGAATTCTCTTCGTCCGGTCCGAGATCCAATTGTTCGAGAGTGTTGTAGATTTTTTCCGCGCGATCGAGCGATTCGTCGAACCGGAAAGTCAATTCCGGTATCCGTTTCAAGTGCAAACGTGAGTAAAGTACTTTTCGGATATAGCCCGCCGAACGGTTGGCTGCTTTCAGGCTGTTGGCCGGATCCGTCTGTTTCGGGGTGGTGATGAATACGTTTGCCGTGCTCAGGTCTCTTGAAGCCCGTACCTCGGTCACCGTCAATTCGCGCAGTCGGTCATCCTGCATCTCGGTTAGAAACAATTCCGCGATCTGTTCCTGAAGAAGGCGGTTGATCTGCGCGAGCCGGTACGTTTTTTTCTGGGTCATAATATACGATCCGGTAAAAAGTCAGACCTTGCAGACGAAACGGCAAGATATTGTGTTTCATCAGCTATTCTCTATACAATATCTCGTGGTCACTGAAAGTGTCTTTGATATTTTGCCGTTTCGTTATGGATGTGACAACTTTCAAATACGTATGACGGCAGGGTCTTCCTGCGCCGGATACATACGTGTGGACATCCAGCCGGCACGCCGTCAACAATAATCGAACCAGTGTTCGGTGATCTGGGCCGATGGTTCGGAATCGATCAGTGCCAACACACGGTTGAGTTCCCGTTCGGCCCCGGCGCGCTGTGTGGCGACGGTCGCGAATGCCACAGAGCAACTCTGCCAGGTGTTTTGCCCGTCCGTCTCCGCCAACGACACGTTGAACTTTCGCCGGATGCGGTCTTTCAAACTCCGCACTACTTTCCGCCGGTCTTTCAACGAGCGTGATTCCGGGATATGAAGGGTCACTTCGAGAATCCCAATCGTCATCGCCTGTGCGGCCTCGAAAGAGTTTCAACGGAAGATTGCGCTTCGTTTACAGCGACGGCGCCAATTCTTCCATCTTGAAGCATTCGACCACGTCGCCTTCGCGGATATCGCTGAATTTCTCCAGACCGATCCCGCATTCAAAACCGGACTGCACTTCCCGGACGTCGTCCTTAAACCGCTTGAGGGAGGACAACTTTCCTTCGTGAACGACGACTGAATCGCGCAGTAGACGGATGGGAGCATTCCGCAGCAGCTGGCCATCCTGAATGTACAATCCGGCGATACTGATCCCTTTGGAGAGACGGAACACTTCCCGCACCTCGCCCCGCCCTAAAACTTTTTCTTCGAACGTCTTGTCCAGCATCCCGGTCATGGCTTTCTTTACATCGGAGATCGCATCGTAGATTACGCGGTACGAGCGAATATCGACATGCTCCCGCTTGGCGATTTCCGACACTTGCGGATGAGGCCGCACGTTGAAACCGATGATAATGGCGTTGGATGCCGACGCCAGCATAACGTCGGATTCCGTAACCGCTCCGACGCCGCTGTGGATCGTTTCAATGCGCACTTTGTCGCTTTCGATATTGGATAAACTCTCGGTAATCGCGCCGACCGATCCCTGCACGTCGCCTTTGACGATGACGCGCAATTCCTTAATCTCGCCCTCTTCGATCTGCTGATGAAGGTCTTCGAGTGTTACATGTTTGGCGCGCCGCATTTCACGTTCGCGCTGAATCTGCTGCAAGCGCGCGCTGATCTGTTTCGCCTGGTTGTCGTCCTGAACGACGATGAACGGGTCGCCCGCGCTGGGAACGTTTTCGATTCCGATGATCTCGACCGGTGTCGCCGGTTTTGCATTTTCCAGAGGTTCGCCACGATCGCTCTTCAACGCCCGAATACGCCCGGAGAAAACACCCGTGACGAAAGGTTCACCGACTCGAAGCGTTCCCTGCTGCAGCAGCACTGTCGCCACCGCGCCACGGCCTTGCTCCAACCGGCCCTCGACGATGGTCCCCCGCGCCCGGCAATCCGGGTCCGCTTTCAGTTCCAGCATCTCGGCCTGAAGCAATATGCTTTCCAGAAGTTCTTCGATCCCGGTCTTCTGCAGGGCCGAGATATTCACCATCACGGTCTCTCCGCCCCAATCTTCCGACACCAGTCCGTGATCGGAGAGTTGTTGTTTGATGCGGTCCGGGTTCGCCCCTTCCAGGTCAATTTTATTGACGGCGACTATGATGGGAACATCAGCCGCTTTGGCGTGATGGATCGCTTCGATGGTTTGCGGCATCACCCCGTCGTCGGCGGATACCACCAGGATCACGATATCGGTGACCATCGCGCCCCGGGCACGCATCGCCGTAAACGCTTCGTGGCCCGGTGTATCCAGAAACACGATATCGCCTCTGGGAGTGGTCACGTAATACGCGCCGATATGCTGTGTGATACCACCGGCTTCCTGGGAAACCACATCGGAACTTCGCACGGTATCGAGCAGTTTGGTTTTCCCGTGATCGACATGCCCCATGATCGTTACGACCGGCGGGCGTGCAATCATTCGTTCGGGGGAGGTGTCTTCTTCCCAGATTTTTGTGAATATATCGCTGTCGTACAGATCGACTTGATCCACCTGAAAATCATAATCGTCGGCAATGATCTGGATCGTTTCAAGTTCCAGCCGCTGGTTGATCGAAGCCATGACACCAAGCGAAATCAGCTTCTGGATCAATTCGTTTACCGGAATGCCTAAACCGGATGCGATATCGGCTACGGTCGTCGCGTCGTGAATCTTGAGAACCGTGCTTTCACGAATGACACGCTTCTCTTCTTCGACAATCTGCATCTCCCGGCGTTCTCGTTTTTCCCGTTTCCAAGCCAGTTTCCCTTTTCCTTTCTTCTTTACGACTGTTGGACGGCGCCGTCCGCCGCGTGGAGCGCCTCGTGGTCCACCACCGCGTGGAGCGCCCGACCGTTTCAGCGTGGTGGTTTTAGAATCCGGCAGATCCGGAACGATTTCTTCCGGCTCCGTGATCCGCTGCTGTTTCATCTTCAGGCGCTGAATTTCTCGCCGGATGGCCTCGTCCTGATCGTGTTTGACCGTGAGTTCCCGTTCACTCGGCTCGCGCTTCTTTCCGTCAATGGGTGGAACGAGTGGAGTCTCATCCAGTTTATCCAGATCGATTTCCGGAGCTTCGATAACGATCTCCGTATGGCCGGGAGGTACTGCGTCTCGTTCGAGATGAATGGTTTTGAGTTTCTGTTTTTTCGCAGATTTTCTCTCTCGATCGGTTTTTTTGCCTTTCCCGGCCTTTCTATCTTTTTTACGGGGCGCGCGTTTCGTAATATCTTCGACCGCCGCTTCACCCTTGGCCTGCTTCGCTTTGTCGGGTGCTTCTTCGACGGTTTCCGGTTTTGCAATTTCGGCTTTTTTCGCTTCCGGAGCCTT
>CAZSIZ010000020.1:13060-33482 GCA_964606645.1 uncultured bacterium
AGCAACTTTTTGGGTTTCGACCGGTTCGACTTCCGGCACCCGTTCTATCACCGTTTCGGCTTCGGCGGCAATTTCCGGTTTCTCTTCCTCTTCTTTGGCCAATTTTCCCGACCAGCTTTTCGGACGGCGGATACGGGCGAATTTCCGGTTCGATTGGGGGGCAGGCTCAGTCTCACTCGACTCTAATTTTCCATGATGACCGAGCAGCATCTCGATCGTCACGTCGTCGATCGACGAACTATGACTTTTACCGTGGACACCGATCGATTCTAAATAAGTGATGATATCCCGGTTCTCAAGTCCGTATTTGCGAGCGACCTGATTAATTCTCATATCGGTTTGTCCTTTTAACATGCTTTACCAGCAAACCACATTTATGCGTTATTCCGGCGAGACGGCCGATTCCTGTTCATCAGCAATCGAAACACCTTCTCCCTCATTCACATTATCTTCATCAGCCGCGTCGTCTTCATCAGCCGCGTTGTCTTCATGGGCCGCGTCGTCTTCCGGGGCCGCGTCGTCTTCATGGGCCGCGTCGTCTTCCGGGGCCGCGTCGTCTTCCGGGGCCGCGTCGCCTTCCGGGGCCGCGTCGTCTTCCGGGGCCGCGTCGTCTTCCGGGGCCACATCTTCTTCCGGTTCGACTTCAATCGATTCACCGGCTTCACGTCTTCTCAATAAGTCTTTCGTCTCTTCCAGGATCGTTTCCGCCAACGATTGATCGACGCCATCGACGGTCATCAATCCAGCCACATCTTTATTGATAATGTCTTCGTATTTGATCATCCCCTTGACGAGAAACGCATCGACCATCGATTCGCGGATGGAGGGGATCGTGGTAAGTTCTTTTTTCGCTTCCATTTCGCGTTCGGCCAGACTCGATTCGGACATAATATCGATCGCTACGCCCGTCAGTTCCGATGCCAATTTGGCGTTGAGTCCATTTTTCCCGATCGCCAGAGCCAGTTCGTCATCGCGAACGACGAGCAAAGCGCGGGAGCGTCCTTCGTCGTATTCGACGCTTTCGATGTTCGCCGGTTTGAGTGAATTGGCAACGAAACGACGTTTGTCGTCACTGTATTCGATGATGTCGATCCGTTCGCCCCGCAGCTCCTGAACCACCATCTGCACCCGCGACCCTTTCATCCCCACGCATGCGCCGACAGGATCGACGTCGCTGTCCGATGAAAGTACGGCGATCTTGCTACGCCGACCCGGTTCGCGCGCGATCAGCCGGATCGTCACGACGCCGTCGCGGATTTCCGTCACTTCCTGCTCGAACAGTTTCAAAACCAGTTCGGGGGTGGAGCGAGACAAGATGATTTGGGCGTCTTTCGATGATTTTTGGATGTCCAGGATCATCGCTTTGACACGGTCCCCGTAACGATAGCGTTCTCCCGACGGTTGTTCCCGGCTGGGAAGCACGGCGTCGGCGTTGCCCAAATCAATGATGACGTTCCCTTTCTCATAGCGTTGGACCGTTCCGGCGACCAAATCCCCTGCCCGGTCTTTATATTTGTCGTAAATCACTTCACGTTCGGCTTCGCGAATTCGCTGGGTGATGACCTGTTTCGCACTTTGCGCGGCGATCCGCCCGAAATCCTGAGGGGTAACATCGATGACCAGTTCTTCATCCACTTCGACATCATCGACGTATTCCCGCGCTTCTTCCAGCGAAATCTCGTAGTGTTCGTCTTCCACTTCATCGACGACGTACATATTGGCGTACACGCGAAACTCACCTGTCTCACGGTCCAATTCCGCTTCGACGACATCGAGGTCCGGAGGCAGCATCTTCTTCGATGCCGAGATCAACGCCGCCTCAAGCGCTTCGGATAGCGTTTCCAAGGGAATCGTCCGCTCGAGGCTGATGCGTTTGAGGATATCGAGTACCTCTTTCGACATGGTTCTCTCCGATAGATTTTGATCTGAAATGCTTCAAAAAAAACGTGTCGAATCGATCGCCCAACACGTCTTTACGAAAATCACTCCAGGCGCAATTCTCGCCTGTTGCCGCCCTCAGGACTCTTCACATTCATGACATGGCAAGGGGGAACAGGCTGAAAGAAGAAAAAAGGCGGAGGTTGCCCCCACCTTCTCGTCTTATTAAGTATATCAGCAATCGAATCGAATGCAAGTGGGTATTCTCATTTCATTCGATATCCCCCTTGGCTTTGAATTTCTCTCCCCATAACCCAAGCGACCCACCCCCATTGAAAAAAATGGAATTCCTTCCCTAACAAACGTTTCCTTATCCCATTCGCCATTCATTCACCTTAAACACCAATTCATAAAACGACGACAATAAAAATTTATGCTACTATCCTCTCTAAACGATCGTCACATCCAGGAGATCGATATGCGGACGAAACGTTCCGGGTGGTTCATCTTGAAAATCAAGCACCTCTTGTCCCATCCCCGGCTGCCGCTTTTCGCCTGTGGATTGGGTCTATTATTCACATTTGCTTCATTATGGACGGGATGGTTCGCCGATGACTATTGGCACCGCCTTAGTTATTGTGATTGGCCCGAATTGAGAAAAATCGTCCAGGACGACGAACGCTTGACCGGCCCGATGCGGGCGTATTCTTTTTTTGGTGGGAATGAAGAGAGCATCGGCCGCGGTCAAGATACCGGGATAATTCCGTGGTGGCTCGATCCGAATGTATGCCTCAATTTTTGGCGTCCCATCGCCGGATGCCTTCTCGACATCGACTATACCTTATGGCCGGAAACGCCGATGATGATGCACTTGCACAGCCTGATATGGTTTGCCGCATTATTGGTGCTCTCCGCCTTATTATTCCGGAATATCATGGGAATCACGTGGGCGGCTGGAGCGGCGGCGCTTCTCTTTGCCATCGACGATTCACACGCCTGGCCGGTCGGATTCCTAGCGAATCGCCATATATTGGTTGCCATGTTTTTTGGCGTCCTTTCGATCGGGGCTTTCGATCGTTGGCGAAAAAACGATGAATCGAAGTGGGGAATCGTATCGCTTCTCGCGTTTGTCTTCTCGCTCCTCTCATCCGAAGGCGGGGTCGTGGTTTTCGGTTATCTGATTGCTTATTTGATTTTTTTAGATCGAAAGAATTTTTCCGACAAAATTCGATCCGTTATCCCCTTCGTGCTTTCAATCGTGATTTGGCGAATCGTTTATAACATCCTTGGCTATGGAGCGACGGGAAATGAATTGTATATCGATCCGATCCGTGAGCCGGTTTATTTCATCGGAACGGCGATCGAACGGCTGCCGATTCTGCTAATGGGATCGATCGCTTACCCGCCGTCCGATCTCTATTTCTTTTTTTCCAATCAAGGTCTTCTCGTTTATTCCGCTCTATCCTATCTGCTTTTAATTATCTTTGCCGGAATCACTTATCCGTTATGGAAACAATGTCGAATCTCACAGTTCTGGTTTTGCGGGATGGTGTTTGCGGCCGTTCCGCTGTGTGCCGCGCTGCCTGGAAATCGGAATCTGGGTTTTCTGAGTTTGGGAGCGTTCGGTGCGATCGCGCAAATTCTCTATCACTTTCTGCACAATCGCGATGAATTAATCCACTCCCCTCTCCGGCGGCGGTTTCTATGGGGTTTGGCCGGGATAGGCGGTATGATCCACCTTATTTTCTCTCCGGTGGGATTGGGCATGTCTCCATTGCTTCTTAAGTTTATGGACAGGGAGATGGTTCAAGCGTTGAATTTTGCCGATTGGGACGAACGGATCGAAACGAAAGATGTGATCGTCCTGAATTCACCGATGGGAATTTTAGTCTGTTATCTCATTCCGTTTCGATTTATCGATCGCGTTCCAAATCCGGAGCACCTTCGCCTTCTCTCCTCTGGAAGCGATCCGATTCACGTCAAGCGAATCGATGACAGAACCCTTTCGATTCGTCCGGACTATGGATTTTTACCCTCCACGGATGAAAGCCGAAAACCAGCGGGGGCACGCCGCATTCATTTCGGGCTTCAAAATTTCCTCAAGCGATTCGAGTGGTTGCTGCTTCGGCGGGATACCCGGTTCCAGGCCGGACAGACGATTCAACTGACCGGCCTTCGGATCGAGATCGTGTCGATCACGGATGACTGGAGACCGTTGGAAGTGCGCTTTCATTTCGACCGGATATTGGAAGACGAATCATTGCTCTGGTATGGGTGGGATTATGAGGCCATGCGTTTTACGGATTATTCAGTGCCGAAAATCGGGCAATCGGCTGTGATTCGACCGTGACAGCAATATTAAATCGGAAGCCGAACACGCACCGCCCGGCTCCCGGATCATTTTCATTCCATCACGTATCCTTTTTCGGATAGAATTTCTGCTTATGCCGTTCGGCGTACCCTTTGAGCCGTTCGGCCACCTTCGGGTATTTCTCAATTACATTTGTCGTTTCGTAGGGGTCTTTTTCCATATCGAACAATGAAAGTTCGATTTCGATATTCTTGTACTTCCCCGCCATTCCATCTTTCCCCGGCTTGACCAGCGTTCGGTACGGGTGCGGCAGATGCAGTTTCCATCGCCCGTCGGCACTGATCACCCCTTCGAATCGTTTCCCGATGGAAAAGGGGTAATACGTGTTTGGATTCTTCGCACCCGGTTTTCCGGTGATGAGGTCATAGACGTTTTTACCGTCGATGGGATTGTCCGGCAGTTTCGCTCCCGTCAGATGCGCTACGGTCGGCAGGATGTCGATGGAGCAGAACGTCTTCTTCGATACCGTACCCGCCTCGATTCGCCCCGGAAATTTCATCACGCACGCGCTGCGCGAACCGCCGTCGAAACTGGTCCCCTTGGCCTCGCGGAACGGTGTCTCTCCCGCATGGTTGCCATAGGAGATCCACGGGCCGTTATCCGAACTGAAGATCACCAGTGTGTTGTCTTCGACCCCATTGCGTTTCAGCGCCTTGACGATCTCGCCGACGGACCAGTCGATTTCCATCATCACATCGCCGTACAAACCCGCCCCGGATTTCCCTTTGAACTTGTCGCTGCAAAAAATCGGCACGTGCGGCATCGAGTGGGGTACATAAAGGAAAAACGGATCGTCCTTGTTCCGGTCGATGAAATCCACGGCATGTTCCGTGTACCAGGTCGTGAGCATCGGCTGATGTTCTCTCGTCATCCGTTCGATCGTGACCTTGCCGTTTTCCCAGAATTTAAGGGGAAACTTGCCCCAATGCTCCGGGTTTTCCGGATGAAATTCCCACATGTCGTTGGAGTACATCAAGCCGCACGACTCATCGAATCCCCGGGCCGGGGGGCGCGTCTCCGGCTGATCCCCGATATGCCATTTGCCGAACACGCCCGTCGTATATCCGCGTTTCTTCAGAACCTCGCCGAGGGTGGCAAATTTCGGATCGAGTCCCTTCGAGTTTGGACCGTGCGCCCCGAAGACTTTCGTCCTCCCTGGACAGCATCCAGAGAGAAGCGACGCTCTCGACGCGGAACAGACCGCCTGGGTCACATAAAAGTTATTAAAGCGGCAGCCCGCCTTGGCGAGTTGTGCGACGTTGGGTGTAGAGTAAGTATGTTTACCGAACGGCTCGAAATCGCCCCAGCCGGAATCGTCGAGAAACACAATCACGATATTCGGCCGTTTCCCCTTCGTCTCTCCCTGGCAAACCGAGGGCATCTCCATCGCTGCCGCCGACAGGGCCGCCGTCTTCAAAAAGTTTCTGCGCGTACAGTTCGTCTTCACGCCATTTCCCCTTTCGTCTTTCAGTTATCAGTTGTCATTTAAATTTAGAGTTAATATTTTGTGACCGTTTTACGATCGATTTAACTGATATGGGACTAAACCCTAGCCCCTAAACCCTATCTTTTCAGAAAGACATCCACATGCCAAGGCCCTTTCGATTGGGTTTCCGCAGATAAGGTTGCCAGGAGGCGGGCGTTTCCCTGGGCGATTGGAACGGACTCGAACAGACATTCGGTTGCATTTTCAGGAATGGGTTTCACGAGTTCGTTCCCCGCGATTTCGAGTTTGGCTTTCCACTTCTTTTTCTGGGGTTTAAGCCGAAGTCGGATATCGTATTTTCCCGATTGAGCCGCGAACAGTTCCCAATAACCGTTGGAATCCTGCCCCCACGGTCTCCCTTTGATATGCCGCCAATTCTGGCGTGTCAGGGTGACGGGATTTTCGTGAATCGTTCCGATATGAATCCGGGGCGGGGCGTAATTATCGGGCCGTGTCGTGCTGACGTCCTCGAACCATCGATCGTATTTCTTCCGCATCCGTTCGACGATCTCAGGCCGCTTTTCGGCAAGATCGTTCATCTCCAGTGGATCGCGTTTCATGTCGTAGAGTTCGAATTTCGGTTCTCCCTCAAACGATTCCTTGCCGAAACCGCTGGCGTGGAGCAGTTTCCAGCGCTGGGAACGCGCCGCGAAGTTGTGATAGGGGACGGGCCGGTCTCCCCGGTGCGACTGAATGACGAGGGTGCGGCCGGGCCAATCCACGTTTCGCCCTTTCAGAAGCGGCAGCAAACTGCGTCCGTCGAGTTTCAATTCCTTGGGTTTGGCAACGCCGCAAGCGTCGACGATCGTCGGCAGCAAATCGATATGCGCGGCGATCCGGCTTGAAGCAAGTCCCGGTTTAACGGCGGCGGGCCAATGCACGTAGAAGGGGGAACGGATTCCGCCTTCATAGACCTCCGATTTCATGCCTCTCATTCCGGCGACATAACGCCGTCCATTGGGACCGTTGTCTACCATAAACACGACCATTGTATTTTCCGTCAGGTTCAGCGCATCGAGTTTCTTGAAAAGCCGCCCTACGTTATCGTCGATATTCGTAATCATGGCAAAGATACTCGCCCGTTTATCCAGGTTGCTTTTCGCCGGTAATTTGTGACCTTTGTCCTGAGGGAAATTCCGATTGTCCAGGTCCATCTTTTTGTAGTCATCGAGAAGGCCTTCGGGAACGTCGTTGAACGGGCCGTGGGGCGCATTGGTGGGAATGTAAGCAAAGAAGTTCCGTTTCTCGCGGCTGCATTTTTCCATCCATTTCATCGCCCCGTCGAAATAGACGTCCGTGCAGTAACCCTCGGCTTGGATCGGTTTTCCATTATGAAAAAGAATGGGATCGGTGTATTTTCCTTCCCCGCCCACCGGGTCTGCCGGCTGGCCGATGCCTCCCCCTCGGTGGATCAAGGATTCCTCGAAACCCTGGTCCATCGAGCGCAATGGATAGTTGTCTCCCAGATGCCATTTCCCGAAAATCCCCGTCGCGTACCCCGAACCGCGCAGGATTTCGGCGATCGTGACCTCTTCGGGATCCATCATCGAGCGGCCGATATACGTGTCGATACACCGGGTGCGGTAATTGTAGCGCCCCGTCATCAGGCAAGCACGTGTCGGGGAACAGACCGGGCTGACGTAGAAGTTGTCCATCGATCCGCTGCGCTGCGCCATCGCATCGATGTGGGGTGTTCGGATCACAGGATTCCCCGTCGCGCCCAGATCGCCGTAGCCTTGGTCGTCCGTCATCACCAGGATGACGTTAGGCCGCCCGTTCGCTGCTGTATCCGCCCCCATCGCCGAAGACGCCAACGGCAGACAGGCCAGACTGCTTTGCCTAAGAAAATCACGCCGGTTTATTTTCATCGCTAAATTCTCCTCTCATACTGGGGATAGTAACATCTTCATCTCTCCTTTTTAAACCGCTGCATTGAAAAAACAAGCCAATTTTTGGAATGGGCAGACTTGACCTCAGAGGACTTCATGCTGGACAATAGACTGAAATCGACTCACGATGTTGAAAGGAATAGGTTCGATGAAAAACCGATCAAGAGTGATCTTGCCGTTTTTGCTATGCGCGTTGACATGCTTGCTCGCACCATCGATATCCGGAGCGCAGGCTGGTGGTCTTCAATTACTCGAAGTTACCAAGATATGGGATCGTGGCCCCACCAACGCTTTTACCGATCTCGTTCGTTACCAAGACCGGTTTTACTGTGTCTTTCGTGAAGCGCAGGCGCATGTCTCACCGGACGGAAAAATACGAATACTCTCCTCTCCCGATGGTAAGCAATGGACCTCCGAAGCCCTGCTTGAACGGGAGGGGCAGGACCTGCGCGACCCCAAGATCACCGTTCATCCGGATGGACGCCTGCTGATATACGGCGGCGCAGCCGTTCGTGAAGAGAACAAACCCGCCACGGAACACCGCTCGTTCGTCTCTTTCTCGGAAGATGGCCGGAAATGGGGACCGATCGAATGGGCCACGGAAGAGGGGCTATGGTTATGGCGGGTGACGTGGTTTGGAAAGAATGCCTACGGCGTGGCCTACAACGTCTCCCCCGTCAGCCGCTCAAAAAAACGTTACGGGACAACCCTCGTACAAAGTACGGACGGGAAGCGATTTGAGGAACTCGTCCCCAGTCTGTTCAACGAACACGGCCCGACAGAGGCGACGCTTCGATTCGCCGCCGACGGCACGTGCTACTGCCTGCAGCGCCGCGACGGCCGTGGAAGCAATACGGCGCTCCTGGGAACGTCCAAACCACCCTACAAAAAATGGTCCTGGAAAGACTTGGGGAAATATTTCGGCGGGCCGGATTTCATTCAAATCCCATCGGGTGAGTGGATCGCGTCGGGTCGTTTTATTACAGACGGCTCCGCCAAAACGGTTGTCTGCCGCTTAGATATGGAAAAGGGTGAATTCATCCATCTCCTCACCCTGCCCAGCGGCGGTGACACCAGCTACCCCGGCATGTTGTGGCACGACGGAAAACTCTGGATCAGTTATTATTCCAGCCACGAAGGCAAAACCAGTATTTACCTGGCAACGTTAAGCAATAAATGATGTTGGGGTGGATTGAACGTGGGCAGGCACAGGGGCCTGCCCCTACATTGGTAATCCTGTTTGGTTCCGGCTCTGCCAGGTTAGGAAAAAACAAATGATCCGCGTTAAATGGAATTTACTCTTTTTTATTCTATTCATACCGCTTCACCTATCAGCTGATACCACGCTTCCGGTTGGTAACGCTCCGCTATCGTTGGAGTTTTCCCATTTCCCAAGCCGGATGCACACGTTTATCTGGCGAAACTGGCCGGTCGTCGAAGCGGACCGTTTAGCGAAAGTGCTGAACACCAGCACGGAGAATATTCATGCAGTAGCGGAATCCCTGGGCCTGCCCCCTCAGCAACCGATTGATCCTAAGCATAATAACCGGATCTATATCACGCTGATCCGTCGCAACTGGCATCTGCTGCTGTACAACCAACTCCTGACCTTGCTTGATTTCACCCCGGAACAGTTGGCGCATTCTCTGAGGGAAGATGATTTCCTCTTCATCAAACTCGGAAGGCTTAAGCCCAAATGCAAACCGCTTTTCTATTCACCTCCAACGGAAGAAACCAAGCGGCGTTGCAGGGAAATCAAGCAGATCGTCGATGATTGGTTCGGTGAGGAATTGAAACAGCCGAGCGAAGAACGGTTCCATTTTCTCCAGGAGTTAAGCCGGGTAAATCCCGTTTCTGAAAACAAACCGTCAAAAATGAAATCCCGCTTTTCTCCCCGTTACATTTATTCCTATTTCGCCTTGTACGGCGACCCCCTGATGAATCCTGACCTCGAATCATGCCCGGAAGGGCTGCTCCAAAAATTATCCGCCCTGGGAGTCGATGGCTTATGGATACACACCATGCTCCGGCAGCTCGCGCCAAGCGGCTTGTATCCCGAATTCGGAAAAGACTGCGATATTCGATTAAAAAACCTCCGCAATCTCGTTCAACGGGCAAAACGCCACGGCATCGGAATCTATCTCTACATGAACGAACCCAGAGCCATGCTCGACGATTTCTTCATCGATCGGGAAGCGATCAAAGGCGTGCGGGAAGGCGATTATTCCACGATGTGTACGTCGCGGCCCGAAGTTCGGCAATGGCTGACCGACTCGCTTGAATACGTCTTCAAGAACGTGCCCGGCCTGGCGGGTGTATTTACGATCACCGGTTCGGAGAACCTGACGAACTGCGCCTCGCATGGTGGTTGGGAAAAATGTCCGAACTGCGCGAAGCGGAATCCGTCCGATATCATCGCCGAGGTCAATACGGCCATCGAAGCGGGAGTGCGCCGAGGCAGTCCCAGCGCCAAAACGATCGTCTGGGATTGGGGCTGGCGTGATTCGTGGGTGGAAGCGATCGTCAAGAAACTGCCGAAATCCGTTTGGCTAATGTCCGTCAGCGAATGGTCGAAGCCGATCGAACGGGGCGGCGTAAAAACCACTGTCGGCGAGTATTCTATCTCCGTCGTTGGCCCCGGACCACGGGCGACCAAACACTGGGCGATGGCGAAGCAGGCCGGGCTGAAAACCATCGCCAAACTCCAGATCAACAATACGTGGGAACTCTCCGCCGTTCCCTATCTGCCGGTGATGGATCTGGTCGCGCAGCATTGCCGGAATCTTCTCGATCGCGACGTCGACGGTCTGATGCTGAGTTGGACCCTCGGCGGTTATCCTTCGCCCAACCTGGAACTGATCCAGCAATTCGAACGCCCTTCACCTCCAACCAAAGAAGAGGCGCTCGATTCGTTGGCCCGTTCGCATTTCGGAGAGGAGGGCGCGCCCTTCGCCCGCAAGGCGTGGACCCGTTTCAGCCAAGCGTTTCAGGAATACCCCTATCATGGCAGCGTCGTCTACCGGTGTCCCGTCCAATACGGCCCCTCGAATCTTTTATACCCTTCTCCCACCGGCTATTCCGCCACGATGGTCGGATTTCCTTATGACGACGTCGACGGCTGGCGCGGTCCCTATCCCGCCGAGACGTTCTTCGGTCAATTCAAGAAAGTCGCGCAAGGGTGGGCGGATGGACTTCAAGCACTTGAAAAAGCGGTCCAATCGGCCCCTCCCGAAAAGCAGGATCAGGTCCAGGCCCAGTTTCGATTCGCCCAGGCCGCGCAACTGCATTTCGCCTCCGTGGCAAACCAGATTCGTTTCACCACGATCCGCAATACGCTGATAAATCGCGCTCAATCCTCTACAAACATAGAGCGGGGAGTCTTGACGGATCAAATGAAAAATATCATTCAGGATGAAATCTCCATCGCCCGCCGCCTCTTTACCCTGTCGCGCCGGGATTCCCGCATCGGCTACGAAGCGTCCAATCATTACTACTACCTCCCCATCGACTTGATCGAAAAAACCGTCAATTGCCAAACCTTCCTCGACAATCTTTAAAGTATCCCCTCTCCTGCTTGGGAGAGTACATCTCCTCGCGCCGATAGATGGACACAAAGACGTTTGCCTTGATCGGGAAGATGAATTCAGGTGTACAATGTTCAAAGATCGAGATCGGACCTCCAGGACCGGGGCATCTTTGGGATCGATTCTTATTGAGAAAAAAAAGAGAGCCTATATACAAAACACAGTTACGGGGAGCGAACCGAAAACCATGAACGATAAAACTATCATCACAATCGTTATTGGCCTGATCCTCTTTGCGGGGTGCGTCCAGCCCCAAAAGGGGCGTTTCGATGAGGGGGCGCGGACCGCGTCGTTTCGAGCGGAATTCATTGATGAACTCGAAGATATCTTCCCCGACTCGGAAGTGAGCGAATCGCCTGCCGAGCGTTTCCATATCGATGCGGCACGCGGTACGACTGTTGCGGTTCACATTCTGGTGAATCGGATTCCCGGTGGACGCGATCTAAGTTTCTCCATCCAAAAGAACGGACGAGATGTGCGCGGCGCAGAATGGTTCCGGCTGGTGGATGTCCCGGTTGAAATCAACACGGGGATTGAAACACGAACGGAGATGTACGACGGCAAAGAGAATCCTTATGTGATCCGCCGCGCCCCGTTCAGAGTCTACGATGCTCTCGAACCGATTCAGCCGCCCACCAAGCCGTCCGACGGTTCCCTGGCGTTGCGTGTGGAAATTCCCATCAGGAAGAATCACAAGCCCGGTGAAACTCAGTACGTCATCACCCTCACAAGCGGAGCAGAGACAAAAGAATTGGCCCTTGCCGTTCGTGTCTATCCCGCCGTCGTGCCGCCGCCTGGGCGCGATACGCTTCATTTCACGAATTGGTTCAGTTGCGGCAGAATGGCCGAGTATCACGACGTCGAACCGTGGAGCGAAGCCCATTGGAAAACGATCCAGCAATACGCCCGGCTGATGGCGCGTGGAAGGCAGAATACATTCTGGGCCGTCTGGGGTGATTTTTTCGCGAAAGACTCGAACGGCCGATGGCTTCTGAATCGCGAACGCTTGCGCCGCTATATCCACCTGTTTCTCGATGAAGGCGTCTATTACATCGAAGGCGGCCAGATCGCTGGACGCCACAAGGGTGAATGGTCCGCGAAGACATTCGATCTCGTTCTCAGCGGCATCCCGGCCACATCGCCGGAAGGCAATACGGCCTTGGCCGATATGACCGGGCAGATCGTGGAAGCAATTCAAGCCAACGGCTGGCAGGATCGCTGGCTGCAGCATATCGCCGACGAGCCGATCGATGCCAACGCCGCCGACTACCGTATTCTTAGCGGGATGGTGCGGAAGTACATGCCCGGCATTCCCCTCGTCGAAGCAACCATGAACCTTAAAGTGGCGGGCGCTGTGGATATTTGGTGTCCCCAGGTGCAGGAATATCAGAAGCATCGTGACGCCTTCGACGCCTTCCGAAAGCAGGGTGACCGGATATGGGTTTACACGTGTCTTTCGCCCGGTGGACCGTGGATCAATCGGCTTCTGGATCAAGAGCGAATGCGGCCCATGCTGATCGGATGGGCGGCGGCGCTTTACGATTTGGATGGATTTCTGCATTGGGGGCTGAACCATTACGGCGCGGACCCGTTCGAGAAAAGCGTGGTTAAACATCCGGGCGCACCCGAACTGAAAAACAGCCTTCCCGCCGGTGATACGCACGTGGTCTACCCCGGCAGCGACGGCCCGTGGTCCAGCCTCCGGTTTGAGGCCCATCGGATCGGCCTGGAAGACCGCGAACTGCTCGAACAGCTCAAGATGAGAGATTCGGCAAAGGCTGGCAAGATCGTTCGGCGCGTCATCCGGGGTTTCGACGACTATAACAAAAACCCGGCGGTTTACCGTGTTGCTAAAAAAGAACTGCTTGAGTCACTTGCTGGATGAAAGAGGATGTCGCGGAATTTATCGTAGGGGCATGTCTGCCCTGAGAACAGAGGGCAATCACAGGGGGTTGCCCCTACATGGTCTATTCAATGAGATACAATCCGGATAAACACCATCGCCGTTCCATCCGTCTGAAGGAATACGATTATTCACAGACCGGGGCCTATTTCATCACCATTTGTACACAGGATAGGCAATGTTTGTTCGGTGAAATTGTGGATAACGAAATGGTGTTGATCGATGCGGGGCAGATGATTCAAAATGTTTGGAATGAATTACCGATCTATTATCCGGGTGTAGGTATCAACGCATTCCAAATCATGCCAAACCACATACACGGCATCGTCATCGTAGGGGCAGACCCCCGTGTCTGCCCTGATAATGCAGGGCAACCGCCGAAAACAGGGCAACCACAGGGGGTTGCCCCTACTATGTCATTACCGGAAGTGGTTCAACGTTTCAAAACGTTGACAACGAAAAAATATATCGATGGTGTCAAGCAAAACGGTTGGTTGCCATTTCCCGGTAAATTATGGCAACGTAATTATTACGAACACATCATCCGTAATGAAAACGAATCGATCGAGATTAGAGAATATATTATCAACAATCCCTTGCAATGGGAATTTGATCGGGAAAATCCAGACACAAAAAGTCAAACCTGAATCTAATGAACAAGGGAGTAAACAAAACAATGAATCGAAAACATCTATTCTATTCGCTCGTATGCCTGATCGCGGTATCCATTCCGGTCTTCTCCGATGAAATTACTGACGCCCGCGACAATGGCCGGGCCGCTCAAGAAGCCCTGATTCGCAACCAAAACGTTACGCAGGCCTACCTGAAACGCCTCGACCCGGTCACCGGACTCCTGCCGAGAACGGGAGAGAACCGGATCTGGTACGTTCGCGATTCCGCCGCCGATCTCTACCCCTTCCTCGTCCTGGAATCCTACTACACCGATCGGAATATCTTCGACAATCAAATGCACGAAATCCTTCGGAATGAAATCCGCTTTTCAACCCGCGCCGGTATGCTTTCTGACAACGTGCTTCCCGGCGGCCAGGGATTCGAGCATCCCGACGTCGATTTGGACCGGATCATTTTCGGTTCCTGTGAATACGTCAAAGACGGCCTCCTGCCGCTCACCGAGTTGCTTGGTCACCACGCCTGGCACGACCGAATGGTGGGGATTGTGGACGAGATCATCGCCCGTGCCCCTTACACGACGCGTTTCGGCCTCCTCCCGTCGCTGAGCGCCGAGGTGAACGGGGAGTTCCTGCAAGCGCTGATCCGGCTGTCGTATTTAACGGGAAACCCGAAGTACATCGAACAAGCCGTCCGAATCGGTGATTTTTACTTCAACGAAGCGATCCCGAAATCCAACGGCCTGCCCCCTCACCATTGGAATCTCGAACGCGGAATCCCGGCGAGCGATTATTTCAACTTCGCGGATCACGGCAACGAAATCGTGGGGGGGCTGTCGGAACTCGTTCTCTTTCTCAAGGAAAAAAATCATCCGCGTTATGAAGCATTCAAAAAACCGTTTGTCGATCTGGTGGACCTTCTGCTGGAATGCGGGCTCAATCCAGACGGCGTGTGGTTTTTGAAAATCGCGCTGTCGGATCGAACCATCACCGATTCCCGCCACGCCCATTGCTGGGGTTATCTGTTCAACGCCGTCTACACCACTTATCTCATCACAGGCGAACCCCGCTTTCTCGAAGCGACACAACGCGCATTGAAATCGGTTACTGAAAAACCAACCTACCTCGACGATCCGGACGGCAGCGGACGCAACTACGGTTCCAATGCGTATTCGGATTCGATCGAGAGCGCCATCGTTCTCCTCAACCGCCTGCCGGACGCTTCCAAGATGAAAGTGCTCGACCGATGCGTGAAACGTTTCCTCAGCCGTCAACGGGAAGACGGGATCATCGAGGATTGGTACGGAGATGGGAACTACGTTCGTACTGCTTTGATGTATGCCCTGATGAAATCGCAGGGAACCTGGCTGGAATCGTGGCGAAGCGATGTCCGGCTGGGAGCCGTCGCGCAAGGAAACGCCGTCACGATCGTCGTCGAATCCGAACGCCCCTGGCAGGGCCGAATCCGCTTCGACGTTCCCCGGCATCGAGCGCATTTCAATATACCGGTCAATTACCCCCGGCTCAATGAGTTCCCCGAATGGTTCACCGTCGACCTGGACCGCCTTTATTCCGTCGATACAAACAATGACACATCAATCCGAACGGGAGCCGAACTGGTTAGGGGAATCCATGTGAAGAGTCAGGGAAACAAACCGGCGGTGTTCAAGGTTGCCCCCATCGACGGCCCGCCCTACGGAACTCAAAGTCATAAGAATAAATAGCCGTAGCGTCCGGTTCGTTTTGCGTATTCGATAAACTGAATATTGATTGTACAATCAAAGTTCAATCAAACACTGCAAACGATCGAACCAATAGGAAAGAATGAAAAAACGATGCTGACTGATATTGAAATCGCTCAACAAATCGAACTTCGCCCCATCGCCGACATCGCCTCCGGGATCGACATCACCGAGGATGAAATCGATTTTTACGGCAAATACAAGGCGAAAATTCATTTGGATGTCCTGGACCGGCTGGCCGGACTTCCGGACGGCAAGATGATCCTGGTCACGGGAATGACCCCGACGCCTGCCGGTGAAGGAAAAACGGTCACGTCGATCGGACTCGCGCAGGCGTTCAACCGCCTGAATAAAAAAAGCATCGTCTGTGTGCGCGAACCGTCTTTAGGGCCGGTTTTTGGGATTAAAGGGGGTGCTGCGGGAGGGGGCTATTCCCAGATTCTCCCGATGGACGAGATCAATCTCCATTTCACCGGAGACATTCACGCCATCACCGCCGCCCATAATCTCCTCTCCGCCGTGATCGACAATCACGTCCACCACGGCAACGAACTGGATATCAGTCCCCGGCGAATCGTTTGGCCCCGCGTCATGGATATCGCCGACCGCCAGATGCGCCAGGTCGTCGTCGGTTTGGGTGGAAGGACCAACGGCTATCCGAGGGAGACCTTTTTCGTCATTACGGTCGCCTCGGAGATCATGGCCATTCTCGCGCTGGCGAAAAACAGCAGTGACTTAAGAGAACGTCTATCGAACATTCTCGTCGCCTTCAGACGGGACCGGAGTTTGGTGTTCGCCCGTGACTTGAATGTCGTGGGTTCGTTGATGGTGCTGTTGAAGGAGGCGATGAAACCCAACATCGTTCAAACGATCGAGGGAACGCCTGCCCTCGTGCATTGCGGCCCCTTCGCCAACATCGCTCACGGCTGCAACAGCGTTCTCGCGACTCAGATCGGGTTGAAACTGTCGGAATATTGCGTGACCGAAGCGGGATTCGGTACCGACCTCGGTGCGGAAAAGTTCTTCGACATCAAGTGCCGAAGCGCGGGACTCACGCCCGCCGCCGCTGTCATCGTCGCCAGTTGCCGCGCACTGAAAATGCACGGAGGTGTTCAGTTATCCGGTACGACCGTCCCCAATCCCGACGCGGTTCGAAAGGGTTGCTGCAATCTTCAGGTGCATGTGGATAATATCCGGAAATTCGGAGTTCCTCCGGTGGTTGCAGTTAACCGCTTCTCTCACGACACCGATGATGAGGTGGCCGCCGTTTTGGAATTCTGCAGGGAAATCCAAGTGCCCGCCGCCATCTCCAATGTTTGCGCTCAGGGAGGCGAGGGCGGTAAAGAACTGGCCGAAGCGGTGATGAATGCCATCGATGAAAATCCAAACCAGTTCAAAATGTTATACGAGCTGAATCAACCCGTGAAAGACAAAATCGCCTGCATCGCCCGTGAAATTTATCACGCCGAAGAAGTGGTCTATTCCGCCAAGGCCGAACAGAAATTGAGGATCATCAACAAAAACAAATTCGATTCGCTTCCCTTATGTATGGCGAAAACGCAATCGTCTCTTTCCGAAGATAAAAATCTGCTCGGCGCTCCCACCGGCTGGTCGCTGCACATTGAAGATATCGAGCTCCGGTTGGGAGCCGGTTTCCTCGTCGCCATCACGGGCAATATCATGTTGATGCCCGGTCTTCCCAAGAATCCCAATGCCCTGAAAATCGATCTCATGGACGACGGCCGCATCTCCGGATTGTTTTAACCAGATTTCATATTGTCGCGCAGGCTGGAAGCCTGCGCGACAATTTTATGACCATTTTGCGATCGATTTGAATAATAAGATCCTAAACCCTACACCCTAAATCCTATTCAGTTTCTTCAGGTTTCGGTTTGGAGAGATTGAGGGTGAGAAAGGCGCCGGCTGTGGAATTCTCGTTCCGCAGGTTTTGGTGGATGGAAATCTCCAGTTCGCTTGCTTCTTTCATGGCCCGTTCGGAATTTGGATGAGGAAAACCCAGAATCCGTTCGACCACTTCGGGGATGGAGATTCCGTCCGGATCGGCGCTGGGGTAGTACAGATGTTGACGCCGTTCCTGATGGACGAGATGGGCGTTTTCCAAATCGCGCAGACAGTGTTTGATCAGGCTGGGTTCCCAACCCGTCCGTTGTTCCAGCGCAATTTGATCGACCCCGTTCTGCTCTTCCCGGAAATGGCGGCAGACATCCAGAAACAGTTCCACCGAATGGAGCGGGCGGTGATGCTCGAAGATCCGCCGCTTCCGTCGCAGCCGCATGAGATGTCGGTCGTATTCCTGGATCGTCACTGCGATCACAGGGCCAAGCAGAAAGCAGAGGTAACTGTAATACAGCCACACGATAAAGATGATGGGAACCGAATAGGCCCCGAACACCGTATAAAAACCTTGCGTGTTTTTCGTGGCGTAGGTGATGTACAGATCGAACGCCACCTTCGCAATCTCCCACAGGATGGCCGACAGCGCGCTTCCCACAAATGCGGGAATTAAACACACGTTGATATTGGGCAGAAAGCGGTTGGCGAACATAAACGCCGAGAGCGTGAAAAAGTAGGAGACGAAATAGGGCAGGAAAAACGTCACCCATTCCTGCTCCTTCCATCGCGTCACGATCTCGCTGCTCAGAAGCTGCGACGTGTAATAGTAGGAAAGACCCAGCAGCAGCGGAGTCAGCGTCAGCAGCAGCCAGAAAGCGAGAAAGCGTGTGTAAAAGGATCGCCTGAACCGTACCGACCAGATTTCGTTGAACGCATGTTCGATGCTGTTGAAGAGACTGACGCTGGCCAGAACCAGCATCACCAGGATCACAAATCGCAGTCCCGTCGTTCGCTGAATGAACTGCATGATGGCTTGTTTGGCTTGAATCAAGTCTTCCTGGGCCTCTTCGGCGACCCCCGGCACGAAATGGTCGAAGAAGAAACCGTAGACGCGGTTACTGAAACTCTCTTCCTGAATCAGCGTGCCGTCTGCGTTCAGTTCGCCAGTTCCGGTGAACACGGTGATCATCGACAGCGTAATGGCGATGATGGGAACCAGGGACAGGATCGTGGAATACCCGCAGACCGACGCGTGCGCCAGCACTCCCTTATCGTTGAACAGCCGCCACGAAATCCGCATCCCCCGCGCGAGACGGACCGCCGCGTTACGAAAATAAATTCGTCTGAGGATCGTTCGAGTTCGCCAATTCAACGTTCGTCCAACTCCCTTTAAAATTCCGCGCAGAACATACTGGGTGATTTATTCCCTCTCCCCCTGGGAGAGGGCTAAGGTGAGGGCGATTTAAAAATAGCATCACTTTAGAGTACTTAAAGAAACAATCTATCTTACCTGAAAATTACACGTTCTACAATTCATTCTTTTAAAAATGGAGCGTTACTTTTTCAAGAAAATTAAACTGATAAAAAATAGAAGCGTCATGGTCAGAACCGCGTTGGACAGCCAGCGGTTACGGAAGCGGTTTTCGATCCAGCCGGGGTGATTGTTCATCACGAGAAGCACGACGGCAAGAAGCGGCATAAAAAACGCGCCGATCATCGCATATAGTTTTTGAATCTCTTTAAAACTGAAAAACAATCCCAGCATGGGAATGAAAGTGATGGCGGTTAAATAGGCCCGGTAGGAAGGCGAGGCGGTGAGTGCTGGAGGATGGCCGGTTTCAGACCGATCGATCGGTTTGGCCCGGCTTTGCGTCCAGAAATCGGCGAACAGGTAGGGGACCGCCTGCCAGACGCCTAACAGGCTGCTGAATACCGCTCCCCAGGCTCCCAGAAGAAACGCCCATTTTCCAACCGGCCCCAGTGTTTCATGCAACTGACTGGCGATGTTGACGATCAACAACGCTCCCCGGCTGTCCACCTCGACTTGGCTGCCGATGATCACCATCGACAGACCGAAAACCGCCGTCATCACGTAAGCGACGGAGAGATCGATACGGCAGATTGTTAACGAATTCGCTCCTTCGCGTCCTTTCTCCCGAATCCAATAGCCGTAGCAGAGAATCGTCAGCGTGCCTCCAACGCCTCCCATCAGGGCGACCGTCCAGGATAAACCGTCTCCCTGCAAGTCGGTTAGATTGGGGATAAAGAGGCCTTGAAAAACCGCCTGTGTTCCAGGCCATAGCATGAAGGCGGTGAGAGTGACGGTCAGGAACATGAGGGCGATACAGGCGCTCATGATTTTTTCGAATAACCGGAATCCTCCAATCAGGACCAGTGCGTAACCGAGCAGGCTGTGGAGAATGCCGAACACGATTTTCGCATGGCCCGCGTCGCCGAACACGGGGAGGATGGCGTGAAAGGCGACCCCGCAAGCACTCATCAATGCCGAGCCGACAAAGAAGGTCCACAGGAACAGATAGGGCAGGAACACCCACGCGGTCGCCCGGCCAAAATTCTGTAGAGCACCTTCGAGAACCGTGGTTCCGGTGGCTAACTGCCAGCGGGCCAGGCCCTCGTTCAGGGCAAACTTAAATATCGCCCCGGCAGCGACCGCCCATAAGACTGCGACTCCCAGCCGGTTGCCGGTGAATCCAGCGGTGGCCAGATCGCCCGCCCCGACGCCGGTAGCCGCAACCAATATTCCCGGCCCGATGATCGCCAGGAGGGATTTCGTTTCAGGAAGTTTCATTCAGGATTTCCCGTGATGATGCCGATTCGATAGTCGTTCAAGAATCGCTTAATTGATAAATAGATTATTGATTTCAAATCGATTACAGACCTAATGCCAACGAACCAACACATTTTATTTCACTTACAGCAAAAAATATTTTCGACATCAGGACAGCAGTGATATCCGGTAGACTCTCATTTGTAGTATATTTATTTATGCGTATCTTTATAGGCTGGATTGGAAACGGTTATAACCGGATCGATCATACCCGAATCAACCAGATCCCGTAGAATTT
>CAZSIZ010000021.1:0-33082 GCA_964606645.1 uncultured bacterium
GGGTTGCCGAAATTCTCGACGACGAAAGCGCTTCCCAGGCGGGGCCTTACCTTACGGTCAAGAGTTATCAATTCACTGCCGACGTGGTAGCGGTCGGGCATGAAGGCCGGGGATTCAGCCGTTCGGTTTTTGTGTTCGATACCTCCGAAGAGGATCCGGCTGTCGTCTACCGGCGGGATTTGAGACATTTGGGATGGCCGATGGGGGCGGAGATTCGGAATCAGCTGGCTGTGTTATCGGAAGAAAAAAACAGGTAATTCAATGAATAATAAAAGTTATACGACAATGATCGGAATCTCACTGGACGGCGGAAGTTTATCGGCTGTCATGGTGCGCCGAAGCGGGGACCGAATTCACGTTCGGAAGACGTTGAAGGTTCCGTTGGCGCTCGATCCACTGACCGGCGATCCCGAACGAGTGGGGCGGGAAATTCGCAGTCATTTAAGCGAGGCGGGTTTTCGCGGCAGCCAATGCGTGGTCGGCCTTCCGTTGAAGATGGCGCTGACCTTCCGGACGGAAATGCCAGACCTGCCGGATGAGGATATCCAAAGTTACCTGGCGGTCCAGGCCGAACGCGAACTGCCTTTCTCGCCGGACGATCTATCGTTGGCGTCTTCGCGATACGAAACGCCCGGCGGCAGGACATATACGACGGGCGTCGCCATTCCACTCAATCGCTTGACCGCGCTTCGGGATGTTTTCAAAGCGGCCCGATTGCGTCCGGTCAGTATGACGTTGGGCATCACGGCGCTTCACGATTCAAGCCGTCGTGATGAAGGAACCGTCGATTTGCTCGTGACCGATCGCAGCGTCGAGTTACAGATTCAGGCCGGGGGCGGAATCGTGGCTTTGCGGACGCTGGAGGAATTTTCTGAAAACGATCGCACGGCCGATGGCTTCGATGCCGAGTCGATCGCCCGGCAGATTAAAATCACGCTCGGCCAGCTGCCCCAGGACATCAGAACGTTAATCCGCACCGCGCGGCTGTTCGGCGAGGAACGTTTTACCAAACCGCTACTCGATGGATTGCGGCATCCGATTGAACGGATGGGACTGAAAGCGGAACGGGATGCTTTTTCCGACAATCGCCAAATCACGATTCCAAACGATGTGAAGAGACCTTCACCCACGGTTTTAGGAATTGCAGCGAACGTATTATTGCGCCGACTATCTGTACTCGAATTTCTCCCTCCCCAAGTGAGTCGATTCAAACAGATGGCTGGCCAATTTTCATCAAAAGGGATTCTCTGGTTGGGGGGAACCGCCGCCGCGTCGGTTCTGATCGTTGCCACCGCTTTGATCTATCAATACTGGCGGCTCTCCTCGCTGGAATCCAAGTGGAACGCCATCGAATCTAAAGTCGCCGAGATCGAGGAATTGCAGAAGCAGGTTCGAGCGTTCCGGCCTTGGTTCGATGAATCGATTCAGAGCCTTCTCATTATGCGGGAACTGACCCAAGCCTTTCCCGAAGACGGGGCGGTTTGGATCAAGACACTCGAAATCAAGGAGCAGTCGGAAATTTCGTGTTCCGGTTATGCCCGAACCAATCAGGACTTGCTGAACTTACACGACCGTTTACGGGAAATGCCGGGGATCGACGAATTGAAACTCTATCAGTTTCGAGGCGAGGCTCCGTTGCAGTTTACTTTGAATTACCAAAACGAAACGGCGAAACGTCGATAGCACTTTTGGTGACCTCAAGATATTTGTTGAAAGAATGGCTGATGAAGCACTCTATCACGCCGTTTCGTCTGCAAGGTCTGACTTTATACCGGATCGTGAATGGAAAGCGGGAATAAACGATGGAACTTAAAAACCGTGAACGACTCCTGGCGCTGACGGCGTTATTGTGCTTTGGGCTGTGGGCGTCGGACCAATTGATCTTTACGCCGATGCACAACCTGTGGATCGAGCGCGCGGAAGCTATCGCCGTACTGGAAGAATCGCTGAGCAAGGGGCTGTTATTAATCAAGCGCGAAGACGCCATGAAAGAACGCTCTCAGTTCATGAGAGTCCACGATCTTCCGGACGACGTCGCCGTGGCGGAGAACCAAGTATTGAAATCCGTCGAGCGGTGGGTTCAGACCAGCGGTTTGCAACTGACGTCGTTCAAACCCCGATGGATTCAGGAAGATGACGACTACTTCCGATTGGAATGCCGGGCGGCCGCGATGGGGGATATCGAAACGGTCGCCAAGTTCCTGTACGAACTGGAACGCGACTCGCTCGCTTTGAAGGTCGAAGAAATAGAGATTGCGTCGCGGGATGATGACGGCAGTCAATTATCACTGGGCGTGATATTCAGCGGACTTCGCTTTATCGAGAGAACATCATGAATCGATTATTCACTGCTTATAACCGTAAAAAGAGATTCGCCTGGTTTGGATCGATGGTGACGATCGCCGTGGCCTTGTGGCTGCCGGTGCGCGCTGGTGAGAACGGGGAATCATCCGTTCCGGACTTCGAGTCGTTTCGCATCATCGTGGATCGGAACGTGTTCGATCCCAATCGTGTCCCGGTTCGGGAGCAGGAACCGGTCATCGAGTCGATTCCCGTCATCGAAACGTTTAGCCTCTTTGGAACGATGGTTTCCGAAGAAGGGGCTTACGCGTTTGAAGAGGGCGCTCATGCCTTTTTCGGGGGGACGAAAGCTTCCTACGATGCGGTTTTCGATGTAGGTGGAATTATCGAAGGCCATCGCATCGTGAAGATCGAAACCGATTGCGTGACGTTGGAAAAAGATGGCCACCGGATTGAACTGACCGTCGGAAGCGGGATGAGCCGGGCCGGGGAAGGCGAATGGAAGATCGCTTCCAAGCCGGATCGTCCCGCCGTTCGCCGGGACGACAGACGCCCGGAACGCCGTCCCGATTTTGATCCCTCATCTGGACGAAGAGAGGGTCGGGGGCGATTCGGAGAACGATCGGGAGGCAGCGATTTCTTTCGGTAGGGGATCGTTTATTGATTGATTTCCCATTCTCTCTGGGGACATCGTGAGGGGAATTTTATTAAAAAATTGCAACCATCGATACAAGAACGTTATTGAGCGCTAGACAGGAGATGAACCGATGAAACGACGAACTCGATTTCCATTCATTCTTATTGCAAGTCTTCTACTAATATCGAATCTCCAGGGGATCGCTGCGGAGAACGCCACACAGGATAGCGTGGCGAATGGAGGATTGCGCTTGAATTTTCGAGGCGCGCCGCTGGATTCCGTGCTTGATTATTTGAGCAAAGCGGCGGGATTCATCATCGTTCGCGAAGCCGAGGTGATCGGCAATGTGGACGTGTGGAGCCATCAGCCCCTCAACAAAGATGAGGCGGTCGATCTGCTCAACACGATTCTGAACGAAAAGGGATTCGCGGCGATTCGCAACGGACGCACGCTTACTATCGTCAGCCGCGATGACGCCAAGCAGCGCGATCTTCCCGTACGCAAAGGGAACGAGCCGGAGGATATCCCTAAAAACGATGAGATGGTTCACCAGATCATCCCGGTTCGGTACGTCGACGCCATGCAGCTGATCCAAGACCTGACGCCCCTGATTCCGGCTTACGCCACGCTGACGGCTAACGAGAGCAGCAACGCGCTGATCCTGACCGACACGCAGGCGAATGTGCGCCGGATCGCCGAGATTATTAAAGCTCTCGACACCTCCATCTCCAGTATCTCCACTGTTAAGGTCTTCCAGTTGAGATTCGCCGATGCTACTGAATTGGCTCAGGTGGTCAACCAGATTTTCCAGACGGCGGATACCAATTCCAGAAGCAGCCGTCAGAATGTTTTCCAACGGATGATGGAGAGCCGGATGGGCGGCCGAGGCGGTCCAGGCAGTCGTGGGGGGGGAGACCGTGGAGGATCGTCCGGCAGTCAAACCGACAGCGTTGCACGGCAGGCCGCGTCCCGTGTGGTGGCTGTGGCCGACCAGAACACGAACTCGCTCGTCGTCAGCGCGCCTGAAGAGTTGATGGCCACGATCGATACGTTGATCACCCAGATCGACACGTTCGCCGAAGACATCACCGAAATTCGTGTCTTCCATCTGGAAAACGCCGACGCCGAGGAAACCGCCGAACTCGTCAACGATTTGTTCGATGACACCCAATCCAGTCAGCAGCAGGGATTCAGTCGGTTCAGCCGAATGTTCGGGGGGCCGGGAGGCGGGCGTGGAGGTCCAGGTGGCGGTCGTCCAGGTGGAAGTCAGGGGCAGGAGAGCGAGCGGAAGATGTCGGAAGAGACCGTCGTCGCCGTCGCCGATCCCCGCACGGATTCGGTCGTCGTCACCGCGGCCAGTGAGACGATGAACCAGATCGCTCAGATGATCGCGCAGCTCGATTCCAACAAATCGAAGACGCAGCAAGTTTATATCTACACGCTGAAAAACGCGGAACCCGAATACGTGGCGGAGATTCTCCGCAATATGTTTGAACTCCAGTCGTCGGGAACTTCCGGAAACCGGCGGACCACAACCACCGGTAATACCTCGAACCGAACGACCACTGGTAATACCGGTGGAAGAGGGAATACAGCAGGGAATACATCGGGATTCTCGTCACGTTAGGCCCTTATCAGTGAAATTGGACGCAAAACGGTCACAAAATTGTAGCGTAGGCTTGGATGCGGGCAGGCACAGGGGCCTGCCCCTACATTGACAATCCTGTTTGGTTCCGGCTTTGCCGGATTAGGTTATCGAAAAAATAAAGAGGTAACGACCATGAAACAGATCAAAAAATCATTCTTCCTTCTCGCGTTGTTCACGGGATTATTCGCGTTGGCGGCAGGCGAAGCGGCGGCACAGTTCCGAACGAATACCTCGTCGTCTTCATCGCGGGGCGGCAGCAGTACCCGCGCGGATTCCTACAGCCCCGGCCGGGCGTGGGAAGCGATTATCGAGGTCGATCCCGATACGAAATCGCTCATCGTGATCGCCGATGAAGAGACGAACGAGCAGATCAAGAAAATTATCGAACACCTGGACCGGCCCGTTCTTCAGGTGCTGATCAAAGTGCTGTTCCTCGAGGTGACTCATAACGACGACTTCGATTTAGGGATCGAAGGCTCGTTCACGCACGGCAGATCGAATCCAAACACGCTGCAATCGTTTTTCGGATTGAGTGGCGAGACGCGGGGCGGATTCTACCGTATCTTGGAAGACGACTTGGAAGTGACCATGAGGGCTATCTCCGAAGTCGGCAGTCTGGAGGTGCTTTCCCGACCCTCGATCATGACCCGTAACAACGAGGAAGCGACAATCACCGTCGGCCAGGAAGTGCCCTTCATCAACAACAGCCGCGTTACTTCGGACGGCCAGGTCATCAACACGGTGATCTATGAAGACATCGGGATCATCTTGCGAGTCACCCCGTATATCACGGAAGACGGGAAAGTCGAGATGGATCTCTCGCCGGAAATTTCGACCTTGACGGGAGACACGGTTCCCATCTCGGACACGATCAATTCGCCTGTGTTCGCAAAACGTTCGGCGGATACGCGGGTCGTGATTCCCGACGGGAAAACCGTCGTGATCGGCGGGATGATCGAAGACAATAAAACCGAATCCGTCCGTAAGGTTCCGCTGCTGGGCGATATTCCATTACTGGGTATGGCTTTTCGCCGGACGGTCAAGACAAATTCAAAAACGGAACTCCTTATCTTCCTGACACCGCACATCGTTGAGGGAGAAGCGCAACTCATCGAAATGTCGGAGTTTGAGAAGAATGGAATGGAGTTGGCTCCGAAAGTCTTTACCGACGAACAGATGGGGAAATTTTTCAAAATTCAAACCAAGAGAGACGCCGGAGTCGAATCGGCTGAAGCGGAACCGGTTCATCAAAAACAGGCCGAGATTATGGTTGAGAAATCGAAGACAACATCACGCTCGAAATGGGATCGACAGCGTCGGAAGTAGTCTAAAAGCAGGATCTAGGGTTTAGGGTATAGGATTTGTCGAAGGGATGGTGTGGCTCTCGCTGGCGCTTTGAGCCTAGCCTGCTTTGTTAACTACATTGTTAGCGGTTTTTAGGATTGAATTTGACATTCAGGCGGTCGAAGAGGAAAGCGTAGACATCCACGGTTTGCTCGATCCGCTCGGAAAGCGCCGTGCCGCCGCCATGCCCGGTGTTGGAACTGGTGCGCAGGAGAATCGGTGCGGCCATCGCCGCCGCTTGCAGCCGGGCCGTCATCTTGCGTGACTGCATCGGATCGACACGGGGATCGTTGGCCCCGGTCAGGAAAAGCGTGGCCGGATAATCCGTCCCGTCTTTGACATGGTGATAGGGGGAATAGGCATAGAGCGCTTTGAAATGCGCCGGGTTTTTGACCGTGCCGAACTCGGTGATATTGAAGGCCCCGTTCGGCGAGAGTTCCACGCGCAGCATATCGTAAATCCCGACGTAAGAGACGACTGCTTTCATCAAATCCGGCCGCTGAGTCATGGCCGCCCCCATCAGCAGACCACCGTTGCTCCCGCCTAGGATCGCTAACTTTGAGTGCGAGGTGTATTGCTGTTCGACGACGTGTTGAACGGCGGCCAGGAAGTCGTCGAAAACGTTCTGCTTGTTCGTCAGGTTGCCCTGCAGATGCCACTCCTCGCCATACTCACCGCCGCCGCGAATGTTGGCCACGACATAGATCATTCCTCGATCGAACAACACCTGCCGGGTGGCGCTGAAACGGGGCGAGAGATTGATCCCATAACCGCCGTATCCGTACACGATGCAAGGATTTGAAGCATCGAGCTGGGTGTTCTTGGGAAGGATGATGTTTAGCGGAATCTGGGTTCCGTCTTTGGACGTGGTGAATTCACGCCGCACCTCCACGTCGTCGAACGAGACGGGTGATTTTGAGGCGAGGGCCGTTTTAACTGTTTTGTCTGTCTTGGGGCTGTAGCGGTAGACCGCATCGGGTTCGATGAACGATTCGCTTTCGAACAGGATATCGTCCCCGTCCAGCCGAGTCAGTCCACTCACCGCCGAGACTGGCAGCTGTTCCGGTTTGTTCAGGGGTTTGCCTTTCAGATCGAAAACCCGAATTTCCGAAGGGCCGCCCAATTGATAGACGGCATAGAGTTTGCTTTTTGTCACGACAACGCTGGTGTGCCTCCAGAAATTATCGGCGACGATCGTGTCCTTGCCCTGGGGGATGATGGTTTCGGCTTGACTTACATCGAGGGTTGACGTTTTGACACGCAGTATTTTTCCACGCGGGGCGTTGCTTCTCGACACGACATAGAGATCGTCGTTCGGGCCGAACGTGGCCTGGACGGTCTTATCGCCGAACCGGCTGAATTGACGCCACGTTCCATCCGTCGAGCGTAGGTAATGCGCGAATTCGCCGCCATCCCCTTTCTGCACCGTGGCGAGAAGAAGGCCGGTCTCGTCATTCATATCGAACTTTATTTCCGCGATACGGGGGAAATCCTTGCCGATTTCGTATCGGTCGTTTTCGGTGGGAGTTCCCAGTTTGTGGAAATAGACCTGCTGGAAGAAATCCATATCTTCCGGCGGGCGTTCGGTTTCGCGAGGATGACGGGTGTAGTAGAAACCCGACCCGCCGGGCAGCCAGGCCAGATCGCCCCCGGCGGTTCCGCTGTTGACGCGGGGGATCACTTCGTGGACCTGTTTTCCGGTCGTTGTGTCGTAAACGTGAACGTCCCCCGATTCGGTGCCTCCCTTGGAGAGAGAGACGGCCAAGCGTTTTCCATCCGCCGAGGGTTCGTACCAATCCATCGACGTGCCGCCGGTGGGATCGATGACGTTGGGATCGACTAGAATGCGCGCCGAAGCGGGATCGTCCGCCGAATCCATCACGATGATGAACGGCTGCTGTTTGGGCGGCTGCCGTTTGATCGCGAAGAGCCGCCCGTTTCGCCAGGCCAGTCCACTATAACTGACCGTTTTCGCCGACATGATTTCGGTGACTTGGCTGCGAATTTCATCGACGTGGGGCAGGGTGTCGAGAATACTACGGGCGTAAACGTTCTGCGCGCCGCTCCATTGCTTGACGGTTTCGTTATCCCAGTCTTCGAGCCAGCGGTATTGCTCGGTCACCTCGACGCCGTGATAGGTGTCCGTGACCGGGATTTTCTTCGTTACGGGCAGTTCTTCGATTCCTTGGATTTCGATTGAATCGAACTCTACCGATGTCTCCCACGTGCCAAGCCCGAAACGGCCTTTGAAGGGAGCGGGGGTTTTATGTTCGTGAACCATTATTTCGTTCACGTATCCGATGACGGTTCCTGTTTTCCCGTTGACGACGATGCGAATATCGTTCCATTGACGCATAGGCGATAGGCGTAATGCGTTACTCAGTAATGAGTTTCCATTGAGTTGAAAATTCCGACCGGGGGTACAATCGAGTTCCTTCCATTTTTCGACGACTGTCGTTCTGTCGCTCCACCCGCCGAGGTTGAAAACGAAATAATCCTGCGGAGAGGAAAATCCGAATATGACCCGGCAGCCTTCCGCCCCGTCCGCAAACTTGGCGCGAAAGCGGATTTCACCTTTTTCGATCATCGGGCTGAAGACGAGCGCAGTGGGACCTGTGTCGGCATTGGTCTGCTTGAGTGAACTGCCTGCCATATTCCACTGCCCGCGAAGCGGAAGAACCTGTTTGAATTGATTGATCTTCACTGTTTCGCGCAATGGGTCGTCCGGCCAATTCATTCCTTGGAGGTGAGACGCCTCATTTCCTGGATTGACTTGAACGGTTTGCTGAGTAATCAGATTACGGTTGTTTAATGGAGTGGTTTGGATTTGTTTTTCATCCTCCATTTCACCGGCGATCCAAATCTCGCCGGTGTGGCCGAGGGCGAGCATGATCGTCTTCCCATGTACGGGAATTCCGGAGACGCTAATCACGGGAGCGTAAGCTCCATGCTTTTTTCGATCTTCATCGGTTGGCGTTTGGTACGGGAACGGCTTTTTTGTATCGGGACGGATTAAGAGGGATTTATCTTTCACGTATTTCGGAACGAGCGTCTCCAGTTTTTCCGGCAGTGCGCCGGTTGCTTTTTTATATTTGTTTAACGCGACGGCGATCTGCATCAGTTGTTTTCGCACCAGGGCATCGTCGTCCTGGAGGGTTCTTTGCTGCTGAAATACGATTTCCCAGCCCAAACCGCTGAAGTAAATTTCGCCGCCGTGGGAGAGGCTGAGCACGCGGGGAGAATGATTGAGGCATCGCACGACCGGCACTTTATCGCCGAACTCTTTCAATTGGCGGATTTTCCAAGTGCGGTAATCACTACCCGACTCTCTCACCGGAGCGAACTCGTACAAGAAACTGCACGTCATTTTGGGGTCGGCCAGTTCGGCAAAATTGTTCGGCGGTGTGGGATTATTGGGGCAACGAAGAATCGACTTGTCCTGGAGGTACTTTGGGTATAATTCATGAAGCCACTTCGGCAGTTCTCCTTTGTGTTCCATTTTGTATTCCGTCATCGCCAGACTGATTTTACGCAATTTGATTTTACAGTCTTCCGCCGCTTCCCGTTCTTCCTTCGAGCCGAACAACGAATTGGAGACCGGTATTTGATAGGTCAAGATGCCGCCTGGAACCGGAGCGCCCGCCATACCAAAACCACCCATTCCCATTCCATAACCACCACCCATTCCCATCCCACCCATCCCATATCTGCCGCCGAAACGCCCTTGTTTTGGCCGGGGAGTGGGGAGAGGCGGCATGGGAAGATCGTTGAGGGATACGTCCAGAACACGGGCAACGGTTTCGTGGACGTGATTGCCCTCAAGGTTGATTGCGAGCACTTTTCCCTTCGAGTCGATCAGTATATTGAACGGAACCTGGGGCACGTTGAAGAGTCTCTTCAACTTGGTTCCCCTTGCATCCTTGATCTGAACCAGCGGCCAGGAGATATCCCACTTTTCGGAGAATCTCAGGATGGCTTCTTCGGACGCGCCGGTGCAAACCGTGATGACGTTCATCCCCAGGTGGTGAAAGCGGTCGAATAAGACGATATTGTTTTTCGCGATATTATCGGCGTAGGGTTTTCCCGTGTTGAAAAACTGAATGAAACGGTATTTCCCTTCGGATGGATAGAAGGTCACGACCTTGCCTTCTACGCTTGTCGCGCTGAAGCGTTCCAGCGTGTCGCCGATTTTCAGCGCTGGACGTTCCCCTGCGAACGTTCCCGTGGCGGGAAGCATAACAATCGAACCTAAAATAATGACAGACAGAATCGTATGCGTGATTTTGCGTTTCATTGTGGAGTCTCCCCATTTATATCGATTATTACATTTATAGCAGTTAAAAGAGATCGATCCGAATGAAAAATTACGGTCCGGTCTTGAAAATATCGCCTTTGCTTTTGATGCCTTTGTTGGAATCGTAGGTATAAGGCTGGAGTTCGTCTTTGCCGAATTCTTTTTCGGGATTGTAGAGGCTCAGGTCGAGGGTCGCTTCGCCGTCGGGACCGTTGGACGCCAGAATCCACCAGGTCTTTCCATCGCTGTTGTATCGGTAGCCGTCGTCTTCCGAGTCGAAAGGATCGCCGGGGAAGCGGCCGATATACGAAACCGGTTCGTCGAGTTTAAAGATTTTCGAGTCTTTCAGGAAACCGGCGCCATCGATCGTGATCGCGTCTTCCAGCAGAACGGGATAACAGTCGTTGTCGATAAAGAAGGCCTCCAGCGCGTTGCTCAGCGTTTGTAAATCCATTTTGGTACGGAAAACTTGAGACTGGACGAGCATGCTGCCGCCGCTCTTTTTGGTGGATTGCGCCTTGGCTTGGAGGGTTTTATCGTACCATATATAGAAACTGTCATCCGGGCGTTTGCTGCACACCAGACCGGCTGGGGAAAGTGCTTCATCGAAGAATTCCTTCAGTGTCGGATTTTCGAGTTGAAACGTGACGGGGGGATCGATCCCATCCTCCAGCACAATCGTCAACCCCGTTTGCGCAGCGATCACATCGAGGATTTTGGAAATTCGAATATCCTTGCCCACTACCGCTCCTGCAATCCGCTTCTTTAAGTCGGGATCGTTGGGATCGACGGGATCGAGTTTCTTGACGGCGGGCGCTGAGGCGGATACTGCTGGATCGGTAACCGCTGGAACGGTAACGGGCGGGGTGATGACTGGAACCTCACTCAGATCGTTTTGCCAGTCTTTTTTACTGGGCCAGATTTCTCCCCCATAACCCAGATTGATGTGGTATCCATCATTCAAGGCACTGGTGGTTCGCACGATCGGAACGTAATCGCCGAAAATTTCTAAATGGGCCGTACTTTCTTCTTTCATCGTTCCGAGGC
This sequence comes from uncultured bacterium, assembly GCA_964606645.1. GTDB lineage: Bacteria > Hinthialibacterota > Hinthialibacteria > Hinthialibacterales > Hinthialibacteraceae > CAZSIZ01. The sequence goes on from CAZSIZ010000021.1 coordinate 11,272, forward strand.
TTCCCGTCTGACTGGCGGAAAACTGGTACGGGAACGGCTTTTTCGAGACGGGATCAGTCAAGAGCGATTGGTCCTTCACGTATTTCGGAACCAAGTTTTCAATTTCATCGGGAACGTCTCCATGTTCCTTCTTGTACTGATCCAACGCCACGGCGATTTCGCGAAACTGCTTGCGCACCTTGGCGTCGCGATCCGCCAGTGTATGCCCGCGGGGCACTTCGGCTTCCCAGACCAGCATGGTGAAAATAATCTCGCCTCCATACGTGAGGGCGGGATATTTCGGGGCATGATTGAGGCAGCGCGCCACGACGACTCTGTCCCCGAATTGAGTTAGTTGCTCGGTTTTCCAATCCTTGTAGATTCGCCCGCTTCCATCATCGACGGGGGCGAAATCGTAGAGGTAACTGGTGTCGATTTTCGGGTCTTCCAAGTTGCCCCACGACGCCTGAACCGGATTGGCCGGGCAGAGAAACACGTTTTTGTCCTCGATGTATTTGGGGTGAAGGTCCGAGAGCCACTCCGGCATCTTTCCGTCGTGATCCTGTTTGTATTTCGTGATGGCGATGCCAATCTTCCGTAGATTTTTTTTGCAGGGTTCCGCTTCTTTTCGTTCTTTGTAAGTGCCGAACAACTTTTTCGTGTCGGCCTTTCCTCTGGAACGCGGTGCGCCACTTTGCTGTTGAATGGGCATCGGTTCGGCGGATATGGGAAGATCGTCGAGGGAAACGGCTAGATGTTTCGCGATGGTTCTGCGGCCTTCAGCCCTTTTAAGGTTTGTCGCCAGAATTGTTCCTTTGGAATCGATCAGGAGATTGGAAGGAACCTCAACCGATTGGGAAAGCGCGGTTAATCGGTCGTCGTCTACTGCCTCCACCAGAACTTGCGGCCAGGGAATCTGCCAGCGTTCGGAAAAGGCGAGTAACGAACCTTCCGTTCCCCCGGTACACGCGCTGACAACGTTCAGCCCTTGTTTGTGAAAGCGCCTGTAGAGTGTAATGGTTTCTTTGACGGACGCCGTGGTGCCGGAATCGTCCGGGTTCCAGAACTGGACGAGCATCAGTTTGTTTTTCGGTGGGAGAAACGAGACGGGAATCCCATCGGCGCTGAAGGTTTCGATCTCTGGAATGTTATCGCCGATCTTTAAGGCTTGTCTGTCCTGCCCCGAAGCCAAAAGCCCAAAACCACCGATCGAGACGCAGACAATCACGAAAAGAACAAGATGACGAACGGTTTGCCGTTTCATAACACCCCTCCCCGAAGCCGGATTATCGGTTGGAAAATATAATGTGAAGAGTATCACAATTTCTTTCGGTTGAAAAACGTTCGAGAAATGATTTTTTAACAGATTCAGGGTGATAGCGTTCGATCGAAGCGGGAATGGAAGATCATTCCGTATTTTGCGGAGGGGGTGATCGATCGTTTGGAATACAAAACGTGTTTTGCGCGCTGCTTATTGTTAATACAATTCCCAAGTGGAAATATGGGTTCCCTTGAGGTCGAGTGCGCGTTGGACAGCGGCGGCCATGTCCAGACGGCCGTAGCCGTATTGTTCGTTGAAGCCGTTGGTATCGTAAGGCAGATCGCCGATTTTCCTGCTGGTTGTTTTCAGCACATCGATCAACTCGGCTACGGAGAGTTCCGGGTTGGCGGTCAGAACCAATGCTACGACTCCCGCTGCCAATGGAGAGGCCGAGGAGGTTCCCCCGAAATCTTCGGCGTAAGCGGAATCGGGATCGTAACCGAATCCCGGTGCGGATGCGTCGGTCGTGGTGATTGACTGGTTGATACCTTGGTTGCCATCACTCGGCGCGAGGAAATCGATTTCCGGGCCCCATTGGCTGTAGAGCGAACGAACGTCCCGATCGTTGCTCGATCCGATGTTGATGACTTTTGGATGCAAGTTTTCTCCCGCCAATGGAGTGATGTTGTGAGGTGTCTCTCCGCTGAACGGGGCTTCCATATAGTCTTCTTCACCGATGAGGACACCGCCTGTCAGTCTTTCTCCATCCACGAAGATGGAGAATTTGTCTTTCCCGGCTTCCGTGCTATAGCGGAACTTGACGACGATAATACCCTCTTGGGACAGGTTGACGTCCCATATCAGCGAAGTTGACTGATTGTTTCCGATCGAACCACTTTTATACACGAATCCGTATTCGGATAAATCCGATGGAATGATGTGAAAGGGAGCGTCCCCCGTTCCACTTACTCCATCGGGAAAAGTAGTGCTGCTGGGTGAAATATATAAGTCATCAATAAGATCACCGGTTTCATCGCTCATGAAGAATACGTCTAGTACAAGTACGGAGTCGCTTCCGGCGCTTCCCGAACCGTCTTTTTCGTAAACAACCTCGATTGTATACGGTCCTGGAGGAAAAATTTCGTCCGATTCGAATCGGTAAAACCAGGAAGCGTCGTTGCCGCTGGCGAAGAGAACCGGGACACCTTTGCCGCCGCGTTTGCTCTGATCTGACGCGGCGAAATCCAAAGCCGAGGAGACCGCATCGGACATTTCAGTTCCGCCCCATGAATTGTTCATCACGTCGGCGTATCGGGCGGCGTACCGGATGGCGTCGGCGATGCTGGCTTCGATGGCGAGTTCTTCTTCCTCGGTCGGTTCTTCTTCGCCTTCTTCACCAAATGAAATTTTAACCGGGAGGATCGCGCTGCCGAACGACGCGCCCACGCAGCCGATCCCATTGTTCCCGATGGCGGCGGCCACACCCGCGACCGACGTTCCGTGAGCGTTTTCTTCGTTGTCCGGTTTGGGATCGTTGTCGTTGCTGCCGAAATCCCAACCGTGGATGTCGTCGACCAAACCGTTGCCGTCATCGTCCACACCGGGTGAACCGGCGGCTTCGATGGGATTCGTATAAATATTCAGGTCGGGATGATCGGTATCGACGGCGTCATCGACGACGGCAATGACGGTTTCCGCTTTGGGCATCTGTAAATCCCAGGCGGCTTCGGCGGATATATCCGCGCCCGCTTGACCGTCGTTCTGGCCAGTATTATTCAGATGCCATTGCTGAGGATAGAGGGGATCGTTGGGTTTGAAGCGTTTTTGAATCTGACGGGCCGCATTGGGATCGGCCCATACGATACCGGGATCGTTTCGCAGTCGGTCCGAGACCGTGAACGGACTGCGGCTGGCGTCCATGCGAAGAACGAACTGATCTTCGGTGAAAAGCATGTTCCGTACGATGTCGAGTTCATGCTGTGCGGTGATTTGCCTGGCGTCCGCGCCATCCGCGATTTGAACGATGACTTCCGGGCGGGGATAAACACGCAGCGTGCTTCCTGCATACCGATAGACGGGATAGATAAAATCAACACTGTCCAGCGACCGGAAATCGGAAAGGGAAGACGGTTCCAAACTCGAACCGGTATCGATGACGATCATGCCGCGTCCGAGGGAACGTGTTTTAATCACGTTGGGGATCATACCTTGAGAATCGGCAGCCCCGGACAGACCCACAACATATTGTCCGGGAACCTGAATCAAGCGAACGGTTTTCCCGTTGCTTGTGTAGTTTACATCTTTGGCGAAACCGAATTGGGCGATCGAAAAGATAATGAATGCGGATGCGGCGAGTTGAAGCGTGTTTCGGAATGGTAACATGTTTTTTCCTTTTTGTTGGAGTCGTGAGGTGGTTTCAGAGTGTCCCTACAGCATTTTTAATCAATCTCTTTGTTTTAACGCCTGAAGAACGTATACTTTATTTATTCAATTATATTTGACGTTATGAAAAAGGGAACACCCCTATCATCTTTCAGTTTTACAGTTGACGTTTGGAAATATTTTTCTCGATGCGTGTTTCCGAATCAATGGAACTGAATCACAACGAGGTAGCCGTGGCACTTGAAACCAATTTACTCGGCGTCGTCCATCCGGTTCTGTTTCCCGGTCCGGGAAACACGCTGTCGGTGATGCGTGGCGAGGGACCCAGAGAGTATGTCTTGGACACCCTGAAATGGATCGTCGACGATCCCGATTTCCAAACCGTTGAAATCACGCGGATCAAATCCCCCTCGGCCCGCAAGAAGGTGGCGCGGTTCCTGAAACAGTCGAAAGACAAAGGGAAAATCAAAGAGATCGTTTACTCCGCCCAGCTCGTGCAGATTTACAACGAGGATCGAATCGTTCCCGCTTCGGATATCTGCTCCCTGGACGAGAACGACCGGGCGAAATCGGTTGAGCGCCTGAAAGAATGCGTTGATGAAGCGCTCGAACTTCAGTGCGATAAATTTGCTTTTTACAGTGGACAAGATCCCGCTGTCATGGACGATCTTTCCGGAGTGGAGGCGGACGCGGCCCGCTCGGAAGCGCTGTCGCAGATTCGCCGGTCTGTCCACGAACTTTGTGACTACATTCGTGAGAAATGCAAGAAGAGTCAGCTTTTGGTTCCATTGCTGGTCGTTTTCGATTACCGAAAGAATCCACCGGGGTGCTCCAGTTTCAAGGGCGCGTTGTTAGGGCCATCCGACCGCTGCGAATCGCTGGTCGAATCGGTGCGGCATTACTACGGCGACCGGGAATTCGGTCTGATGCTGGACACCAGCCACATGCTGATTTCCGGCGAGGGACCGGACGTGTTGAAGAAGCTGGCTCCGTGCCTGTCGCACATTCATCTTTCCAACTGTGTGCTCAACCGAAACACGCCTGACAGCGATCTACGCTATGGTGATACCCACCCGGCGTTCAATATCCCCGACAGCGAACTCACGCCGGACGTGCTGGCGGGTTATCTGAAAGCGTTGGTCGAATCCGAATACACTGGAACGATTTCGTTTGAAATTCGTCCGGTGAAAAGCGAAGTGCCCGAAGATATCGTTTCCGAAGCGAAAGCGCAGTTTCTCTCCTGCCGCAACCGCATCGAGGTCAATTACGCGCTGACGAGGAGTTACAAATTCCAGACTCGTCTCTTCTTGACCGATGATATCTGGGACCGGCTCTCCGACCTGCGCGTAAAAAATCCCGGCTTGATCCGCGAGCGGATGCTGAAACGTAAACAACGAAAAGCGATCGCGCCGAATGGAAAACTGGTGATCCTGGCAGCAGACCACCCCGCCCGCATGGTAACCAATTCCGGAACCGATCCGGTGGCGATGGGCAACCGCTTCGAATATCTGGGGCGTTGCGCACGGGTTCTGATGGCCTCGTCGGTCGATGGTTTGATGGCCACCGCCGATGTCATCGAAGACCTGGTTCTGCTCGACCATCTTTACCAGGAAAAAACCGCCAAGAGTTTTCTGGATAACCGGGTGCTGATTGCGTGCATGAACCGCAGTGGACTGGCCGGGGCGCGTTACGAAATGCTGGACCGGCTGACCGCTTTCCGCGACGCAGAAAAGATCAAGGAGCTGAAACTGGATGGCGCGAAACTCCTGATGCGCCTGGCCGTGCCCGATCCCTACGACCGCTACTGCATCCAGACGATGGAAGAATGCGCGCGCGGGATCGAGGTCTGCAACGAGATCGATCTGCCCGTCTTTCTCGAACCGCTGCCTACGAGACAGATCGACGGGAAATACCAGATCGTTATGCAGGCCGATGAGCTGATTCGGGTGATGGGCGTCGCGTCCGGCCTCTCGCACTCATCCGCTAACCTTTGGCTGAAAATCCCTTATGTGGAAGATTACCACCGCGTCGCGCAGGCCTTCTCAGGACCGATTCTGATGCTGGGCGGCGAGTCGTCGGGCAATCCGGCCGGGGTGATCGAACAGTTCGTGCGCGGGATGGGTGAAGGTGAAAACGTTCGCGGGGCGATGGTGGGTCGCAACGTGCTTTTCCCCGGCGATGACGATCCCGCTGCTGTGGCCGAAGGCGTCTGCGCCTTGGTGAATGACAGCGTTTCCGCTAACGATGCGGTTAAGATCATCGCTTCCAAACGCGGCGCGCAGATGAATCTTCTTCCGAAAGAGTAAAAGCGAACGGGATCGAATGTCCCGTTTAATCCACGATAGGCTATGAAACGAACGGAATTAATTCAACAACGAATCGAGACGCTCCATTCGCCGAACCGGCCCCGGTCCCTGATCGAGACCGTGGGGTATCTGCTGCTGGCCGGGATGCGAATCGATCCCGGCAACCCGGCGTGGGCGCGCGGAGACAAACTGTTCTATGCCACTTGTTTTACGGGCGTAGTAAAAGATGCCTATCTGGCTGCTGGCTGCCCGGAAGAGGCGGTTCCCGCGCCGGGATTCGCGTTGCTGGAAACTACCGTGTCACAACTCACCGCCGAACAATCGTTGTTCTGCCTTATGGAATCGTGCGGCGACGCCCGATTTAAAAATTCGATTCAGCCCAGCATCACCGTTTTCTGTCCGGAACCGCCGGTCGATCGTTCCAACTGGGATATTCACTCGTTCGATGAATTGGACGCCGGTTCGCTCCACGCGCTGCTTTCAGGAACCGGGGAACTGCCCCGCTGGATCACGGCTCCGATCACCGGCTCGATGCTTCTTAAACCCAGCAAAGAGCCATCCAATTTACCGCCGCTGTCTGCGCGGATGTCGAGGCTGGGAACGGAAACCGCGTTCAGTGTGCTGGCCGAAGTCAACCGGTTGAAGGATGAAGGGCGGGATATTATCTCCTTCGGTCTGGGTGAACCAGATTTCGATACGCCGGGCCATGTCAAAGAAGCGGCTAAGAATGCGATCGATCGAAACGAGACGCACTACGGCCCCAGCGCCGGGATTCCCGAACTGCGGCAGGCCGCCGCCCGATACATTCAGCACACCCGGCACATTCCCGTCGATGCGGACGAAGTCGTCATCACCCCCGGCGCGAAACCGATCATCTTCGACGTGATGATGTCTCTGCTCGATCCCGGCGACGAAGTGCTCTATCCCAATCCGGGCTATCCCATCTACGAATCGGTGATCGAATGGATCGGGGCGGTTTCGGTTCCGCTGCCTCTGCGCGAGGAGCAGAATTGGAATTTTCTAGTCGATGATCTTATCCACCGACTCACACCCAAGACCCGAATGATCGTGCTCAATACTCCCGGTAATCCAACCGGTACGATGATCGGCGAAAGCGAACTGCGGGAAATCGCGCGGCTGGCCATCGAACGTAACCTCTGGGTCATCAGCGACGAGGTCTATTCTCAGATCGTTTTCGACGGCGAGTTTCATTCCATCGTCAGTCTTCCTGGCATGAAGGAACGGACGATCCTGGTGGATGGTTTTTCGAAAACCTACGCCATGACCGGCTGGCGGCTGGGCTATGGCGTGATGAACAAAACCCTGGCCGAACAGACCGCGAAAATTGAAACGAACATCGACAGCTGCACGTGTTCCTTCACACAGATCGCCGGCGTCCACGCTCTGGAAGGCCCACACGACGAACCGCGCTACATGGCGGAGCAATTCAAGGACCGCAGCCGCGTTATCGTCGAAGGGCTGAACGATATCGAAGGGGTGCGATGCCTTCCCGCCGGGGGCGCTTTTTATGTCTTCCCCAACGTTACCGGGGCCTGCCGCCGCCTGGGACTGAGCACGGCCAACGAACTGCAGCGCGCGCTTCTCGAACAGGCGGGAGTCGCGGTCCTCCCGCGAACCTGCTTCGGTCGCAAGAACGAAGGTGAGGACCAGGAATACATCCGCCTCTCGTTCGCCACCTCGATGGAAAATATCCGCGAAGGCCTGCGCCGAATGAAACAGTTTATCGAACGGTGATAGACTATTTGCTTAGCCATTGGCTAAACGTTCAAAGGAGTATTTATCATGTTGACTCAATACATTCAATCGGCTATGCACCGGGCAAAATACGAAATCTTAGAAGACGACGGATCTTATTATGGTGACATTCCCGGTTTTCAGGGAGTTTATTCCAACACGAAAACGCTCGAAACATGTCGTGAAGAGTTAGAGGAAGTCCTGGAGGGATGGATATTTTTAAGAATTTCAAGAAACCTGCCCCTGCCAATTGTGGACGGTATTGAATTAAAAATTAAAGAAATTGCATAAAAAGATTTTCCGCAAAGTAAATTTCTTTTACTTAATACAATCTCAGAAACCGGATTTTTTTAAGGATGTTTATCGTATCGAAGAATCAATCCAATGCCAAAATTTGGACCAATAAAGAGAACAAAATTGATTCATTGCTTAAGGATATTGGGATTTTCTGGCCCTTTTTCGGGTGGAAAACACCAATACATGATTAAAGGAAATAACTCGTTGAGTATTCCGAATCCTCATCAAGGTGATATTGGGGGAAAATTATTATCTAAGATATTACAGCAAGGAAACATTTCAAAATCTGATTGGGAAGATATTTAATAAAGCAAGAATATGGCTAGATCGATCGAAATTTCGGTTCCCGCCTCATCCGGTAATATCGGTCCGGGCTTCGATACGCTTGGGATTGCCGTCAACCTCATCAACACATTCGAACTGTCGCTGAACGAATCGAAGACGGAATTGGGCTTGGTTCAGGGTTTGGACGAGGCGTTGAAGAAGCCGTGTTTGGACATGTCGAAAGCGGCTTCGGATTATTTCTTCTCGAATGCAAAAATTCCGACGCACCACTATACGCTCAGTGTGGAGAACCACACCCCCATCGCGCGGGGACTCGCCAGCAGCGCCACGTTCCGCCTGGCGATTCTCGAAGGATTGAACCGGCTGCTTAAAGCTGGTATTTCCTCATGCGAGATCGTGAAATGGGCCGCCGAGTTGGAAGGCTGTACGGATAACGTCGCCGCCTGTTATTACGGAGGTTTCACCGCTTCGGGAATTATCGATAACCGTTTAGTCTACTACCGCTTCGACATTTCGGACGCAGTCGATTTCGTGGCGGTCTCGCCCAAAGCGGCGGTTGAAACCGATAAGGCGAGAGTGATCTTTCCCCCCAAACTGCCGCGCCATCATGCCATCGGCAATCTGAACCGGGGCACGCTTTTGGCGATGGCGTTCGCGCGGGAGGACTACGAGGGCATGGCCGGGCTGTTCGAGGATCGCATCCACCAACCTTACCGACAGGCCAACATCCCCGCCCTGGAACCGCTTTACGATGTCATCGATGCCGCCGTTCATGCGGGCGCGATCGGAGCCTTCCTAAGCGGTTCGGGATCGACGATGATGGCGCTCACTTTGAAAAACAGGGAACAGGTCGCCGATGCGATGGAGAACGCCCTGGGGCATTACGGCATGGACGCCACCGCCCGCTTCCTCAAAGCCGACAACCAAGGTTTACAGTGGACCGAAGGATAGACCATAATTACCGATTAGATTTAAGAGGAGAAACCATGAGACAGGGATTTACTTTGATCGAATTGCTGATCGTTGTGGCGATTATCGGGATTTTGGCCGCGATCGCGGTTCCCAATTTTCTGAACGCTCAGATCAAGGCGAAGGTGAGCCGGGTTTACTCGGATATGCGTGCGCTCTCCAACGCGATCGAGATGTACAGCCTCGACAATGGCAACAAAGTTCCCTATCCCATTCTGCCCGCCGGGAACTCGGACTGGTACATGCGGCAGGTGCGAATGACGACGCCCATCGCCTACATCAGCAGCCTGCCGGTCGATCCGTTCTACATCAACCTGAGTCCCAACGCGGGCGATCACGACCGCAAAGGCGTCTTCGATTACGTGGGCAGAGAATACGCCGGGCCGCAATGGGGATTCGCAGTGGGCAGCCTGGCTCAAAACGCCCGCTATTTCATCCGAAGCCCCGGCCCGGACAGCCGGGGCACGCCGATTCCCTGGACCAGCCACAGCGTCTACGATCTCACCAACGGCCTCAAAAGTTTCGGCGATATTTTCTACATCGACTTTCATCCCGCCCGGTAGACCGAATCGTTAATGATTGGAAAGACCGTTTGCGCTTCTTGATGGAAGTGGATTTCAGCGTCATTCTTGTTGATACGCCTCTTACAAAATTCAATATTTTAAGTTTTTCCCTCACCCTAACCCTTTCCCAGAGGGCGAGGGGATTTTAGGATCGTTCATTTTGCATGAGGCTCTGATTATACAAAATTACGCGGATTTCACTTTGGCGAACTCGATCCGTTGGAGCGTTATTGCAGGAGGTTTTCAAGGAATGAGCCGAGTGGCGATAGGCATTGACTTAGGCGGTACGGATATCAAAGCCGGGCTGGTTTCGGAAGACGGAACGATCGTCGGGCAATTCAAAAAATCCACCGAAGCGCACCTTGGGGGACGGGCAGTCGTCGACCGGATCGGCGATCTGATCCAGGAAATTCTGGATTCCGACGCTATGAAAGGCCACCGCGACGACTTGCAGGGGATCGGACTGGGAAGCCCCGGCTTGATCGATCACGAGGCCGGGGCGATCACCCGGCCGGTCAACATCCCGGAATGGGATTACTGGATCAACATCCGCGAAATATTCAACGAACGTTTCGGCCTTCATACCCAAGTTGACAACGACGCCAATGTCTGCGCCCTGGGTGAAGCCTTGTTCGGAAAAGGGAAGGGTAAGAAAGTCGTCTTGGTTCTGACGCTGGGAACCGGAGTCGGCGGCGGCATCATCGTCGATGGCAATATCTATCACGGCGCACGCGGATTTGGCGGCGAATTGGGACACATCACGGTCAATTCGGACGGTCCCGTCTGCGGGTGCGGGAACCACGGCTGCCTGGAAACCTACGCGTCGGCCAGCGCGATTGCCCGTTACGCTCAAGATCGCGCGCGGGTCGAACACATCCCGACGCTGCTCAAGGAAATGGCGGATCGCAACGAAGATATCACTTCTAAAACAGTCTACGACGCCGCACTGAAAGGTGATGAAACGGCACTGGATGTGATTGCGCGCGCGGGGAGATTTCTTGGAGTCGGAATCGCAACGTTTTGTGTGGCGTTCAATCCCGATATCGTCTGCATCGGGGGCGGGGCTTCCAACATGGGCGATCTGCTCTTCGATCACGCCCGAAACGAACTGCCGAAGCGGGTTTTCTTCCAATCTCACTTCGCCACACCCATCGTGAAAGCCGATTTAGGTGAAGAAGCGGGATTGGTGGGTGCGGCCGGGATGGCGTTTTAACCTCAATTTCCACCCAACCGTTTGGGATGATTCGAGCCGGTTATTCGTTCGCTGGCTGGTGAGGGACTTTTTCCGGGCGGGGTTCGTTGAACGAACAGGCGATCAAAATCGTTCCAACGGCTACGATCGCATAAGGCCATCCTTTTCCAGCGTAGGCAAGCAGATGCCCGTATTCCATCATTACACCGGTTCCGATTAACGCCAGGGCGGGAATGAGCGGCCACCAATGGCTTTTTCCTTTCACGATTGTGTCGATTAAGTAAATCGCGGCGAATCCGATCCCCAAGCAGACGACAATCGAGTTTCCCGCGATAAAAATCGAATCCAGCGACAGTAATCCAAAAGCGACCCCTGTCAGGATACAACCGGGAATGAGAAATCCATAAATCCGCTTGATGAAATAGATCGCTAAGAAGGCTCCTCCAACAAGAAATATCGGAATCGTTTCGTGTCCACCCACATACTGCATGAGAATCAGGATGGCTCCCACTGCCATCAGCAGAATGCCAATCGTTCTTTTATTGGCGATCGATTCGACCATGGTTTTCCTCTTTTCCGAATGATAATCGAGCCGTTCAGATAATCTATACGAATATTCCAGCGAATTCTTTCAAAATAAAGGAACTTTTTTGGCCAAATTGCTAAAAGTCCTTTCATGGAAGGTAAGGATTCGCCATAATTAGTATCCAATATCCTATGAAGGATTGAAAAGGACGGTTTCTATGGACTCACTCGAAGGCTATCCACGGATTACGATTTCCGGAGCGCGCGGAATCGTGGGAGAAGATTTTACCGTGGATAACGTTCAGCGGATGGCGTGGGCGTATGCATGTTTCATCGGCGGCGGACGAGTGATTCTCGCCCGTGATTCACGTTCCAGCGGCCTGATGTTCAAACACGCCGTGGTATCCGGATTACTGGCGGGTGGCGCGGACGCGATCGACATCGGCCTTTGTCCGACTCCGACGGTTGGCATTATGATCCGCACGTTCCACGCCAACGGTGGAATTAACTTGACCGCGAGCCATAATCCCTCTCCCTGGAACGCCGTGAAATTCATTTCGGGAGACGGCACGTTACCGGGCGAGTCCTTTATCCGGGAATACATCGATTACCTCCATCGTGGCGAATTCAAACACGCGCGCTGGGATGAGATCGGCAGTGTTCAGACCGATGATACGGCCTTATCCATTCACTGCGATTGGGTCGAGAAGGCGGTCGATGGTTCGGCGATCCGCGATCGGGGATTCCGGGTGGTGGTGGATGGCTGTCGCTCTGCCGGGGGGGTGTTTCTTCCCCGGTTGCTGGAGCGTTTAGGGTGCGAAGTGATTCCTTTGGATTGTGAGCCGGACGGCCTTTTCTCGCGGGAATTGGAACCGATCCCGCAAAACCTGACGGCGTTGTGCCAGCATGTACGGGAAAACAGAGCGGATATTGGTATCGCCGCCGATCCGGACGCGGACCGTTTAGCGATCGTGTCCGAAAAGGGTGACGCGATCGGTGAAGAGTATACTCTGGCCTTTGCCGTACTCGCCGCGCTTAAGAAATCCAAAGGCGGGAAAGCCGTCACGAATCTTTCGACCTCCATGCTGACGGATTACGCTGCAAAACAGGCTGGCGGAACGGTGATTCGTACCCCCATCGGTGAAGCCCACGTCGCACAGAGTATTACCGAAAACAACGCAGCGATCGGGGGGGAAGGCAACGGCGGTGTCATGTATCCGGCCGTCCACAACGGACGCGATTCGATGACGGCGGCGGCTCTGGTTTTGTCTTTAATGGCGGAGACGGGGGTATCGGTCAGTGAGTTGGTTGCGCAATTCCCCGATTACGTGATTCTCAAAGACAAAGTTGAAATAGACCTCAAAGATGCCCATACGCGTCTTGAACGTATCGCCGGGATGCCTCACAAGGGCGAGGTCGATGTCCGGGATGGCGTTAAAATTCTCTTCCCGGACGCGTGGCTGCATCTACGTTGTTCCAACACCGAACCGATCGTGCGGATCATTGCCGAAGCGCGTGGCGAATCGGAGGCGCGCCGTCTTCTGGAAGAAGGTATCGGGCTACTTCAGACCGGATGAGAATATTTTCAATGTCTTTCGTTGATTTTTAGAGTAAAATGCGAATGAAGCATTTCAGTTATTGAGTCGAAATGATAAGATCATAGATCGGACGCGATCCGGTAAGGTCTCACGATCCGCTAAAAAGTCAGACCTTGCAGACGAAACGGCAAGATATTGTGTTAAATCAGCGATTCTTTATACTATATCTTGTGGTCACTGAAAGTATTTTCAATTTTTTGCCGTTTCGTTTTGGCAGACAACCATAAGAGGGTAAAGATGATGAGCGAACTACATGAACTGTTCGGTCCGAGCAAAGAAGCGATATGGGAAAATCTCTGCAAGGAAATCGGGGGCGATTTTATCGACGGTGGTCCCTGGGATGGCGGGAAGGTGGTTGCCAAAATCGAAGGCTGGACCGTCACGCTTGACATCCGGAAATTGGAAACTCAGCACAATAAGATATTCCACACCCGTTTGAGAGCGCCCTACGTCAACAAAGACGGGTTCCACTTCACGATCTACCGCCAGGGATTATTTCAGCAATTCAAGAAAATATTCGGGCTTCAGGATGTCGAGGTCGGGGACCCGGAATTGGACGACAAATACATTATCCAGGGAAACGACACGGCTAAATTGAAAAAATTTTTCGTCAATACGAGAATCCGAAAGCATTTAATCGAAGAACCCGACATTCGGATGCGGGTGAAGGAAGATGACGGGTGGTTCAGCGACGTGTTCCCCGAAGGGGTGGATGAACTGAATCTGAAAGTCGAAGGGGTTGTCGTCGACAGTAAGCGGCTGCGCGCGCTTTTCGATCTCTTTTCCGCATCGCTCCACCATCTCTGCCATATCGGTTCGGCCTATAACGCCGATCCCCAGATCCAACTCGATTGATCGTTGACGATACGGTCGAATGTCATGGCGGCTGTTGTCATCCAAGTTGATTGGATGCTTCTATCGGTGAATTCATTTCCATCGTATTTCAATTTTTCAATCAAGCTCGAGAGTGTCCAGGGGTTCACAATTCGGGGCCTCGTGGCTATGGTATTTGGATACGATCTGCCTGATATCTGAGAGAGGACTTTAATGAATTTTACAAACCAGACAATCGAAAACGGCGTCGAAGAATACATGCAGCTGATTCACCGGATGGATGAATTGGTTGAGAAACTCAAGCAGGAAACCGGCGAGGACGGCGAACCTTCGGCCAGCGCCAAGGAACACCTCGAAGATATCGACGTGATCCGCCAGCAATTGATCACGAAAGTGAAAGAGTGCGGTATCAGCAAGGATCTCCTTGATAACACCCGCCGCTTGTTGAGCATATTCTAATAGAGTGGTTGTCAAAAGTATGTTTGGAATGAATCGTCACGATTTGACAAATTCTAGGCTTTTTTAGAATTTGTCAAACCGCATAAGCGAATTTTCATTTAACAATCGCTCTAACGGATTTTCGCCTTTAAGCAGCACCTCTCACCCCCTTCCGATTGGATGCTCAGACCGAATACCCGCTTTCGTTGATGGATATGCGGACAAAGGGATTACTTTGCCTATTTTTCCGGTCTGTTCGATCCCCATTATTCATTTCGATCTTCTCCAAAAAAAATATTGACAATGAATCTTCCGTATGATGGAATAGGATTACTTCATTCATCCGATAGACCATCCAAGGAGACTTACCATGAAACAAGGCTTCACTCTGATCGAACTTCTCATCGTCGTTGCGATTATCGGGATTCTGGCCGCCATCGCTGTACCGAATTTTCTCAATGCTCAGATCAAAGCCAAGATCGCCCGGGTCGAGGCGGAGATGCGTTCGCTCGATGAGGCCTATATGACGTACCGGCTGGACACGAACGGCTTTCCTCCCCACGCCGACCGCTGCAGCGCCCAGCATAAATTTCTAACCTCCCCCGTCGCCTATCTCTCCACCAGTATGACCGATCCGTTTCAAGTCGAGGGCGAGACCATGACGTGGGAGTGGTTTTGCGGACAGTACCATGTCGAACCGGCGGCGGTCGAGGGAGGACGAATCCGGGGCGCCGCTCCCGAATACTACAACCAAACCCGCGCGGCCGCGTTTTGGATTAAATCAGTCGGTCCCGATAAAGATGGGAAAATTGCTGGCGGGAATGAATATTTTATGCCCTACGACGGGAGCAATGGGTTGCACAGCAAAGGAACGATTTACCGTCCCATCCACGCAGGCGGCACTTCAACGGGATATCCCTATACGGCCGGTCAGTATCCAGGCGTGACGTTGGCGGATTTCGGCTGTGCGGGAACCTGCCAGTGACGGCGTGAGTTCTACGACAGTGGCTTTTCACATTTGTTTGCATCGCCATTTCGATTGGATCAACGTCAGACCACTCACTGATCCTCTTGAGAGGAAACGAAAAAATGCAGATTATATGCGTTTCCAGAGGCAGCCATAGCCGGGGCAAAGAATTTGCCGAACGATTGTCTGAAAAATTGGGCTATGAATGCTGTTCGAGAGAAGAGATTCTGGATGAAGCCAATCGCCGCGGGATCCCTGTGAAGCAAATAGAGATGGCGATGATAAAGCCTCAATATATGACGGAGCAATTACTCCTTGCGAGGGATCACTATTTGGCTTTAGTCACCTCATTCCTTTGTGAGCGCGCCCTGAAGTCCAATATGATCTATCATGGGCGGGCCGGTCATCTGGTCTTGAGAGGAGTGAGTCACGTTTTGCGAATCCGAGTTGTTTCCGATTTGGAATACCGGATTCGGGCGGTGATGCAGCGCTTTAATTATTCGCGCCAGAGAGCGAAAGAGTATATCGATCAAGTGGAGGAAGAGCGGGAACAATGGGTGAAGCATTTATACAATGAGAATTTGGAGGTCGCTTCTCACTATGACATGATCGTCAATATGGAACAGATGAATGTTGAAAATGCTGCTGTGGCCCTCTGTTCCTTTTCTCAGCTGCCCGATTTTCAAGAAACGCCCGCTTCTCGAAGAGTGCTGGAAGATTTGCTGCTTGCTTCGCGCGCACGAATCGCGTTGGCGGAAGACGATCGAACCTGCGATGCGCAGGTGAAAGTCCGATCCAGCAATGGCTTGGTTTCGGTTACTCATCTTCCCTTTCAGGCGCAAGCCGCGAATTATATTCCCGCCATTTTGGAATCATTGGAGGGGGTGCGGGAAGTCCACTGCACTATGGCGCGGACAAGCATCTTGTGGATCCAGGAACGTTTCGATCCCGCCTGCGATGCCTTTCAATACCTTCTGGATATTGCCAATAAGTGGGACGCCGCCATCGAACTGCTTCGTTTCATTCCCATCGAAGAAGATCAACAAGTTGAAATGTCTCCAGTGGATGAGTCTTTTTCGTTGCGGTCTTTCGATCAACCGGAGATGGCCCCCCAGCAGTTGGCCAAAGAAGATGGAGAGACCGATGCTTTAATCGAAGAGAGCTGCAGGGATGACTCGGGGGAGAAGGAAACCTTGTGCGATCTCATCCGGGTTGGACGCGCGGGCGGAGGCAATTGTTTGAAAGCGTCTCCGAAGCAAATTCTATCAGGCATTGATAAGGGGACTCAATACAGTTTGATTGTGGTCGGTGATCTTTTCCTGTCGAAGGGCGCACATGCCCGGAAACGGCTTTGCCGTGAATTGAATGCTTTTATTTCCGAGCGTATGAAATGCCCTGTCGTTATGGCGGAAGAACTTCAAACTCAGTTCCTTTTTGGAGTCAAACATTTGATTCAAATGCTGCTCTTGTTTCTCTGCTCTATCTGTCTGTTTCTTTTGATATTTACCAATCAGGTTCCCGTTCTTCGGTTCCTGTCGCACGACGCTTTCGGAATTCGGGTGCTATCCATCGTGGCGTTGTTTGTGTTCATCACACTCTTCTCGTATACCTACGGCACGTTCTCCCGTCTGTTGTGCAAGTTGATAAGGCTCGAGTGAAAGCAATGATCTATCAATTTCTCCATGAATAATTCTTGAGAGAAAGGGAAGAAAAAAATGCCTTCAGATCTGAGCCAATTTATCGACCTCCAGTTATTCGGTGCCCTTGAAGTGATCCTGTTGGGATTTATCGGGGGAACGCTAAGCGGTTTCATTGGCAGTGGAGGCGCTTTTTTTATGACGCCCGGCATGATGAATCTCGGTGTTTCGGGAGTGGTCGCCGTGGCGAGCAATGTGGCGCATAAATTCGGGAAGGCACTGATGGGTTCCAAACGCCATCACGAAATGGGGAATGTCGATAAAAAATTGGGCATTTTCCTTATCCTGACCGCGTTCGGCGGGAATTATATCGCTGTCTGGATCAACCACTTTCTTTTTTCCAAAAAAGTGGACAGTCATGGGGGTGGTGGCGGAGGAGCCGCAGCCGATTTATATATCAGTTTAGTTTTTGTGATCGTTCTTTCCATGGTCGCGATCTTCATGCTCCGGGATGTTTGGAGAACGGCGAAAAGTGATATGGGACCATCCAGAAAAATCACCAAATTTTTGTCCCGTTTTCGGATTTTCCCCATGATTTATTTTCCCGTCGCCGATGTTCGAGTCTCGTTATGGTTGCTGCTGATCGTTGGATTGGCAACAGGATACTTGGCGGGAACCATTGGCGTGGGCGGTTTCATCGGGGTGCCCGCCATGATTTATCTATTCGGGATTCCCACAACGGTTGCGACGGGAACCGAGTTGTTTCTCGCCATGTTTATGGGGGCTTTTCTGGCGTCGAACTACGTCTATTTAGGCTATGTGGATATTCGGCTCACGATCCTGCTTTATCTGGGATCACTCATTGGAATCAACGTTGGCGCGTATGGCACGAAGGTTGTCAAGGAACTCTATATCCGCTTAGTCACCGGAATTGTGATTCTCCTCTGTGTTTTAAGCCGTGGAATCGCGATCCCCATGTATCTCAGACGCTTGAATTGGTTGGAGATGGACCCGTCATGGGATGTTTTCTTCAATCAAGCGAGTAAAACCATGTTATTCGTCAGCGGTATCTCCGGAGTGGGAGTCATTCTCTTTAACGTGATCAAAGCGTACTTTTTACGAAACCGCATCCGCACGAAACTGGAAGCGACGGAAAGCCCCGTTTCGGAAGGGCAAACGTGATTTCACCGCTTGATGAAACGGCGTGAAACTACCCTTTGTGAAAAAACGTCTCAAAGCCATTTACGATTATATCTTTAGACGTTGGACAAAACTATTTGTCCAATCGTTCGTTGAATTAAGTAATGGCGGATTCATCCCACTATGCAAACAAAAAACGGGCAGGTTCACTCATTGCCCTCACCGATTGAATGGAGAAGGAACATGAAAAAAACATTATGGATGACAAGCGTTTTGATCGTTTTAGCCAGCGGTATGGCTGGTGTGGCTGCCGATTCGGTTTCGAAGCATGAACTGAAAGCGAAACCGGCCTATATCGCGATGTTTAAAAACGGAATCGGCCTGGTGGTGACTCAAGTCACGCTGCCGGAGCCGAAAGGCACGTATCGAATCCATCCCCTGCCGGACGTGGCCATGGGAAGCTTCTGGCTCAATTGGCCGAAGTCGCTTCAACTCAGCGAGATCAAAGCTACCCAAGCGAAACGGGATGAAAAGATCGCCGCCGCGACAGTGAAAGAACTGCTGGAAGCCAATATCGGGAACATTGTCGATTTGTGGATCCGGGATGAGTGGGTCCGGGCGAAAATCATCGATATTCCCAAACGGCACGACGATCCAGTGATCCAACCGAAGCCGGAAAACGTGATTCCCCTGCCTCTCCCTCCGGCGCGCGGTGAGATGGCGCTCATTGAAGATTCGGTCGGGGTTCGGGCGGTTCCCGTGAATTGGATTGAATCGATCCGCCTGACGTGCGAGGAACCCCGGTTTCAGATCGTGCGGCCACAAGTGGAGAATGTTTTGCAATTCACGGCGGCTCCCACAAGGGAAAAATCGAATAAACCGAATTCAGTCTCCCTGACTTATCTGGCGAATGGCATCGCTTGGACGCCAAGTTACGTCGTGGATATTTCCGAGAAGAAAGACGCCCAAATTACTGCAAAGGCGGTGATCGTGAACGACCTCATGCCACTGGAAAACACCGATCTCGAACTGATCGCCGGTTTTCCCCATATCCAGTACGGCGGGACCAACAGTACGTTTTCGCTGACGCCTCTTCAGCAGGCGCTCGACCAGCTTCGTGGAAGCGGCAGCCGAAGGGCGAGGGCGCTTGATATCAGCAATACGATCACGAGTAATAGAGCGATGTTTTCTCAAAGCGCCGAATACGCTCCGGGCGCGCCTTCGCCATCCGGACCGTCCGCCCCGGTCATGGGTGAAGGGGCGGAGGATTTGTATTTCTATCCCGTGGACAACGTCACGCTTAAAAAAGGCGAGCGTGGTTATTACCCACTCTTCAATGGGAAAATTCCTTACCAGCATGTCTACACCTGGGACATCCCCAACACCATTGACGAAAATGCCAACTACCGCCGTCAGCAGGAACAATCCCGGTCTCCGCAGGTGGTCTGGCATTCGCTGAAACTGACGAACCGAACCGGAAATCCCTGGACGACCGCCCCGGCCGTTACGATGAAAGACGGGCGGATTCTCGGCCAGGACACGATTCGTTTCACACCGGACGGGGCTTCTGCCGATCTCAAAATCACCCAGGCGATTTCGATCCACGCCGAACAGAATGAATACGAGACCAAGCGGCAGCGCAGCGCCTCGGAATTTTACGGAAGCCGTTTCGATCTCGTCACGGTTGAGGGCGAACTCGCCATCACGAATTTCAAAGACGAAAAGGTGAACGTTGAAATATCGAAGGAACTGCTTGGTGAGGTTATCCAAACGTCCGGCGATCCGGAAATTGTCAAACTGGCGGGTGGTTTGCGCCGGGTGAATCCCCAATCGAAATTGGTCTGGAATATCGACGTCGATCCAGGGAAAGACAACGCGGTGAAACTCGTGTACACCTTCAAGGTCTATGTGCGTGGTTAAAAAGTAATTATTCAAAGACGCTTATTCAATTCAACGGCTTTCTATCGGCCTTGCAGCAGGCCGAGGAATTTGAGATTGGCTTTGGGGAAGGCGTAACGGTCGAACTGCGAAGGGAATACCCATTTGATGTCACTGTGGTAGAGGGGTTTGGGCTGGCCTGAGAGAAGCTTGCATAAGAACAGGTGGAGGGTGACGGAAAGGTGGGTGTAAGTATGTTCGACCGTGGCTAGATGGTCTTGAACGTCAACCTTGATATCCAGTTCTTCTTTGAGTTCCCTCGCTAAAGCGCTTTGAAGGGATTCTCCCGTTTCGACTTTGCCGCCGGGAAATTCCCACAATCCGCCGAGCATGCCCCCTTCGGGACGTTTCCCCAATAGATAGCGACCGTTTTTTTTGATTGCCCCGGCGACGACTGTGGCGTGGGGAACTGCTTTTCGTTTTCGCCGCAAGGGCAGTTCGGCCTGGAGACCGGCGGCGTGCGCGTCACACCACTTTTGGATGGGGCATTCGGAACACTTGGGATCGCGGGGAAGGCAAATTCGCGCCCCGAGTTCCATCATCGACTGGTTGAAATCGCCGGGGGATTTCGGAGCAACCAGACGTTCCGCCATCTCCCATAATTGATTGACTGTTTCGCTTCGTTCGATCTCTTGTTGGATGGCGTAGAGGCGGGCAAGTACGCGCTTGACGTTCCCATCGAGCACGGGTGCGGGCACGCCGAATGCGATACTGGCGATCGCCCCGGCAGTGTAGCGGCCGATACCGGGCAGTTTTTGCAAGTCTTCGACGGTCTCCGGAATGTGAGGCGTGGGCTGTTCAACGAGAATTTTCGTGGCTCGATGGAGATTCAACGCGCGGGAGTAGTAACCCAATCCTTCCCAGAGTTTGAGTACCCGGTCCTGCCGGGCCGAGGCCAGACGTTCCAGCGTGGGAAAGGCTTTAATAAACCGTTCGTAGTAGGGGCGCACGGTCTCGACCTGCGTCTGTTGAAGCATGATTTCCGACACCCAGATAGCGTAAGGATCGTGGCTGTGGCGCCAGGGCAGGTCCCGCGCGTTTCGGCGATACCAGCCGAGCAGCAAGCGGCGAATTCCAACGATTTTTTTTCGATTCAAAATCGATACTCCTTACGTCTAGTTGTCAGTTATCAGTTGTCAGTTTTCAGTCTTCAGCCGGATCGAATGGAATGCATCCGATTGAATTAGGCATCGTGCTATTCAGTTTCAAGGTTGTTTATCGGGAGTCGAATTCGGTTTAGCGGCGGGTGAGGGGGGGATGGGTTTGGCGGCTGGCGAGGGGGGTATCGATTTGGCGCGGTCGTTCCGGTCCGGGTTGGGACTGCTGGCGGCAGGCTTTTTCCCGTTCGAGTTTTTTTCACCGTGTTTGTTGATGCGGTCGATCACGTCTTCGATTGGAACCAATCCCCAATCGGGGATGCCTAACTGCTTCCGTTTGTCCATGATCGCGTGGATCATTTTGTTAATGGTCTCGTCGCTGGCCACAAGCAGGTGTCCTTTGTGTGTGATAATATTATGATATTCTTATCGCCGGAATTTTCCAAGGCTTTACAAATTCTACCTCGGTATCTCAAAAAACAGGAGTATAATTAGAAGAAAGTACACAAAATCACTACGTAACGCTTGAACGAAATCGCGGATCGAAGTATAAATTATCTCCTATGGCCGGGTAGCTCAGTTGGTAGAGCAGAGGACTGAAAATCCTTGTGTCCCCAGTTCAAATCTGGGCCTGGCCATTTTTCATTT
>CAZSIZ010000022.1:0-32974 GCA_964606645.1 uncultured bacterium
AGATGTCCAAAAAAATGGGTCGATTTAGGAGTGGATTTGCGAGGTCTGTATTTAATTATCCATTTCCCTCTTCCATTACCTTTTTCAACATGTGAGGGTGCAATATTCTTCAATCTATCTAAGACTTTTCGTACTGTGTGCTTCCATTCAGGTTGATCTGGACCTTGAGAACAATTCATGGAGCAAAGGTAATTGTCATCACAACAATCTGGATATTTTACTTTCACCAACTTATACAAATCGTATAAGTCGATTTCTCCTTCATTAATAAAATTGAATTTATTATTCATTAATTCTTGATACAGCTTTTGTATCTCAGATCGAGCCATTTTCTTTTCTCTCTTTCTCCTCCCACCACCATTTGGGAGGATGGATGAGGGAGGGCCCGTTGGCGGGTATGGGTTCGCCTCAAAAATACAATTATCTCATTAATACGGATCTTTCGTCAATCATCATTCGTTGATTTCCTTGATGACGGTCTTTCGTGTGTGGGATGAGTTCCTTTCAGGTGTTGAAACCTGTAGGATACGGTATTCGTCGGTTTGGCGGATACTTTTTGGAAGAGGAGGTCTTAGAGTGAGACGAAAAACGATTTTTTCATTCATTTTAGCGGGAATACTGCTTAGTAGTATTCCCCCATTATGGGCGGAATCACCGTCCGGTTTCCCAGCGTGCCACGATTATTCCCAGCTGTCGAAAACACTTCGTTCGATGCGGACGGCGAATTCGGACGTGATCCGGCTGTCGTCGTTGGCGCAGACGAGGGAAGGGCGCGAGGTCTGGCTGGTGGAAATTGGAAAGCGCACGAAGGATGCAAGCACCAAACCAGCTCTACTGGTCACTGCCGGGATCGAAGGGAACGATTTGGTGGGTACGGAAGCTGCGTTGGCGCTGATCGAGCGTGTTCTGAAAGATAAATCATCCGACGAGATTCAGGATGTGTTTCAGTCTTCGTCGATCTATGTGATTCCACGGCTCAATCCAGACGCTGCCGAGCGCTATTTCAAAGCACCCCGTATGGAGTTGGATCGCAACTTGACGGCGAACGATGACGATCTTGATGGTTTGATCGATGAGGACGGACCGAATGATCTCAACGGGGATGGGCTGATCACATGGGTGCGGGTGGAAGACCAGGAAGGAACGCTTATTCCTCATCCGGACGACAGTCGTGTACTTATCGAAGCCGATGCGGTGAAAGGTGAGGATGGCTGCTGGCTGACCTTTGCTGAGGGCAAAGATGACGACGAAGACGAGGAGATTGATGAAGACGGTCTCGGCGGTGTCAACTTGAATCGGAATTTTCCTTATGACTATCCTTGGTTCAAGAAAGATGCCGGTATCTATCAGGTTTGCGAGAAAGAGACGCGGGCGTTGGCCGAGTTCGTCGTCGCGCATCCAAATATCGGGATCGCGTTTACGTTTTCTGGCAGCAGCAATTTGTTGAAGGCTCCCGAAACGGGAGACGCCGCACCGGGAAGAAAACCACAGACAAAGATTCGTAAGGAAGATGCGAAATACTACGAACAATTGGGTGAGGACTATCGCGAACTCGTGGGCGTGTCGAAAACCGTTGAAACCGAATCTTCCGGTGGCGCGTTTGCCGATTGGCTCTATTTTCATCGTGGACGCTTCTCGCTTTCGAGTCCGGTATGGAGTCCCGGAATTGCTTTGGCGTTGAAAAAAGACGATAAAGAAAAAGAAGAAGACGCTGAAGATAATGAAACACCTGAAGACGAAGAAAAATCGGATGAAAATGAAAAAAAGAACGAGGAAAAAGAAGACGAACGAGGGAAAACAGAGATCGATTATCTGAAATGGCTTGAAGAACACGCTTCCGGTTATTTCGTTCCCTGGAAAGAAATCGAGCATCCCGATTATCCTGGACAGAAATCTGAAATCGGCGGCTTGGCACCGTACGCCAAAGTGATGCCTCCCGCCGATGTCCTGCCAAAACTCGTCGAAAAAAATGTAGCGTTTCTTCTTGGCCTGGCGAAGAAACTTCCGCGGATTCATATTATGGATATCGAAGTGAAACCGCTCGGCCACGGCGTTTACGATCTTCGCCTGCGGATCAAGAACACTGGCTATCTGCCGACGGTTCTCAAACACGGCGAACGGGTTCGTGAAATATTCCCGACACGTATCGAGATCGACGTTCCGGATGAGGATATCCTCGGCGGAGAGAAAAACGTGCGGCTCGGTCCGATTGCGGGAAGCGGGGGGAATACCGAAACACGATACGTGATCAAAGCCAAACCAGGTACGAAAGTGACGTTTACCGTGATTTCCGCCTTGGCGGGAACCGATCGGACTACTGTTGAGTTGCGGGAAGGAGGGACGGGACGATGAAAAATCTTGCGCTGATGACATTCGTTCTTATTGTTTTGACTGGTGTAATATTCGCTGTCGATTGTGAAGCGAAAGCGGAGCAACATATTTTCCCCGCGCTGGGCGCTCCCGCCGATCCGAAAGTGGCGGCGTCCTGGAATCGTTATCATGATTGTCAGGCGTTAGGGGATATTCTCAAACGGCTGCATAATGCCTATCCCGATTTGACCCGTCTCTATTCCATCGGCATGTCCTACGAAGGACGCCAGATTTGGTGTCTGGAGGTGACGAACCGGAAAAAAGGCGATCCCCAGCGCAAACCGGGGATGTACATCGACGGCAACCTTCACGGGAACGAGGTGCAGGCGAGTGAGGTGGTTGCTTATACGGCGTGGTATCTTTGTGAGAACTACGGCAAAGTGGAGAAGATTACTCTCCTGGGGCATGCCCGGGTTTTCACCCCCCTCCCACCCATCACACCCGCCGGCCGCCTCATTGGTTCCACAAACCGAATACCCCCCATTCGTCGCGTTCGGGAAAAAAGCCCCTCGACAACGACCGCGACGGTCTTATCGACGAAGATGGCACAGACGACTTGAACGGCGATGGGAATATTACCCAAATGCGGATTCAAGATCCCAACGGGCGCTATAAGCCCGATCCCGATTATCCCAATTTGCTGATGGTTCGAGTGAAAGCGGACGAACTAGGCGACTATTCAATTCTGGGTTTGGAAGGGATCGATAACGACGGCGACGGTCAGATCAACGAAGACGGACCTGGCGGATACGATTCAAACCGCAACTGGGCTTTTGATTGGCAACCTCATTACGTTCAATACGGCGCACACGAATTCCCGTTTTCCTTACCGAACACCCACGCCGTGGCTCAATTCGTTCTCTCTCACCCCAATATCGCGGCAGGTCAAACCTACCACAACAACGGAGGCATGATTCTGCGAGGACCAGGACGTGAAGGCGGTGTGTCGAATGGTTCAGACGACCGAGTTTTGAGTGAAATAGCACGCAAAGGGGAGATGATGCTTCCCTATTACCGTTCGCTGGTTTGCTGGAGCGGGCTTTATTCCGTCTGGGGAGGCGAATTCGACTGGTTCTACGGGGCGCGTGGAATCATGATGTACTGCAACGAATTATGGACGGCTAAGAATATGTTCCGCAATGACAACACCGACCGCAAGGCTGGAACAGACTTTCTGAAATACCTGCTGCTCGAACAAGGGATCGTGGAGTGGGAGGAATACGATCACCCCACTTACGGTAAAATCGAAATCGGTGGGACCAGTCAGTATTTCCGACGGATTCCACCCTCGTTTCTGCTTGAGGAGGAATGCCACCGCAACATGGCGTTTACGCTTTACCACGCGGATTCGATGCCGATGGTCTCGTTTGGGGAAATCAGCGTCGAGCCGATCGGTAAAGACCTCTTTAAAGTCTGGATCGAGATTTGCAATGATAGACTCATGCCAACCCGGTCAACCCACGAAGCGAAGAATGATATTTCTCAGCCCGATATCGTGTCCTTGAAGGGCAGGCAGGCAGAAGCCATCAGTGCGGGACGTGTGACGGAACGGTATTTCAAGCGTGTCGATCCAGTTAAGGTTCGGCCTTACCGGATTGAACTTTCGTCTGTTGAGGGAATGAATTCCGAGCGGGTTCAATTTATCGTATCGGGAAAGGGGTTCGTTCTCGTGACATTCGATTCGGCGAAAGGCGGTTTGATTGAAAAGAGGATCGAATTGAAATAGTTTTTTACAAATTTTTTTAACGGGGACGGTATCTTCAGATAGAGACGGTCCCCGTTTTTTTGAAAAAATCGAATTAATTTTTAAAAAAGTTTCCAAATTACATTGATTTATGTTAGTATCGTATTTGTGGTAGTAGGAAAAGATGTTGGAAGGAGTGAATTCTATTCTTTTTCAGTTGTTCTCATTTTTTTGAATAATACGGATTACTGAAGCGTATTAATATAAGAATATGAATGGAACTGCTAATTTTTCATAAGAACCGCTAATGATTGGAAATATTCTGCCGACATTATGATTTTGTTGGAAAATTGATTCAAACTCCCTGTTCCAATCGAGTTATCGTGCTAGACTTATGATGCTGTGTGAACGAATGATATTTAAGAATTCTCGTTTATAATTTATTTTTTTAGGGGATTTTTTAATATTTATTTGCGATTTTTATTTTTTGTGTTAAAGTATGATGTAATTATTTATGTGTGGGAGGCTAGGGCATCCGTCAGGCATTTAACGTTTACGATTACTTATTCATCTCAGTAATCGTTGATTGGGTGTTTCTAACGAAACTGGTGGAAGAGGGAGTGTAATTCTTAACATGGCGGTAGGATTTAAATTGTGGTTTTCCGCCAGAAAGACTGGAGGGCAGCAATGATGCACAACTATCGATCCGCTCTCGGCCTTACACTCTTGTCTCTGTTATTGACCGTAACGAGTGTGTACTCTCAAGAAGTGTATATCGATCCCGAATTGATCGATTTCGATAAAATCCGAGAAGAAGAACAACTGAACGAAAAGAGTAAAATCGAACGCGTTTATATTTTCCTCGCGATCAAAGACGGAAGTGAATTCAAGGCTTACGCCACACGGGGCGACAGCGACCTCGACAACGATGGGAAAACAGCGCTTCAAGAGCCGAATGATTTAGCGGAATACGTGAATTTGGTTTCCTTCGAGCGCTCGATCGAAATCAAGGGAGACACCCACGTCTGTTATATCACCGATCTGCCCCACTTCGACAAACTCTTTCCCAAACACGACGATCCATTCGACGGTAACGGCATTATCGAGTTGCTGGCGAAAGTCAAAGAGGATGACAAATCGCGGTTGCTGGGTTCGGTGACGTTTCCGCTGATTGGAGAAGACGGTTCGACTTCCGGAATCGAGCGTTTTACGGTTTTTTACAATAAGAGCATCACCGAAGTGAAAGAACAACCGAAAAAAGAAGAAGGAAAAAAAGCGGCAGGAAAAGAAGCAGAAGAGAAAGAGAAGAAAACCACCGTTCAATTGAAAATTGGCGACAACATCGTTTCTTATGGATTTATCGAAATCCTGATGACTGACGCTTAGATTTCTTCCCTTCTTTTCGCGAATGTGATACGATGACCTCCTTCAAAACCGAAGGAGGTCTTCTTATGCGAACCGTTTACGCTTTTTCAATTCTTGCCGTTCTTTTTTTGGTTGGAATCTCGGCTTACTCTCAATCCCATTCGATTCTCGAAAACCTTGCCGTATCCCCCAATTACGAAACACACCGGATATCGAGCACCGACACCACTGGCGGCAATGGGGACGCCGCGTATATCAAGCCGGGGGAAACCATAGTACTCGCGGAAATCGATGGACCGGGAGCGATCACCCATATATGGAATACGATCAACGCGGAGAAATACTACTCCCGGATGCTGATCCTGCGTTTCTATTGGGACGGGCAGGAGACACCATCGGTCGAAGCGCCTCTGGGTGATTTTTTCGGGGTCGGCCATGGCTTGAACCATCCCTTCCAAAGTTTTGTCTCCAACGCCTCCTCGGAGGGACGGGCGCGGAATTGTTACTGGTTTATGCCGTTCAAGCGCTCGGCCAAAGTGACGGTCACACACGAAGGTTTCGAGCCGGTGGGCGCTTTTTATTATTACATCGACTACCGAACATACCGGTCTCTGCCGGACGATTTGCTGTACTTCCACGCTTGCTACCGGCAGGCCACTCCAAACCCGAAAGTGAATCTGGGCGGAAAAAACCTCGACGGAAAAACCAACTATTTGCTGATGGAAACCACCGGACGTGGACAATACGTCGGGACGGTTCTCAGCGTACAGATGAATACGAAAGGCTGGTTCGGCGAGGGAGACGATATGTTTTTTGTCGATGGCGCGGAAAAGCCAACGATGACGGGAACCGGGACCGAGGATTATTTCAACGACGCCTGGGGATTCCGGGAATTTTCCTACCCGTATCACGGTGTCAGCCTGTGGGAAGGCTATGAAAAGGGCCATCGTGGGACGGCGTACAAATGGCATGTATTCGATCCGGTCGCCTTCACGAAATCGCTTCGGGCGACGATCGAACACGGCCACGCCAACGACCGTCAAGATGATTTCTATTCCGTCTCGTTTTGGTATCAGACCCTTCCCAGCCCATCTCCACCTCTGATGGCGGGCGTATTCGACCGGCTTCCGGATGAAGGACAGCTGTACTGCAAGCGTATTTTTCTCAATAAAGAATTGGCGCTTCACACTCAAGAAGGACGTATCGAAGATGCGATCACGCGGATCGAGGAATTTATCGAGGAAAACGAAGACGCGGACCGTTACGGCTATTGGTCACTACGTAAGGGTGTTTTTCTCAAGCAACAAGGGGAACTCAAAGAGGCGGTTAAAGCGTTTTCAGGGGCGGTTGAAAAGAGTGGTGGGAACGATCCGCGCGCGTTGGAACGGGACGCCAACCGAATCAATCCTTTCGCCAAACGGGAACATGCCGTATTAGCAGTCAAAAAATCAGCCCGGCTTCTGATATCGTGCAATGATTCGTTTGAGATTTTTATTGATGGAAAATCAGTGGGGAAAGGAACGAACTGGGAAAACCTGCGTGACTTGGATATTAAACTGTCGCGGGGAACACACGTCATTACCGTTGAGGCAAAGAATAAGAATAGGAACGCCGGGATGTATCTCCAGTTAAGCCATCGCAGCGGATACGTGGTGACTGATTCTTCCTGGAAAACTTCGACCAAAGAAGAAAAAGGCTGGAATCAGCGAAAATTTGACGATTCGACATGGACTCCGGCTAAAGAAATGGGTGTGCCGGGTGAAGAAGGTTGGGTGACGAGCCGACAACCTCTTGCGTTTACCGTGCCTTTTCTTTTTGCTAATGCAATCTGGACACCGGATGGAGTAAAGGAAGAGCAAACGGTCTATTTCCGTAAAATTATACGTATCAAATAGTTATAGTCATAAAGAGACCGGGAAGAATAACTTTCACGATTCGATTTTGAAATTGTTTAATTGGCTTCCATCTTCGTTAAAATGGAATTCACCCTTGATTGTTTTCCCCTCCAAAATTAGAGGAAGCCAATGTTTGTCTCCTACCCACATTTCATGGTACGGAATGTCCTGGAATCGATACCAGCAAGGCTTCATTTCCTCGCTCTCTTGTGGCTCTCCTATCCATGTCTTGACGAGAAAAATATTCATGTCCTGATTCCAATCCGGGTGATCGTCGAAGAAAAATTGGATATAACCGGCATGACTCAAATGCTTCTGCGAAACCGTTACCCCGATTTCCTCTTTCAACTCACGGAGCGCGGAGGATTGAATGGATTCTCCTTCATGGATTTTCCCGCCGATCCCGTTCCATTTTCCTTGGCCGAAACCGCGTTTTTTCATGGCTAAGAGAATTTGGCGATCTTTGATTAATAAGCACAGAGTCGTATGCTGCATTAATTTCTTCCTTCTCCATCTTTTAAATCGTACCTTACAGAAAAAATAAATTTATCGAACCTTTCGGCGTCGATTATCTCTGACTATCTGATTTCTGACTGCTGGTTGACGGGTACGATGCGCAGGGGTATTGTGCTTATTAGGCAGATTTCAACGCGTTTTGGCGGGAATTCATGTTAGCTGTCCCGTTCTGAATGCGTTAATATATTCTGTAAAAATATTTGGTTCGCATGTTCCCGTTCTGTTACTAGAAAAAGGAAGAACCGGGGCGGTGTGCCGTAACGAAAAAATGGAGGTTTATCGAGAATGGGACAGGAAATCAATCGTCGTGAAGTAGTGAAGTCGTCGTTGACAGCGGGCGCGGTGCTGTCGGCTCCGATGTTCGTGCCGAAGTCCGTGTTTGGCGCGAACGAGAATCCAGTGATGGGGATCATCGGGTCCGGGGGACGGGGCTGCGGGGTCATGAATATGACTCAGCGGAATGGAATCAAGTTCGTCGCCGTCAGTGACGTTTCCGAGCCGAGGATCAAAAAAGGGATCGAAAGCGCGAAACGTAATAACGACGGAGAAATCAAAGTTTATAGAGATTTTCGGAAAATGCTGGAACGAAGCGATATCGACGCGGTGCTCATTGGAACACCCGAACACCAGCATTGCAGCCAGACAATCGCCGCCGTGCAGGCAGGAAAAGATGTCTACTGCGAAAAGCCGATGTCGCATTCCATCGAAGAAGGCGCTAAAACCGTCCGCGAAGTGCGCAAAACGGATCGCATCGTCCAGATTGGGATGCAGCGCCGCAGTGCCCCGCTTATCCATGAAGGCCGAAAAGTGATGCAAACAGGTGTGCTGGGCGATATCACGATGGTCAAAGCACAGTGGAACTGGCAATCCTCCGGACCACAGAATAACTCGCCTCTCGGTTACGAAATGGATTGGGAAAGCTTTCAATGGCCGAACAAAGGTGTGAAGTTTGAACCGAAGAAAGTTCGCAACTGGCGCGTCTTCTGGCCGTTCTCCGGCGGGATCACTTGCGATCAGGGCACACACATCATGGATGTCGTGCAGTGGTATATGGGCGACGTGACGCCACTCGAAGCCGAGGGATTTGGAGCCAACATCTCTATGACCGGCGCGGAAACTCCTGATGTTCTGACGACGATGTACCGCTACAAGGATTTCTTCGCGACCTGGACCATTAACTACAACAGTGCGTATTACGACTGGTGGCACATCGAATTCCAGGGCAAAAAAGGGACGATGCACCTGCACCGCAACGGATTCCAGGTCTATATGGATAAAGACAAGGTCGGTGATTTCCCCAAGAATCCAGCGATCGATCATAAAGGCAATCTGCCGAGCCAGCCTCATGTGGATAATTTCGTTGAGTGCATGAAAAACCGCAAGGAACCGAACGCACCGGTCGAAGTGGGGCACCGAGCCGTCTGCGGTCCGCACCTGGCGAATGTGGCCTACCGGAAGAAACGCCGCGCGCATCTCGATCCGAAAGCCACGAGAGTTAAGGTCTGATCGTATTGACGCCGTCGTTTCATGAGCATCTATTATTAGTTCATTGAGTCAACTTGCAGGGGGCTGTCGATGGGGAATATACTCGCCATCGACGCCCCCTTAATTTTTATATCACACACCACATTGTTCTTTTCAATTTGGAAAGGAGCGGTTAAGGTGTATGAAAGGGACATCGCGTCAAAATCACGTTCTCGGCCATGAGACCCAGCGCTTATGGATCTATATTTTTAAATCCCTTTGTTGAAGGAGAAACATACTCATGACAACAAGAAAAATGAATCGGCGTCAGATTTTGCGATACGGGGCGGCGGCCACGGCCGGACTGTGGATCACAACGGATCGGGCGGGGGCTTCTCCGAACGATAAATTGAACGTTGCGGTGATCGGTATCGGCGGACAAGGGAGATCGAATTTGAACGACGTCTCCAGAGAGAACGTCGTGGCGTTGTGCGATGTGGACGACGAGCGGGCCGGAAACGCCTACACGAAGTTCCCCAAAGCGAAAAAGTTTTACGACTTCCGCCGGATGCTCGACAAGATGGACGCGCAAATCGACGCGGTCACAGTAAGCACGCCGGATCACACTCATGCACATCCCGCGATGATGGCCATGCGGATGGGCAAACATTTGTATTGCGAAAAACCGATGGCGCACGCAGTTTCGGAAGTACGGGCGATGACCGAAATTGCTCGCGAGAAAAAGCTGGCAACCCAGCTGGGCGTCCAACGGCATACCATCGGAAACATGCACCGGGTCGTCGAGGTTGTTCGGTCTGGGGCGATCGGCGAGGTACGCGAAGTTTATTCTTGGGTGAGCGGTGATCGGGGAATGCCGGCTGTTCCAACTAAATTTCCTCCGGTTCCCTCTCATTTGAAATGGGATTTATGGCTAGGACCGGCCAAGGAACGTTCCTACAGCCCCGCGTATTGTCCATACAATTGGAGATTCTGGTGGGACTTCGGCACGGGTGAAACGGGGAACTGGGGCTGCCATATTTTAGACATCCCATTCTGGGCGCTTCAGTTGGGACATCCAACGAAAGTCTCGGCTTCGGGGCCGCCGTCCGATCCTCAGAGAACACCCAAATCGCTGACTACACGTATCGAATTTCCATCACGTGGCAAACTGCCGCCGGTAACAATCCACTGGTGTCATACGAAAAAGCCTTTCCCGATTATGAAAGAAAATAACATCCCCCATTCGGGCAACACGCTGTTTGTCGGATCGAAGGGAATGCTGGCCTGTGATTTTGGCAAGCGCAAACTCTATCCAGAGAAGCAATTCGCCGATTTCAACGAACCGGAACAAACGATTCCCGATTCACCGGGCTTCCACAAAGAATGGATTCAGGCTTGCAAGGGCGGACAACCGGCGACCTGCAATTTCGACTATACCGGTCCGATGACCGAAGCCATCTTGTTAGCCAATATGGCCTATCGCGTGGGGAAGGAATTCGAGTGGGATGCCAAAGCGATGAAAGCCAAAGGCTGTCCGGACGCCGACGCTCACATTCACCCCGAATACCGCAAAGGCTGGATACTTTAAGGCTAGTTCTAGGGTTTAGGGTCTAGGGGTTAGGGTTTTTTTGATCTTACAATCGAGAAAGTCTTCGAAAAATTGATAAGCTTTCGTTATTGTCGCGGACCGAAAAGGATCATTCGGGGCTGGGTGGAATCGAAGGCGGTGCCATCGAACGAGCCGAAAACGTCTTGTACAACTAATTCGGCTGATTCCAGCATTCCTTTCATTTCGTCGAATTCGTACAAACGTACTGACTCGTGATAGCGGTGATCCTTCCCTCCCCAATTATCGATGGTGATCTCTTTTTCCACACGCTCACCGTCGGACGTGAACCAGCGTCGCTCGCGGATGGTAAATTCTCCGTGCTTCCTGACGGTTTCCGGTTCGAAATGATCTTTGACATAACTGGGATTCAGGTAATCCAGAAGATAATACCCTCCCGGCTTGAGTACGCGTGAGATTTCATGTAACACGGATAAATTTTCAACGTTCGTTTTGAAATAGCCGAACGACGTGAAAAAGGATAGCAAGGCATCGAAGCAGCCGTTCCCAAACGGAAGCAGACGCATATCCGCACGCAGATACCGTGCACGGGGAGGTTCTGAAATCGCGTGTTTCAAAAGGGGGAAGGAATAATCGGCTCCGATGATTTTCGTCCATCCCGCCCGCTTCAACGCCCGGCAATGCCGTCCGTTTCCGCAACACAGATCGAGTATCCGATCGCTGGATTTCAGTGGAAGAATGTCAAGGGCGCCCTGAATTTCGTTATCGGCTTGATTCTCATCGCGGTGGGAATAGACGTCCTGATAAACGTGGTTGAACCACTCACGCCACCAATCGTCTTTGGTTTTGTTATCGCTCGATCGTTCCATCATGATGGTAAAGTTTAGCCGGGGATCACGGAATCATGGAGTGACACAATGGTTCGGCCTTCAAATTCGTGCCTGCTATACGGGCGATTTCACTTGTACAAGAATAATCCATAACAAGGGTGTTGCAGTCTCCTTGATTGTCGTGATTGAGTGTTTTATGGTATGAAGAATGAACGAAAATGGGGAAACGATCCCTCAATTATATTATTTGAAATCAGGGAGAAACGGTCATCATGGAAAAAATAAAACTTGGAATGATCGGCGCTGGATTCATCAGCCATTTTCAGTCCGTCGCTATGGAACAGGTTCGCAATATGGAACTGGCCGGAATCACTTCCGTGAAGGGTGCGGAGGAACTATCTGCCTCCGCGAAGGAACGCGGTCTCGGTCCGGCCACGGTCTATCCCAGCGTGACGGAGTTGGTCAAAAACGTTGATGCGGTCGCGATCTATTGCCCCAACTATACCCGCATCGTGATTATGGAGGAGATCGTTGCGGCGGTTAAAGCCGGGGCGCAATTGAAGGGGATCATCTGCGAGAAACCGCTGGGACGCAACGTGGCCGAAGCGAAAAAACTGTTGGCGCTGGTGGATGAAGTCAAAATTCCTACCGCCTATTTTGAAAACCAGTTGTTTATGAAACCCCTTCAGGTTCAGCTGAAACAGCTTGCCCCTCAGCAGGAAACCATGGGGCCAATGACCTTGACCCGCTCGGCCGAAGAACACGGCGGCCCTCATGAAGGCTGGTTCTGGGATCCCACGCGACAGGGTGGAGGGGTGCTGTGCGATATGGGCTGTCATAGCATTGCCGTCGGCTGGTACGCACTCAATCCCATCGGCAAGCCGCTGACGTTCATGGTTCCACAGGAAGTGAGTTGCGATCTCGGTTTACTGAAGTGGGGAATCCCTCATTGGCGCGAGAAACTTTTGAATGATATGGGTGTTGATTACTCAAAAACGCCAGCCGAGGATTTCGCAACAGGGATGATTACCTATAAAAATCCAGAAACCGGCCAGATCGCCAAAGCGCAGTTCACGAATTCCTGGATGTTCGAAAAGCAAGGTTTGCGCTTGTTTATGGACGGTATGGGACCGGGATATGCGTTTGAAATCAACACGCTCGTCGCTCCACTGACGATCTTCATCGGAGACGCCGCCGCCGATGCGGTTGCCGATCAAGAAGGGGCGCTTGAAAAATCGACGGCCAGCCGGGGACTGCTTCCGGTGCATCACAACGAAGCGGATTTATACGGCTACACGGATGAAAACATCGACGCCGCCAATGCGTTTCTCCAAGGCAAAGACGGGATGCTTTCTCTGAACTACGGTCTGGAAATTACCAAACTGGTGATGGCGGCCTATATGTCTGCGGAAAAGAAGAAGACGATCGATCTCACCGATCCGGCCGTTCAGAAAGAACTCGAGACCTACGTGCCTGCCATTCAGCAGGGCAAAGGCGGCGATGTACTCGCAATGATGTAACCCTGCGGATTTTCTTGAGTTGAAAAATAACTATTGCCCAAATGAAATCCATCGATATAATATATACCCTCGGAAAATTGCGTTTTTTTGGAGCAAAATCGGATGGTGACGTCTGTACAACCGGTTGCCCCCAGTGTAAGTGTTATTCCGGCCGGATCGCAAGCGCAGCCTGCTCAGCGCTCGATCTCGGAAGCCAAGCGTCTGCTCAATGAAAACGGGATCACCGGCGCGGGTGCGATGCGAATCCTGGCGATGCTGGATCAGGCCGAGCAACATGCTGGTAAGGGCAACTCGGTGAACGCTCAGCGTATCGCGCGTAAAGCCTTGAAGCAGGTTCGCGAACTCAGTGTGTCTTCTACTCCGTCCGATTCAATCACTCCCACAGACCGTGAAAAAAAGACTGACACCGTTACGGAGGAATCGACTGATCCGAAGACACCTTTAGTAAATCAAAATCAACGCGGGGTAATGGGCGATCCTTCTCAGCAGGAGACGGTGACTTACCAGGATGGGTCCAACGATTCCGGCGTCTCATTTCAATACGCCCAGCCGGTTTCTGCGATCCAATCTCAGTTCGCCGTTCGCCAGCACGAATTGTCTCACATCAGGCGCGATACCAGTGAAGCGATCCTCAACGGCCAGAAAGTTCTTACTTCCGTCCGGCTGCACCGTGGTGTGAATCCAAGCACAGGGAAACCGTATGTCTCTGGAGGTCAGGCGCGGATCATTATTTTCCCTGAAAACAAATCCCATTTCCCTTCCGGAAATAATATCAACGTCAAAGCCTGATGGTTGGTTTTGGTTGAATGAATTCGATTACAGACTGTTGAAGATCGCCGTTCCTGCCTTGATAAAGATGTGAAGA
Source organism: uncultured bacterium (assembly GCA_964606645.1). Taxonomy (GTDB): domain Bacteria; phylum Hinthialibacterota; class Hinthialibacteria; order Hinthialibacterales; family Hinthialibacteraceae; genus CAZSIZ01. Next base: position 14,077 of record CAZSIZ010000022.1, read on the forward strand.
ATCGGTAAAACAAACAGCAGAAACAGCACCACGGACACTCCCCAGACAAAAATAAATATCCCGATTTCCAGCACGCATTCCGACCAGTTTTTATCACGGCCGTATTCCCGGATCAAGAGAAGATCTCCCGGCAAGCGCCAGAGACAGCGGGAAATCCACATCAGGCTGAAAACAAGAAATATTGCATGAAAAACAAGACCGAACATTGCCGTACTCACTTTCTACTCCTGTCGGAGAACCTTTGAAGAATCGTTTCTTACACGTCCCAAAAGATTGTGTATATAGAAACGCCTGTGAACGGGCGTTGTTACATAAAAAAGGTGCCTTAAGTCCGGAAAAAGTCAGCGAAGACAAATGGATTGGATTGAACACGGGCAGGCACAAGATCTGCCCCTACACGTTGTTATGTCGGTCGGTCGACCAGACACATCGACGGTTGATGGTCAAAAGGCGTATTTGGCGCGCTTGACGTAGACGAGCCATTCGATGATGAGGACGATCAGGGCAATGATGGCGAGTGTGCGCCAGATTTCGCGGTTGGACTCGACGGCGGTGGTATCGCCTTCGACAGTTGTTCCCTGAATGTCCAGGCTGGGCATGGGAGCGATGATCGATTCGCTGGGAGAAAGCAGGTTGATCGCATAGCGTTTTGCCACTTCCTCGCCGACGCGGTATTCGTAGACGCCAACCAGTCCCGTATCGCCGTAATAAACCGGCATGGTATCGGCGAACGTGAATTCACGTGGTTCGAGCGGTTTCGGTGGATTCAAGACGACTTTATCCTTCAGCGATTCGGGAGGGTCGAGCACCAGCACGTCACCGGTCTTTTTCATAAAAACTGACAATCCCTCTCCCGACCCGAACCAGTTAATCAAGTTGGAGAAGAAGATCGGATAGGAAACCCGCATGGGCCAATCCGAATCATAGAGATCGAACGAGGTGACGACGCCCCGGATTTCTTCGTGCTGGAACGCGGAAATCAGCGGAGTCTCGCGGGACTCGGCGATCGTCTCCGCCCAGCCGGGCGCACCGAGGTTTTGGCTCTTGACAACGGTCAGGTTGTCGAGATTGAGGTAGCGGGTCAGTGGATGAAAACGGTCCCAATCGACGATGTGAAGCATCTCCAACTTGTCCTCACCGGCGGTCCATTCTGGAATGGGAGGAATGGCGTTGATAAAGACATAGTTCCCGCCAATGAGTGCCAGGGGGGCGAATGAATCGAAGACGATCACGTCATAATCGCCTGGGCCTGTGTATTTGCCAGGCGACGTGACAGCGAGCCGGGCGCGGGGATCGAGGTTCAACACACGCTGGAGGTAGTAATTGTCGCTGGTGACGAGCAGGATGCTGATGGTATCTTCCTTCGGGATCATGGCCACGGCGCGATCGTCGGTTTTGAGTGAATCGCCACTGTCGAGAATGACTTCGATTTTTTCCGGGAAGGTTCCGGGATCTTTGAAGACGATCGTTTCAGTGATCCCCGGACCCATCGTCAGTTTGCGAGCGTCCATCATTTTCCGTTCGGGCTGTTCTTCATCCGCCGATTCGGTGGCAGTGGCTTCGTGAACATGTCCGGCTTCGCCTTCGCCCCATAGTTCGACATAGACCTCTTGTTCGGACACACCCGTATTCTGAATACCGACAAGGACTTCGTAATTCTGTTGGTATGCGTAATCCTTTCGGACGACGAGGTCGATCACTCCGACATTCTCTGACGATTCACCGACGGGAACATACCGCGTCTGAAGCTGGCCGACCGGTATCTCCTGGGGGATGGTAAAACGTCCATCGGAAATAATGATGACTTCGGGATTGGACGCGGCTTTGGAAGCGGATACTGCGTTACGAAGCGCGTCCTCAATATCCGTTTGAGTATCCATCGGCCGAATTTCCCGGATGACATTTCGCAAGATCCCCTTGTTCTGCTCGAAGGGAGTGAGCACTGAGGCGCTGCTGCCGAAACTGATGACCATCATCCGGTCGCCGACGCTCATGTCATTGACCAGGTCGATCGCCAGGCGTTTGGCTTCTTGCAGGCGGGAAGGTTTGACATCGGTGGCGGACATGCTGGCGGAGCAGTCGAGCAGGACGATGAAACTTTGCCCCTCTAATCCCCCTAAGCGAAGAACCGGCCGTGCCACGGCAAATGTCAGAATAGCGATAATCAATAGTTGCAGGAAAAGCAGAAGGTTTTTTTTCAACTTTTGGAAAGGGGTATTTGCCTTTAGATCGTCCAAACTGATCCGCCACAGCAGCGTACTGGAGATGGGCATGTCGATCCGCTTGAGTTTGAGCAGGTAGAGAATAATCACTGCCGGTATAAACAACGCGAAAAAGAAACCTAGAGGCGCAAGAAAATTCATGGCATTACTCAATCAAGCCTAATCGGCGAAATGAATGGGTTAACAGGCGTTCCACTGGGTCCTCGGAAGAAACCGGCAGATAATGAATCCCGTAACGGGTACTCAGATTTTTTATTTCCGATTGAAACGCCCGCAAACGGCGTTCGTAGTTGATGAGCAACTCCTCCGTCACGGTCAGTTCCACTTGCTCGGTTGTTTCGACATCGATCAGCCGAAGCGCGCCGAACAGATCCGGGTGGAGTTCCTGCGGTGACAGAACCTGCATGACGTATAAGTCGTTGCGGTTTTGCAGGAGGTGCTTGAAGGCTTCTTCGTAACCAGCCGGATCGAAAAGGTCGGAGAGGAGGATGACCACACCTCCATGAGATTGCTGTAAGGCGAAACGGCGGCATCCCTCTGACAGAGTTGTTTCTCCGTCGATCGGGAGTTGTTCGAGAAAATCGATGATGCTCCAGATACGTGCCTTGCCACGGGCCGGTTGAAGCCAACGGTAGCGCTCCTGACTGAAACCGACCAGGCAGACGCGGTCCATTCCTGCCAGGGAGATGTACGACAACGCCGCCGCCGCTCGTTTGGCGAACCACGATTTACGCGGATCGCCCGATTCCATCGACGCGCTGGTGTCGATGAGGATATAGAGGTAGAGGTCTTCTTCCTCGTGGAAGAGTTTGGTGAACAGCCGGTCCAGGCGCCCGAAGATGTTCCAATCCAGGAAACGGAGATCGTCCCCTTTCGAATAATCGCGGTAATCGGCGAATTCGATGGAGATACCGCGTTTGCGGGAGCGGCGTTCACCTTTCATCCTGCCGAGAAAGATTTTTTTGGAGATTAAATGGAGCTGTTCCAAGTAGCGTAGAAACGCGGCGTCGATAATGGGTTGATCGCTGACTTGCTCCTGCGGAGCGCTTTCTGCAAGTTCGGCCATTGGTTTACCTTTTTTTAATGAGGAATGTTCCCTTTACGGCACGATTGTCACGGCACGAGGAACACCACAATTACGATCTAATTACAATAATATCAGCGCATTCGTTATCGGGAGTCGTTTTCACTTATAGGTACAACGAATGTAAATCGTTTAAGGAACCCTTTTTTTTAGTGTGATGTAAATGTTATTGGAGTCATGAAAAGAGTGTAACAACAAATGGTCCTGGCTGTCTATAAGCGTGATTCCTTTGCTTCATTCGATGCTGTATACAGGGATAAAGAAGACAGAGTATTATTGAGTACGGTTTAATAATACTACAATCTTTTTCCACCTCGCATCACAAGATGTTGTACGTTATTCATTTCCCAATCTCTATATCGAGCACGAGAATATCCCGGTCGCGGTCTTTGGCAGTTGCTAGAATCGTTCCGTCGGAACCGGCGGCGACGCTTTGGCCGCCGTAAACTTGGCCGGTCCAGGGGCCGTGTGTGATTTCACCGACGAGATCGGTTCCGATGACCGGTGCGTTGATGGCTTTAGCCGCTTTGAAGACGGTTTTTTGGAGCTGCTTGCCGTGTTCGGGCCAGGCTTCTTCTTTGGCAGCCCAGCCGTAAGGGACCAACACCAGGTCCGGTTTCAGGTCCGCCATTCGCCTTAGGTTTTCCGGCATGAACGTATCGGCGCATATCAGGAGACCGATCCTACCGAATCGAGTATTCACCACGCCGATCTCTTTTCCTGGCGTGTAGGGCGGTTCCATCAGCTCGGACAGGAGATTGATCTTTCGGTGTTTTAGGAGAATCGTTCCTTCGCTGTCGATCAGGATCACCGAATCGTGGAGCGCGTCCCCGTCTTTTTCCGCCAATCCAACGCATAGAAACGTTTCGTATTTCCGGGCTAATTCGCAGAGGCGGTTTGAGTCGCTGCCGGGGATAGGAGTGGCACGCTGGTGGGCGGTGGGATTGACCCATCCGTAGATCACAGTTTCGGGAAAGCATAGGATTTCCGCGTTTTCGGCTTTCGCTTCGATGATGGCGTTTTCAATGCGTGTAAAATTTCCGGAGCGGTCGCCGTCCAGTGAAAAGATTTGGCATAGCGCCACACGGACCGATTTCGGGGCAGACATAGTTTCCTCCCTTGTGGTTCCCCCAATGATAAAAATGGATAAAAGAATTATCGAACAGATTCGGCGACTCTCTCTTTGGGGAATAAAAATCTGCTTCATTGTAACTCTTAAAAAACCTTTCAAGAATGAGGCATCTTAACAGAAACGTATGTCCAAATCATGCTGCTCATTGCTTTAATTATATCTTTTTCCGGTTACGAATAAGACGATTATTGTCCTTGATCACCCGATGAATTTAAACTCGAATTCTGCTCTTTTTTAAACACCTCTGTTCAAATATCAATATAACATTCCTGCCTTGTTTTATGAATCCTTTCTTGTTCTTATAAAAGTAACGTCTTTTAATTCAATGAGTTATTGCGTTTTTTTGTTCATTGTACTGTTTTGGAACCATTTTTGATTAAGAAGCAGGTATGAAAAGCCGGGGGAAGATTCCAATCGTAAGGAGATATTATGTCCACTGTCAAATCTTATCGAAACTTGAGAATCGGTATCCCAGCAATTTTTCTACTTGCACTGGCAGCCTTGCCTGCCATCGCGGAAGAAGCCCCATCGAAAATCAATGCGGGTGACACTGCATGGCTGCTGATCTCGACCGCACTCGTTCTCATGATGACCGCGCCGGGTTTGGCGCTTTTTTACGGGGGTCTGGTCAATCAGCGGAATGTGCTGTCCACGCTGATGCACAGTTTCTTTTGTCTGTGCCTGATCGCCGTGCAATGGGTTATCGTGGGCTATACGCTGGCATTCGGGACGGACATCGGGGGTCTTGTCGGAGGATTCAATCACTTCGCGTTGACGGGAGTCGGACCCGAAGCGAGCGGAACGATTCCAGCGATTCTTTTCGCCATGTTTCAGGGCGCGTTCGCGATCATCACTCTCGCGCTGGTCAGCGGCACATTTGCCGAGCGTATCAGCTTCGGCGCGTTTTTCCTATTCGCGATTTTGTGGACGACGCTGGTCTACGATCCCCTGTGTCACTGGGTCTGGGGTGAAGGAGGCTGGCTGCTGGAGTTGGGCGCGCTTGATTTCGCCGGAGGAACCGTGGTCCACATCAGTTCTGGTATTTCCGCGCTGGTTGCCTGCCTTGTCATCGGAAAACGCATGGGTTATCCGCGAACGGCGCTACCCCCTCATAATTTACCATTCACTCTGATCGGCGCTGCGCTGCTCTGGTTCGGCTGGTTCGGATTTAACGCGGGCAGTGCCTTGGCGGCGGATGGGGTTGCGGCAATGGCGTTTGCTACCACCAACACCGCTGCGGCAACCGCCGGCTTGACTTGGCCCATGATCGAGTGGATCAAGCGGGGGAAACCGACGGTCCTGGGGGCGGCGACTGGAGCCGTTGCCGGTTTGGTTGCGATTACACCCGCTGCCGGTTTTGTTTCCATTCCATCCGCGTTAATCATCGGATTTGGAGCGTCGGTGGTCTGTTATTTTGGTCTTAACGTGCTGAAGGATAAGTTCGGATACGACGACTCGCTGGATGTGTTCGGCGTTCACGGCCTGGGTGGAACCTGGGGCGCGTTAGCGACGGGATTTTTCGCCAGTACGGCGATCAATCCAAGCGGAGCCGACGGGCTGTTTTATGGCGATCCCAGCCAAGTGGTCAAACAGTTGATCGGGATCGGGGCTGCTGTTGCGCTGGCAGCGGTGGGGACTTTCGTGATCCTCAAAACCATTAGTTTCATTACCCCGTTGCGGGTTGAGCCTGATGATGAAGTCATCGGATTGGACCTGTCCTGTCACGGTGAGGTTGCGTATAATTTTCTATCGCCGGGTATGAGCGATTTGACAAGGGAGTAGAAACCGATGAACAAAATCGAAGCCATTATTCGTCCGCATAAATTGGAAGACCTTCGCAGCGCGCTGGAACAGCTGGGAGTCACGGGGATGACGGTCACTGAAGTGCGTGGATTCGGACGCCAGAAAGGCCATCACGAACTCTATCGGGGCCGGGAATACAACGTCGCCTTTCTGCCCAAGATCAAAGTGGAGGTCGTCGTCAAAGCCGAAACGACCGAGCAGGTCATTACAGCCATCCGGGAAGCGGTCAACACCGGCCAGGTCGGCGACGGAAAGATTTTTATCTACGACCTGAAGGATGTTGTACGGATTCGGACCGGCGAGCATTCGGAGGAAGCGTTGTAGCGCGAGGTATTTCCTTTCATCCAATACGAATTAAAGGGGCACAGGCTTTTTGCTTGTGCCCCTTATTCATAGAGTTTGTTTGAGTTTTAACGATCCGATACGAAATTGACAAAAACGCGGCTACTTCTTTCTGGTCAGTCCTTCTGCTGTTTTTTTCAGAAATGCTTCTGGGTTTTCCGGTGGATTGATTAGGAAAATTGCGTAACGGCTTTTGGGGAATGCGATCATTTCACCGATGTATTTATCTTTCCCGGAAAACGCCATCTTTCCCAAGCCGGACAAGGTTTTGACCTCGCCTGCTTTGGCTACACGCGCTTTCATTTTCTCGACTCGCGCCCTGGCTTCCTTCGCGTTCTTTGCGATGGAAATAAACAAAGAGCTCTTTTTCTCTCCGAACATGTAGTTGGCTTTGAACGCCGGTTCGAGAAACTCACACGCCAGCGGTGCTTTGTTGAGGTACATTTCTGAACGCGCCACAAGATTATCTGTGGGAAAACGTTTCAGCGCTGTTGGGAATTTTTTCCCCGTTCCGATCCGCTTCGAGATATCATTGGCGATATCCCGAAGCAAGGCATTGGTTTTCCCTTTCGGACTATACGCCATGAGTTTGACGTAATATGGCCCCTGGAGGAAATTCAGAATGGAGTCTTCAAGGTATCCCTCCGCGCCGACTTTGATGAAATTGTAACCGGGCGAACGTTCCGCCGAGTAGATTCCAAAGGCGTTGAGTTTCCCGTCCATGAAATATATATCGGCCGTGATTTCCGTTTCACCTTTTTTATAATCCCGATGAACCACTGCAACGAAATCATAGTCGTGATACACGCTCGCCCCACCGTTGATGTATTCGAACAGGTTGGAGCCATAAAACTCGATCTTTCCCGCCGGTTCCGCACCGAGAGCGGCCATATCCGGGAGAAGCATCGTCAACTCCTGCTTCACTTTCTCTGGGATGGGCGTTTGTTCCGCTTCGTCACTGAATTCCTCCTGAGCGAAAACGCCCAGGCACAAAAGCGGAACCATAAGTAACGCGAAAAATGTCTTTCGATCGATCATCGTGAATAATAACCTTTGCTGTCTTCTTTACACAAACATCTGCTGGGCGGCTTTCAAACGGTCGATGATTTTGATACCGTTCGGGCAAGTCTCTTCGCAAATTCGGCAGTCACCGCATTGGCTGGACCAGCGTTTGTTCACGGGAAGTTCGTGGTAGGTTTCAATCGCCAACGGGCGGTCGCCCTGTTGTTCATAATAGTAGTCTTTGCAACGCAGTACGGTGGAGATTTCAATGCTTTCCGGGCAAGCACCCTTACATTCATCACACATCATACAGTTTTCGGAGCGGTTGGCCTGAGCGTAGCGATACAGCTGGCGGTCTTCCATGCTCGTTAATGTTTCGTTGACTCCTTTGAGATAGGCGTCGAACATATCCATCGATCCGATTCCTTTGACGACCGTTGTCACAGCGGGGTTGCTCAGCACTTTTTTCAGGTAAGCCACTTCCTGTTCACGGCTTTTTTGACCTTTCATGGTTTTCATGGCCATGACCGCAATTTTCTTTTTGTAGGCGGCTTTCAGTTCTTCATCCATCGCTTCCAGGTTGGGCTGGTTCAACACGGGATTGACCATGTGGTACATTCCGCTTTCGATTCCCGCCGCCATTGAGCCTTTCACGTCGCCATGTGAAGTCAAGCCGGCGAAGCGTACTTTGCCCATTGCTTTTAATTTCTCAAAATATTCTATGATCTTTGGATTGCTGGCAGATTTAATATCGTGGCGATTGAACATAAAAAAGTCGACGTAGTCGGTATTCAAGGTTTTCAATACGCTGTCGATTTTCGAGTAATCGCCCTTTTCGTAATCACTGCTGCTAAAGAAATTATCTTTCAACGAGATATAAACTTTATCGCGTTTGGTCTTCATGACTTCGCCGAGTTTAACGATCGATGTGCCGCCGATATATGAGGTTGATATATGGACGTGGTTGACGCCTTGGTCGATGGCGTAGTGATGGCTTTCGCTGTTTTCGTTCATCACCAGTCCACCCATCGTGATCACGGAAAGGTATATATCGGTTTCTCCAAAACGCCGGTATTTCATTCCCGATTGGTAATTGAGGATCTTTTTGGTGTCCGGTTTCTTTTCCGATGCTTGGGAAGCGTTTACTCCCATCGCAACGGCGGCTGTTGCCGCTCCACTCTGTAAAAACGTTCGGCGATTCAAATTTTGTGTGTTACGTCCCATTCTTTTCCTCCGGTTTTTCTTTGATACAGAAATGATTTCCTTATCTGCGTTTGTTATTGGTCTGACATCAAGCCCAATATGTTCGGATTATTCTAATCAGGAACCTCTATTTTAACAGGGTGTTTAGACTCTTTATATCGTTTGAGATTTAAGGTATTCAGCCGCTCGATTTCCGCTTTGCACTGCTCCTTCGATGGTTGCGGGCAGGCCGGTTTGGGTCCAATCTCCTGCCAGGAACAGATTTGAAAATGTCGTCTCTGAGGGCAAACGATTTTTTTCGTTCTCCGGTGTCGCGGAAAACGTCGCTTTTGGCTCCCAAAAGACACAAGACGAAACCAACCGGCAGTCTTTACTCTCTGGATACGTTCGCTTGATCGTTTCTTCGGCGGTTTGTATTAATTCCTCGCGGCGGCAGCCTCGGAGCGTATGGCTTGCGCTGGCGACCAGGCAGACACAAAAATTGTTATGCTCTCCCGGTCTCATGAAATTTGACCGGTGAAACGCCCATTCGAATGGGGTGTCCTGTAAACAACAGATTTGTTCCTCGGTGAAAGAGCGGTCGAACCAAAGATAAACGCTGAGAATCGGTGATGCACCGAGATCGGGAACGGGGACTGTTTCCTGCAAATCCGAGGCTTGGATGAGTTTACCGAGCAAGCGCGCTGGTATGGCGGTAATACATGAATCGCATTCCAGACGTTCTCCCGAAGAGAGGATCGCTGCCGTAATCCGGTTTCCTTTCCATTCCAAACGCTGGACGTTTTGTTTCAGCCGAACCTCTCCGCCTTTTTCTTGGAGATAACGGGAAACCCGACCGCCATGCAATTCCTGGAGCGGTGCAACCGACAATCCCATACACGAATCTCCCGCTTTGGATAAAAACGCCTGGCTCATCACTGTTTGAAATAATCGCGCGCTGGCTTTTTCGGGAACTTCATTCAAGGCGGACAGGGTGATAGGGATCCACATTCGCTTTTGGATGACAGAGGTTTGGCCCATCCGGTGGCAGAATTCGGAAACGCTCTCTCCTTCTCGAATGCTCTTGGGATTTTTCAATGCTAAGCCGAAGCGGATCGCGGCCCATTTATCCTTCCAGACAAGCGAATTCATCTTCATCAATCCGCCAAGCAGATGAAACGGGCCTGGTAAGGGGGGCGCATGCAAGACGTCTCTCAGGCCGTCTGCGCTTCTGTAGTGAATAGAGAGACGATTCTGCAACTTAACCGTGTTTTCCGTGCCCACCCGACGTAATAAATCGAACGTCTGGTGATAGCACCCCATCAGGGCGTGCTGGCCGTTGTCGATCCATTCACCCGTTTTTTTATCCCGAATGGAATACGCCCGGCCGCCCAGAAACGGTTTTTTTTCTAATAGCGCAATCTGCAACCCGGCCTCGGCCAGCGACAGTGCGGCGGAGATTCCCGCGAAGCCTCCTCCAATGATTACGGTGTCGTACCCCATTGCATAGCACCGGTTAGTCGGCTTCCAAGCCAGGTCTTCAACGCGATGGACATTTTTTTTGAATTGGGAACACGGACGCGGTTATCAAATACGTTGTAATTGGCTTTCACGATTCCATTTAAAAGCGTGTGATAGATTTTCCGCATGATCTCGGCGGGAAACAGGAGATGGTGGTCTCGATGCTCGTAAAGCGAGGTGGCGAGATCGTAATAGTGTTGTGCGCGTTCTCCCTGGAATTTCATCATCTCCACAAATGCGGGGGAGTACGTTTCGTTGATGAGATCGTTCTCGCTGAGTTTGAAACGTTCTAAATCCTCCAGGGGCAGATAAATCCGGCCGAGCCGGGCATCTTCACCTACGTCACGCATGATGTTGGTCAATTGAAGCGCCTTGCCTAGATTGACGGCGTAATCTTTGGTTTGGGGCGTTCGGTATCCAAAAATTTCAATACAGATCAGCCCCACGACACTGGCAACACGGTAGCAGTAATCGGCCAAATCATCGAATGTCGAATAACGTTTGCGGGTCAAATCCATTTCGCATCCATCGATCAGAGCGTGGAAATATTCTTTGGGTAATGGAAATGAATGTTGAACGTCCAACAACGCTTTTGTGATGGGGTGCGCAGGCTCTTCGTCGTAACAGGCATCCAGTTCGGAGCGCCATTGGTTTAACTTGCGGCAGGCATCGTCCGGGGTTGTCGAATTATCGACGATATCATCGGTCTCCCGGCAGAATGAATAGACGGTATAAATCGCCTCCCGCTTGGCTTTAGGAAGAAACAGGAACGAATAGTAGAAATTCGTTTTGCTTTGTTTCGTTTTTTCTTTCGTGTAAGTCGAATTCACGGAAACAATCTCATCCACCATGAAGCGGTTTAAGCGGCTGGATGCTGCTCGTCGAAAAGCGTTTTCAATCGTTGACGCTTCCGTCCGATCCGGCCCAGAGAACGCCCACCCATTGCGATTAAATCCCACTTGGATAACTTGGGCCGATTACCGAAGGCATCGTAGCGGTTTTTAGCCAAGCGGGCTAGGATCGTCGTTCCTCCCAGCCATGTGAAACGCAGTTCCGCGTTCAGCGGCCATTGGACTTTTTCCACCAAGGGAAATCCTCGATCGAAAAGCGCCCATGTCTGTTGCGCCAGCCGGGACATGATCGTTTGAAAGCGTGAGTCGTAGACGTGCGCGAAGAGCTCTTCTTCGCAGTATCCCTCTCGTTTCATTTCTTCTCTGGGGATGTAGATGCGGTCTTTTTTCAAATCGATAGCGATATCCTGCCAGAAATTGGTCAACTGGAGTGCGGTACAGATATGGTCCGAGAGTTCAAAGCGCTCGTCGTCACGATAGTCGAACAGACTCAGGATCAGGCGGCCCACAGGATTGGCGGAATACTGGCAATAATATTCGATGACGCTATCGAGCGTATCGTAACGCTTGACGGTTACATCTTTCTTGAACGCATGAAGTAATCCTCGAAACAGTTCGATGGACAGATCGCATTGTTTCACCGTATCCGCCAGCGCGATGAATACCGGGTGGTCCGCTTTTCCCCGATAGCAATCCTCCAGCCGTTCTTCCCAGCCGTTGAGATGATCCAGGCGGCGGCCTTCGTAAGCGACTTCATCCGCAAAATCATCCGACACGCGGGCGAATGAGTAGATCGCATAGACGTGAGGACGCTTTGTTTTTGGAACGAGCAATGATCCCACGGGAAAGTTCTCATAATGGGAAACGGTTAAATCGTGGCAATAATCGCGGGCTTCCTCCAATGTCCAATCCTTGGCCAAAGGCCGGTTGGACAAACCGTACATGGAGTTGATCGTATCTATGGATGGGATTGTTGCAGCCATGATTTTAAATCATCGTAACCTATTCCGATTGCTCAGGGCAGGCACAAGGCCTGCCCCTACACGTTTTTGTAATCCGTTAAGATATGTTGGACTTACTGCTGTTGCAGGAACAAGGATAGAACGAAATAGACAATCGACGCGACAATGGTGGTTCCTATGACGAAAATAAAGAAATTTTTTACGAAGCTCGAATCTTTTTCATGGTGGATGATTTCATCGGCGGGAAAGGCGCGTTCCCATTTATCATCCGTCAGTTGAACATCCGTTTTTTTCTCAGTAACCGAATGGTTTTCTGGCACTTGAGCTGTGGCTGGTTTCGAGTCTTGAATTTGAGTTTGCGACTGCCTGGCCTTTGCTTCGGCCGAACGAGTCAGCCGTTTTTCAGGAGGTTTTTCGGGTGTGATGTGTTTTATACCGTCCCAGACGAGTTTGGTCTTTTTATGATTCGGATCGAGTCGGATGGCGATTTCGTAATGATATTTCGCATAAGGAAATTGTTCCAAAGAACTATACGAAAGTCCGAGATAAAAATGGAGGTCGGCGTTTTCTTTGTCGTTCTCGAGCGCTAATAGAAACGCATCCAGGGCTTCCTCGAAGTTTCCATCCTGCGCCAGTTTTTTTCCTTTTTCCAAGTAATCCATGGTTTTGTTTCCCCAAAACGAAACAGCAAAAAGTCGAAAGCACTTTTTATGACCGGAAGATATTGTATGAAGATTCGCTTTATGGATACCTATATCTTGCCGTTTTGTCTGCAAGGTCTGGCTTTTTACTGAACCGTTATATAAAAGGATATCTCAATAATCCGAAACCGTCTCGGCTATTTATTCCAAATTTCTTCGTTGACTAGATTGGGGGGGCGTTTTCCCTCGAAAAAGGCAATGATATTTTCCACTGCCATCAGGCCCATTTTGGTTCGGGTTTCTACAGTCGCACTGCCGATGTGAGGAAGAAGAACCGCGTTGGGTAAAGCGGTCAGTTCGGGGTGAACAGTTGGTTCTTCTTCGAAAACATCGAGGCCCGCGCCCCAAATCCAGCCTTCTTTCAATGCGTCGACCAATGCGGTTTCATCCACGATCGGGCCACGTGCCGTATTGATTAAAATGGAGTGAGACTGCATTCGCTTCAATTCTTTTTCCCCGATAAAATGCGTTGTATCCGGGGTCAGAGGGAGATGGATGCTGACGAAATCGCTTTGTCTCAGGAGGTCGTCGAGTTCTACTTTTTCGGCGCCAGGGGTATAGGATGCTTCAAATTCTTCATCCCGGTGGCGGGCATAGTAAAGCACTTTCATATTAAAGGCGGCGGCCCGGGCGGCAAACGCTTTTCCGATACGCCCTAAACCAACGATGCCAAGTGTTCGGTTCGTCACTTCCTGCCCCATGAGTAATAGCGGTCCCCAGCCCGTGAATTTTCCAGCCCTCAAATAGGTATCCGACTCGACGACCCGGCGGGCTGTGGAAAGAAGCAGGCTCCAGGCTAAGTCGGCAGTCGTATCGGTCAGAACGCCCGGAGTGTTCGTAATGGCGATGTTGCGCCGCGTTGCGTCTTCGACATCGATGTTGTTGTAGCCAACCGCATAGTTTGCGAATATTTTTGCTTGGCTTGCACGATCGAAGACTTCGGCATCGATCGTATCGGTCAAAATGCAAAGGATCCCATCCCGTCCTTGGACGGCTTCAAGGAGGACATCGCGGGGAATGACTCGGTCTTCCGGGTAAACATCGTAATCAAAACCGGCAACTTTCAGGCGGTCGAAAACGGGTTGAGGTAATTGTCTTGTCACGTATATTTTATTCGCCATGTCCGGCTCCTCCGTCTTATTTAGAAAAGGTTATCCTCAGCTCTCTTGGGCGTTTATACTACGCTATACCGGGGATGAGGATCAGTGTTGCACGCTGACGTTTTCTGTCAGGGGATTGAAAAGCATGCGATCGTAAAGGCTATTTGGTCCGTTGATCGACTCGGTAATTGCTTTGGGGAATTGTTTGATTTTTCACAAACGCTTTCGTAAATTCCTTCATTTCGGTGGCGAGTTCCGTCATCGTCAGGTAGCTGTCGATACGGCGACTCTCATTCGTAACAACTCCGATGGAGACCGTCATAATTGGAAAGCGGGTTTCCAATCCCTGCCGGTTTAAAGACATGATGAATCCGCTACGCATATCTTCGGTTTCGTACTGATAGGGAACGAGGGCATCAAAACAGCTTGTGACGTAGCGGCAGATCTCGTCGACACAGTTATAATCAACGATCATGATGAAATCATCTCCGCCGATGTGACCGACGAAATCGTCTTCTTTTCCGTGAATGCAGACGCTTTCGGAAAGAATCGTCGCCAGAATGCGGAGTACATTATCTCCCCGGCTATAACTGTACTTGTCGTTAAACGATTTGAAATTATCCAGGTCGGTATAGCATATTGCGATCGGGAGATCATTTTTCAAACGCATTGTGGCTTGTTCTTCAATGTAAATCGCTCCAGGCAATCCAGTCAGTGGATTGGAAACTTGAAGACGTATGTTCCGCTGTACACTGGTGTGAATCCGTGCGGCGAGAATCGGAGACGGAAATGGCTTTTCAACAAAATCCTCGGCTCCCGCGCCGAGAATATCAATTTCCGTGTTCCAATTCCGGCTGCCGAGAGCAATGACGATCGGCATGGTATAAGTCAGAGGATTGCTTTTAAGGGCTTGAGTTATTAAGGTGGCCTTTTCGCCAATTTCATCGGTATCGAGAAGAAGAACGTTGGGGGGATTTCCACGGATGTAGTCAACCAATCCGTTGGTCGATGGAAAACATTCTATTACGTAGCCGATCTCCCGTAAAAATCCGAGATAATCCACATTTGAATCCCCAACCCCTGCCGTGACGAGTGTTCGCGGTTTTTCAAGTGTTTGTTCTTCTTTAGTAATGGAAATTTCGATCGGTGCAGACACGAATCTACTCTCTCGTTTTAATGATACGGATATCCTTTATCATTATTCCACGACAAACCGGCTTTGTCAAAAAAGAATCGTTAATTACTGAATTCGAGCTTTGATCACACGGTGGTTGTGGCTATCCGCAATATACAAATTGCCCTGGGAATCAATCGTAATACCCTTGGGCCCACTTAAATTCCCCGGTCGTCGCCCTTTGCCACCCCCTCGAACGACGGATTGACCGGTTGGATCGAGACGGTGAACGGTATTCGACGTTGAGTCCGTTATGTAAACAAAGCCTTTTTTATCGACGGCAACATAAGGCTCTATCCATATAATCATATCGTCAGAGCTGGCACTCCACCCTAAAATCGGCCATTGTTTGGACAGTTTGCCTTGCGGTGTAAAGGCTATGACACGCCGCATCCCAACATCGCAGACGTAGATCTGTCCATTCGGCCCCACCGTGACACCAACGGGTTCTTTCATGCCACCACTGGTGAGTACGCCGTCAAAGGTTCCATTTGCGCGAAAACGCAGGATACGATTGTTTCCCGTATCGGCAACGTATAGGATTCCTTTCGAGTCCGTATCCAATCCGCGGGGACCGAAAAATTGTTGGTTTCCAGAAGGATATAACGGTGCAAGGGCTTTACCATCAGGCGCGTAGCGATTGATACGGCCGACCGGGGCACCCCATGTGTCCGTCACGAAAATGGTTCCGTCCGCGCCAACGGCAATCCCGCCGTTTGGACCACTTGATTTTTGTTGGAATTGTCCCAAACCGGTACCTGATGCACCGAACCAGCCCTTGAATTTCAAATCGGTGTCAAAGACCTGAATGCGTCCGTTTAACGCATCTAGAACGTATAGCGTTTTTTCGTCGGGAGATAAGGCGACACCTCGCGGTTGGTTGAACTCAGCTATTTGCTGGTCGCTCGTTCCTACTTTATTTCCGAATTTTCCGACTGTCGCGAGAATCCGAAGTGGAACCGGGGGTTTTTTGTAACCCTCGGCGACTTTGATCGATTCCTCCGGTTCAAGCAGGGGTTCGCGGCGATAGATGAGAACGTTCGAGGCCGGAGGTTGAAGACGCGGATCATTCACGTCCCAGACCTGGCGATAGATCAGGTATCTCCACAGCGCCATCCATGCGTCACCGGCTTTGCGATTCTTTTTACGCATATAGCTGAAAGGCAATTCGTGTTGAAGAGAAAGCGTTTTCACGCGGTCTGGCGCAAGGGGAGGCCACCAAACGCGGTGTTTTATCTTTCTCTTCGTATACTTTCCTTTCACCCATGCTTTCATGTTGGTTTCCATGTCTTCATTAACGATGGCAAAGGGGACATTCGGTGAAGGAACGCTGTTCTCCGAAACATACGAGAGCCGGTAGTTGCGTAGGTACCAGTAATAGGGCCACTCCGCCGTTCCTTTGACCGCGGCGATGGCTTTTTTCGGATTGGGGGGGGTATACATCGGTCCAAGCCGGTCCGCCGCCTCGGTGATCTCTTTGACTCGGTCGACGACGCTGTGGT
Source organism: uncultured bacterium (assembly GCA_964606645.1). Lineage (GTDB taxonomy): Bacteria > Hinthialibacterota > Hinthialibacteria > Hinthialibacterales > Hinthialibacteraceae > CAZSIZ01. The sequence goes on from CAZSIZ010000022.1 coordinate 30,655, forward strand.
CGGATTGGGTATAGACAATTAATTCGCGTGGATTGTCGGGATTGAAGAAGTTTAAGTGCATCGCCATGCGAGCTTCATAAGCAACGAACAGCCCGACAAATACAGCGAAAGACGTTTTTAACCAACCCGCAGGAATCCACTTCCAGAGATCTCCGATAAATACTCCCGCTAGCAATAACAACGGAAGAGCCTGATGGACCAACAACCAAGGAACCTTTTCGTGTAAGGCGGCGTAGATCATGACGGAGCAAATAGACCAATAAATCAAGAACATGCGGAATCCGTCGGGTGTGATTCCATTTTCATCCCCATTTTCACCGCCATTCTTCTCTTCAATCTCCTGAGGTACGAACGAAAAGAGGACCATCGCTTTTTTGGCAAAAACAATGGCAAAACCAATGCACAGAAATACCAATAAAAAAAGAATCGAAGAATATGCGGAGGTGTCTTTTCTCAACACGACGTGCCAATATGCGTTTGTGGAGGCAAGAAACACGAGGAGAAACGCACTGAAATGGATCATTCCAAGCGCACGGTAAAGATAAACAACGAACGCGATACATGCGAAAAAGACGGCCACGGTTTCGTAGATCAACAAACGCGGGATGAAATAATCGGGCGGACCGGGGATTCTCGGGGCACCCTGCTGACCCATCCAATACAACACGTAGTCGATGACCCCTGCTTTCATCCCATTGGGATTGGTTCCCATCGTCGTGAAGAGAACCGTATAAACGGAATATGCGACGAATAAGCAGGCAACGACTAAAATGTTGTTTCGCGCAATCTTTGAAAAAGACAATCCTTCATCTTGGCGTGAAGAAGTTTTCCACCCAATAAAACTTATCAATACCAGCACTGCGACCGCTATGATGATTCCCGTCGAGATCCACATCGTCGTAAGAGAAGGATGCGCTTGCATGTATTGATTCCACGTTGTACGCAATACCCCGATCGCAAAAGAACCTTCTCCCGCCACCGCCTTATTCTGAACGGCTCCCGCTTGGAACATCCCGCTATGGGTAACCCAATAAACGAGGGAAAAAAAGGTACAGGAAAAGATCCCGTAAAGCGCCAGGATTTTTACGAACGGCGACCGTTCCTTGAAGATTTCATACAGTGCCCTGTTTCGGCCTTCGCGAGGATAGCTGAAATAATAATAAATACCGTAGAAAACCGTAAACGAGCAGATTAAGAATCCGTACATGTACGAATTTTCTTTACAGGTATACATCAGGGTCAGGAAAAAGGTCATCCAGATTAAATATATTCCCTTCTTGGTTCTTAAATAATCCAAACCGAACACGATGATTCCCATCGCCATGGCCGCCATATAGATATCGTTTCTGGCGAAACGGGAAAAATAGACCATCGTCGGGGAAGTGGCTGCCAGTACAAGACTTACGAAGGTTGCGGTGTTCCCGATCAAGGGCCGGAGACGCCATATAAAATAGAGCAGTAATAAACCGAAACTGACATAAGGAAGGCGGGCAGCGAAATCGTTATCACCGAACAGGACAAAGAACAACGCCCCATAGTGATATAGAAATGGGCCGTGATACGTCGGATCGTATTTATACGCGGTGAAGTCGCCTTTATAAACTTTGTGCGAATAGTAGGCGTGAATCGATTCGTCGTGGTGAAACGCCATTCCATCCAGCGTGTAAACCCTGACAAATACGGCAAATAGAACGACGCCGAATACGATCAACCCATATTTGGATATCTGGACATATTCGTTTTTGGAAGAAGAGGACATTCGTTTTTTCCATGCTCCCGTATTATGAATTTGAGTATCTGTGTATTTCCCGAATAAATCTTTCGCTAAGTATAGTACAAAAACGGATTTTGGTCATCTTTTCCAGTGTTTACATTTTATAAATCGTGCTTCATGCGGTTTTCTCCATAATGGTCTGGCAGGATATCTCAATAAAAAACAGCATGAAAATAAAATTAGTTTTTTTATCTCCGAAAAAGTGCGGTTTTTTTTCTATATATAGAGGGCTTTTTTTCGTTTTCAAAACGCCAAAGCATACGAATTTAGAAACCAATACTATTCAGGAGGAAATCAATGTTTCAAACAATCCGAAATTGGCTGGGGAAAAAACCCGGGGCCTCTTCGTCTCGAGCGAAAACGGTCGCCTGGCTTCCCCAAAGGGAGATTCCAACCTCTCCTCTCTCGACCCCCTATCCCAATGACACGCTTTCTTTATGGAGCGACCGTGACGAATACAGTCCACCATCCGGGATCGATCCAAGAATTCTGTTTCCTATCCTGCGGCGGCTTCGGGATTATATTCCCGACGTATCCGCAGGGGTG